>CAYFSC010000107.1:2023-10713 GCA_964345695.1 uncultured Rhodothermales bacterium | reverse complement strand
TTTACATAGAAGCCTCTCCTGATCTGGACGTCACGCATTTCTGACTTCCCTCTTGGGGTTATCGTCATTGTGGTCTTGCTGCTTCCGTCGGCGGCGCATGTCCAGCTCGTATCCTATGTGTATTGGGTTGGACGGTGCTTTGCGGATGCGCAGAACGCGGAGCAGGCCCAGCAGATGTGGCAGAGCGGCATGGCGATGCTGCGACTCGACGGCACCTTCGATCCGTGCCTGCACGGCGCCTACGCCCGGCTCGTGGTACGAATGGAGCGGCAGACCTTTTACCCCAGCGCGGTGAAGACCTATTTGGACCTGTTCGAGCAGTCCGGTGCCGTGGGGGATTCCAGCGCGCGTGCCGTCGTACCCCCGTTTCAATCCGTTCTGTGACGCGGATGCTCCCACGCTCGCGTTCCCTCACGCTCCCCGCTCGTCATTATCCTCGCTGTGCCCTAGGTTTGCGGCGGTTCGCATTCTCCGCGTTGTCGTTCCCGCCGCTCATGGAGCTTCTTGACTGGATCATTGTGGTCGCGTACATGGTGCTCGCGCTGGGCGTCGGTGTGTATCTGTCGCGACGGGCGTCGGGGTCGCTGGAAGATTTCTTCGTGTCGGGGCGGTCGCTGCCCTGGTGGCTGGCCGGCACGTCGATGGCCGCGACAACGTTCTCGGTCGACACGCCGCTGTACGTGGCGGGCGTCGTGGGCACCCGCGGGATTGCGGGCAACTGGGAATGGTGGGCGTTCGGGGTGGGGCACGTGGCGCTCATCTATATCTTCGCGCGGCTGTGGCGGCGCAGCGAAATCGTGACCGACGCCGAGCTCACCGAGATCCGCTACGGCGGCCGGTCGGCGGCCACGTTGCGGGCCATCAAGGCGTTCTTGTTTGCCGTGCCCATCAACTGCATCGGCATCGGTTATATGATGCTCGCAGCGGTCAAGGTGATTGGCGCGCTCGGCATCTGGGAAACCCTCGGGTTTGCGGCAGGCGACACGGTGCTGGGGCTCGACCCGAAACTGCTGACGGTCCTCGGCATCTCGGTTCTGGTGTTGCTCTACGCCGGGCTTTCGGGCCTGTGGGGCGTCGTGGCCACGGACTTCTTCCAGTTCTTTCTGGCGCTCTTCGGTGCCATTGCCGTGGCCTGGTTTGCCATTTCGAGTCCGCAGGTCGGCGGCCTGTCGGGGCTCGTCACACAGGCGCAGCAGCACACCGAGTTCGACGTGCTGGCCTTCATCCCGCTCACGCTCGACGCCAAGACATGGCTCGGCATCGGGTGGAGCAGCTTCGCCGGCATCAGCGCGACGACCTTCTTCGCCTACGTCGGCGTGCAATGGTGGACGTTTCGGCGCTCCGATGGTGGGGGCGAGTTCATCCAGCGCCTCGCGGCCTCCCGCGATGAGGCCAGCGCCGAGAAGGCCGCCTGGTTCTTTAACGTGATGCACTATGTGGTGCGGACGTGGCCCTGGGTGCTCGTGGCCCTCGCGGCGGTCGTGATCTATCCGGAGATGGAGGATCCGGAACTGGGCTATCCGAAACTGATGATCGACTTTCTGCCGACTGGCATGCTTGGCATCGTGGTGGCCTCGCTCGTGGCCGCATTCATGAGCACCGTGTCGACGCAGATCAACTGGGGCGCGTCGTATCTGACGAACGACCTCTACCAGCGCTTCATCCATCCGGAGGCGACCCAGGCCGAACTGGTCGTGGCCGGACGCGTGGCATCGGTTCTCATCACGGTTCTCGGCGGACTCGCGGCCTTCTTCTCGGAGAGCGTGGCGACGGTCTTCCGGCTCGTTATCGCCATCGGCACGGGGCCGGGCGTCGTGCTCATCTTGCGCTGGTTCTGGTGGCGCATTAACGCCTGGGCCGAGCTTGCGGCAATGCTGGGCGGCTTCGCCGTCGGCATGCTGACGACCGTCGTGCCCGTACTCACCATCGGCGATTTCGGCCTGCGCCTGTTCGTGATTACCGGCATCACGACCGTCGTCTGGATAACGGTGATGTACCTCACGCCGCCCGAGGACGAGGAGACCCTCGATCGGTTCTACCGGGCCGTGCGACCCGGCGGGCCCGGGTGGCAGCGGCAGCGCGAGCGGACTGGCCTCGCCCCAGTGATTTCGCTCCGGCGGAGTCTGCAGCGCACTGCGGCCGCGGTGTGTGTACTGTTCGGGGCCATGTTCGGCGTTGGCGGGGCGCTGCTGCTCCGATGGCCCGCGGCGCTCGCCATGACGGCACTCGCCGTCTTGGGCGGCGTGATGCTGTTCCGCGTCCGTTCCTCACGCGACGACGCTGTGACATCCGTGTCTTCTCCGACGGCGGGGTGAAACATGGCGATTCGTGACCATGTTTTGTACTGCGCGTCAATAGTCGCCGCGGGTACGCTGAAAGTGAAGAACCCCGTCGGGTTCGGAGACGCAACGCTTGAGATTGCTACAACCCCGGGGCTTACCTTCTCCGACCCGCGCATGGAGCTTCTGGTTGTCTTTGTATGGCTACAATTGATTCTCTTCCACTTTTCCCGCTGGGGCTGGTCCTCTACCCCGGAGAACGGTTGCCGTTACACATCTTTGAGGAGCGCTATAAAGATCTGACCCACTACTGCCTGGATCATGATGTAGCTTTCGGCATCGTCCTCATCGACGAGGGCTCGCTGGCTGACATCGGGACCACGGCGCGGATCGAGCGCATCGTGAAGCGTTACGACGATGGGCGCATGGACATTGTCGTGGAGGGCGAAGAGCGGTTCGAGCTCCGCTCGGTGCACGACCGGAAAAGCTACTACACGGCCGACGTGGCCCTTCTGGAGGATGATCCGACGCTCGACCCCTCGCTCAAGGAGCGGGCCATCACGCAGCACATGAAACTGCTCGAACTGGCCGGCCGCACAGTGCGCCCCGACGTGTATGATGGCGTGGATCGTCTCTCATTCATGCTCGCGCAGAACGCCGGCCTCGACGCAGAGGAGAAGCAAAAAGTGCTCGCCCGCAACAGCGAGAACGAACGCGTCGAGTACCTCATCCACCATTTCGAGTCCCTTATCCCGAAGGTCGAGCAGGAGGACGATGTCCGCCGCCGGATCCAGTCGAACGGACACTTCAAGAATTTCCCCCCGGAGGAGATTTAGAGAACCACGAGAGACGGAAGAGGAAGGCAGGAGCGCCGTGTAACGACACCGTGCCGCCGCCAGTGGGATTGCGCCTCCGCTTCCCGGCACCATTCTGCCCCGCTTTTCAAGCGCAGCCCGTCGGACGGAGGCCAACCAATTCCAACTCCTGATCTGAATTTCAACGCCCGATTGCCACGGAAGGCAGTGGATGTCGTGGATTTTCTGGGGGCGTCTCCCGAAGTTAACGTCCCGCGATCCACAACGCCCAACTCACAGCTCCTTGGCAATGACTCAAATCGGTCCGTACACGCTGTACACGGTGGAGACCGGGCGCTTTGGCCTCGATGGAGGGGCCATGTTTGGGATCGTGCCCAAGCCCCTCTGGTCTTCACGGATTGCGCCAGATGCGCAGAACCGGATTCCGCTGCACATGCGCTGTCTGCTTCTCGAAGGATCCGACCGCCTCTTTCTCGTCGACACCGGGATCGGGGATACCTTCGCCAACACCAAGTACGAAGACATCTACGCGGTCGACCACGAGGGGGCCACGCTTAAGGGCTCCCTGCAGGCTCATGGATTCCGCCGCGAAGACGTTACCGACGTCATCCTGACTCATCTGCACTTTGACCACTGCGGCGGTGCGACCCGTGGGAACGGGGAAACCCGGACTCCCACGTTTCCCAATGCCACGTACCACGTCCAGGCCGCGCACTGGGAATGGGCGACCACGGCCAACCCAAAGGAAAAAGGATCCTTCCTGCAGGAGACCTTTCTGCCGATCGAGGCGGCCGGGCAACTCCATCGTGTGGACGGCCCCGGCCCCCTCGCTCCGGGAATCGACTTGATGCTCGCGAACGGCCACACCGATTCGCAGCAGATTGTCAAGATTTCGGACGCGGAGCGCACACTGGTCTACGTCGCCGATCTTCTGCCCACGACCCACCACCTGGCTTCGGCGTGGACGATGGCCTACGACATCCGTCCGCTCGTGACGATGGAGGAGAAGGCAGACTTTTTGCAGTCCGCTGTGGACGAGGACTGGCAGTTGTTTTTCGAGCACGATCCAGACACCGCCGTAGCGGGCCTCACCCGCTCCGACCAACGGGTCGAAGTGACGAATCGCCGGTCGCTCGCGGCATTGTAACGAGCATTGTGAACTGTAGGTGCACTCCCTGAAGATTCGACGGGGGCGTTTGTACCTTTCGTTCCACGGTGCTACATTCGTGTATCGAGAGTTGCGGTTCACTTCCTCTCGCGTCGATCGTTCGTCAATCATTGGTGCCTATCGAGGGAAGCAGCGCTACGAACGCCATTTGGACCCCGCGTTGTCTTCATGCGCTCGTTCACGGGCCGTCCGGCTCGTTCCGACTGTGAAGACCGGCCTCTGAGGTTCCTGACCTGTGCAGGCATCGGGCAGCCGTACACCTACCGTGGTATCGCCCGGTGTTCGCATCGAGCCAAGGAACCTTGAACTCCCTGCGCGTTCTTTCTGCATGTGACTCAACGACATAGGTACCTCCGATGATGTTCGACCTCCCTTCCTGCGCCTCTCAGTGGACGCGCACTGTCTTTACCGTTCTCGTCTTGACCGTAGGGCTGGCTCTGCCGGCCCATGCGCAGCTTGGCGAATCCACGGCTCTCTTTTTGCGCATTGAACCCGACAGCCGATTCGCTGGCATGGGCAACGCCGGCGTAGCCATCGCCGATAACGCCAACGCCATGTTCTGGAACCCGGCTGGCCTGGCCTTCCAGCGCAACACGCAGGTGGGCATCACCCACGCCAACTGGCTTCCGGAGTTTGACGCCGGGCTCTTCTACGAGTACCTCGTGGCCACGCACCACTTCGAGGGCATCGGCACGTTCGGTGCCAACGTCACGTTTCTGAACCTCGGCGAAGTGGAGCAGCGCGACGATAGCGGCAACATCCTCGGCGAGTCGCAGTCCTTCGAAACGGCCTTCGGCATCTCCTATGGCGTGCAGGTGACCGAGCAGTTGGGCCTGGGCACGTCGCTGCGCGGCGTCTACTCGAAGCTGTCGGATGGCACGCAGGACATCGAGAGCGGCTCGGCATCGACCGTGGCGTTCGACCTCTCCGCCCTGTATCAAACCAAACCCTTTGCTCTCGGCTCTACGAACACCACGTTCTCGACCGGGCTGAACATCGCCAACATGGGCGGCACGATGACGTTCAACGAGCAGGAACAGGCCCTGCCGACGAACATGCGCATTGGATACGCCCTGACCTTCGAGTTCGATGAATTCAACACGCTGACGTTTGCGAACGACTTTAACAAGGAGCTCGTCAACGTTGAGCGCCGCCAGCAGATTGCGAACGGCGACACCACGCTCGTCAGCGATCCCGACCCGTTTTATGAGGCGCTCTTCTCGTCGTGGGGCACGCAGCGCGGGCAGATTGGACCGGACGGTCAGGCCACCGAGCTGAGTCTCGTCGAGCAGTTCACCGTGGGCATGGGCGTGGAATACTGGTACAACGACCTCTTCGCCCTTCGCACCGGCTACTTCTACGAGGATCCAGAGAACGGAAACCGTGAGTTCCTCAACTTCGGCGCCGGCCTCCGCTACAACATCATCGGCGTCGACATCTCCTACATCTACACGCTGGAGGAAGACAATCCGCTGGCCAATACCCTGCGGTTCTCGCTCCTTCTGGAATTCCAAGATTAACGACCGGATTGGTGCGCGACGCGACGCGCCCTCTGTGTTTCGAAACGTGTACCGGTCATCACTCAAGACGGCACGTCTCTTCGGAGGCGTGCCGTTTCTGTATGCCCGCGGCTGCAATCAACACGCCTGTTTCTTATGTTCTTCGAACAGAGTTGCCTGTCCGTACTTGCTGCGAAACGAATCAGGGACGAAACGTGCCTCGCGTTCCGAGATTCGGAAAAATGAAACGTCCTTGACAGTTTCCCTGTCCTCTTGTTACTTAACAGTGTTAACCAAGCATGAGTACATCCTCGGGTCAGCCACACAACGGGGACCTTCGTCGACTAATTCTCGACACAACGCGGCACCTCCTCGTTCAAGAGGGGTACCAGAACGTGTCGATGCGCAAGATTGCCAGCGCCATTGACTACAGTGCAACGAGCATTTACTTGCACTTCGACAGCAAAGACGCGCTGCTGCATGCGCTCATCCACGAAGGGATGATGCATCTCTTCGAAGCTCTGGAGAGCACGGCCGACGACCATCCGAGTGACCTACTCCGGCGCCTGGAGGCCCTGTGCCGACGGTTCATCGACTTCGGGCTGGAGAACCCGGAGTACTACGAAATCATGTTTCAGCTGCATCCCGAGCGGATGGAACGCTATCCGGCCGAGAAGTACCGCCAGGCGCGCCGCAACCTCGACTTCTTCGCCGACGCCCTCGCCGAGGGCAACGAGAAGGACGTTTTCGCCGCCGGCGATCCACAGGTGTCGGCCAGCACCATCTGGGCATCGCTGCACGGAACGGTATCGCTGCTGCTTGCCGAGCGCGTGGATGTACGCATTGAACGCGATGCCTTCATCGAGACGGCCATCCAACAGACCCTCCGTAGCTATACGGTACCTGCTCAGGTGTCGTCTTCCGAACTGTAATCCCGCCGCCATTGCGGGAGCACGCCTCCTCCGACCAATCGACCGATCCGTTCATGCCAGGACCGATCCACACCGCTCCGCCCGATGCCGGCCCGCCGATCCTCGGAAAAACGTTGCCCGAGTTGTTCTACGGCGCCTGCGCGTCCTACAGCAACCCCACGGCGCTCAACCAGCCCGAGGGGGAAGGGTGGGTCCCGTGCTCGCTAGCGGAGTTCCAAACCCAGGCTGAAGAAACGGCGCTCGGCCTCCGCGACGTGGGGCTGGAGCGCGGCGAGAAGACAGCTCTCCTGCTGGAGAGCGACGTCAACTTTTGCATTGCCGACATGGGCTGCCTCCTTGCCGGCATCATCGACGTGCCGGTGTACCTCTCGACGGCGCCGGAGCAAATGACGTACGTCATTAACCACGCTGAGGCGAAGGCACTCATTGTGGCTGACGAGGACCGACTGCAGGTGGCCGCTCAGATTCTACCGGATCTGCCGGACGTACACACGGTCGTGCTCTGCGAGCCGGAGCGCGATACAGATCGGCCTGAGCTTCCGGAGCGCGTGACGCTCTACACGCTGGAGGAGATCCAAGAGCGAGGCCGAGCGTCTACCGACGACGTTACGGCAACCATTCAGGATTTCCGCGACGAGATCGAGCCGGACGACCTGGCGACGCTCATCTATACGAGCGGAACCACCGGGCAGCCGAAGGGCGTGATGCTCTCGCACGAGAACATTTCGTCCAACGCACTCACGTCGCTTTCGGAACTCGACGATTTCGACGACGGGCCGGAGGGCGAAGTCGTCATTTCGTTTCTCCCGCTCACGCACGTCTTTGCCCGCACGCTGCATTACGCCTTCCTGTCGCGCGGTGTGAGCGTGTACTTCACATCGCCTGACGACTTGGTGCAAGCGCTTCCGAAAGTGCGGCCGACGGCCTTTGCCTCCGTCCCACGGGTGCTGGAAAAAGTGTACGCCGGCATCCAGAAGAAAATCATGGAGATGAAGGGCGTGCAGAAAGCCATCGGTAACTGGGCGATGGGCATCGCACGGCAGTACGAGATTGGACAGCAGGACACGCTGACGTACTCGCTGAAGCATTCCCTCGCCGACGCGCTCGTGTTCAGCAAGTGGCGCGAAGCCCTGGGCGGGCGTGTCAAGTACATCGTCGTGGGCGGCGCGGCGCTGCAGGCCGACCTATCGAACACGCTCGCCGCGGCCGACATCAGGGCGCTGCAGGGCTACGGGCTGACCGAAACGAGCCCCGTGATCGCGTTCAACCGGCCCGATCGCGTCGAGCCGGGCACCGTGGGCGAGCCGCTCCCGGGCGTGGAGGTGCGCATTGCCGACGACGGCGAGATCCTGACGCGCGGCCCGCATGTCATGCAGGGCTACTACAAGGCGCCTGAAAAAACCGAGGCAGTGATGACCGAGGACGGCTGGTTTCACACCGGCGACATTGGGGAGTTCGATGACGAGAACAACCTCAAGATCACCGATCGCAAGAAGGACCTCTTCAAGCTGTCGACGGGCAAGTACGTGATGCCGCAGCCCATCGAAAACAAACTGGGCAGCGAGCCGCTCGTGGACAAGGCCGTGGTCATCGGCAGCGGCCGAAAGTTCTGCGCCGCCCTCATTTTCCCGACGGAAGACCAGGTGCGCGCCAAGGCTGAATCTCTCGGAGTAGACGCCGACCAGCCGTACGAAGATCTGCTTAACGAGCCGGAAATCGTGGAGGTGTTTCAGGCACTGGTCGAAAACGCCAACGAAGGCATGGATCACTGGTCGACCGTAAAACGCTTTGCGCTGATCCCGGACGAACTCACCATCGATGCGGGCCTCCTGACGCCCACGCTCAAGGTAAAGCGTCCCAAGATCCGCGAGGCCTTCGGGGAGGAGATCGATGCGCTCTACGATGAGGAGGCGCAGCCAAGGAGCCAGACGGAGAAAAAGGCGGTGATCGTCGCGTGATGCGTGACGCGTTGTGCGGACGTGAGCGTATTGCTCGAC
>CAYFSC010000107.1:0-1923 GCA_964345695.1 uncultured Rhodothermales bacterium | reverse complement strand
AGCGTATTGCTCGACTCGTAACGCGACGCTCTGCTCCCTTGACGGATGGCCTGTAACTCGATTCTGGAAGCGGTTTCTCGAGGGGCCGGTTAACGCTGTTGACGCCAGCCTCCGAGCGCTTCGGATCCATTCTACACCCATTTCCACTCACACATTCTGCGACCTGATATGGAAACCCAATCGCTCGACACGCGCGCTCTGAATCTCGAAGCCCCGGCTACGCGCCCCCCGTTCCGCACGGCGGCCGTGCTGGGAGCTGGCACGATGGGTGCGCAGATCGCCGCCCACCTCGCCAACGCCGGTCTGGAAGTGCACCTCCTGGACATCGCGCCCGACGACGGCGATTCCAATGCCATCGTCGAGAAAGGCTTCAAGGCCGCGCGCAACGCAAGTCCGGATCCGTTCTTTACCGACGACGGGGCCGACCGTATCTATCTGGGCAACTTTGAGGAGCACTTCCGCCGTATCAGCGAAGTCGACTGGGTCGTCGAGGCGGTGCTCGAGCGCATGGATGTGAAGCGCGACGTGCACGCCCGCATCGAGGAGCACGCCCGGCCCGACGCGGTCATCTCCACGAACACGAGCGGCCTGCCGATCCACGAGATCGCCGAGGGCCGCAGCGCGGACTTCAAGCAGCGCTTCCTGGGCACCCACTTCTTCAACCCGCCGCGCTACCTGAAGCTGCTGGAGATCATCCCGACGGAGGCCACCGATCCGGCCGTTGTGGAGCGCGTTGCTCAGTTCGGGCGCCTGCATCTCGGCAAGGGCATCGTCGTCGCGAACGACGTGCCGTACTTTATCGGCAATCGCGTTGGCATCTTCGCGCAGCTTCAGGCGATCCGCCACTACACCGACGGCGACTACACGATCGAGGAGGTCGACACCCTCACGGGACAGTTGCAGGGCCATCCGAAGAGCGCCACCTTCCGCACGGCGGATGTCGTGGGGCTCGATGTGCTCGTGGACGTGACGAAGAACCTGTACGAGAAGGCGGAAGACGACGAGAGCCGCGAGGAATTTCAGGTGCCGGAGATCCTGCAAAAGCTTGTCGACGAGGACCGGAAGGGCGCGAAGTCGGGCGAGGGCTTCTACAAAAAGGTGGACGGCGAAATCAAGTCGCTCGATCCGGACACGTTCGAATACACCTCGGCCGAGGAGCAAGAACTGGGGGACATCCGCTCGATCAAGAAGGCGGGCGACCTGACGGCTCGTCTCCAGGCGCTGTACCAGGATCCGGGGCGTGCCGGTCAGTTCTTCCGCGACACCACCCTGGAGACGCTCGGCTACAGCGCGCGCCGTATCGGCGAGATCACCGACAATCCGGCCGACGTGGACCGCGCGATCCGCTGGGGCTTCGGCTGGGAGATGGGGCCGTTCGAGACGTGGGACGCGCTCGGCTTCGAGACCGTGCTGAACGGCATGGACGAGCGCGACATCGAGGTGCCGGCGTGGGTGCGCACGATGCACGAGCAGGGGCACACGCAATTCTACCGGACGGACGGCGGCGCCCGCGAAGTGTACGTCCCGAGCGAGGGCGGCTACGTCGCCGATCCAACGCCCGAGGACGAGCTTTCCCTGGATCCGATCAAAGCCGACACGTCCCGTGAGGTGTGGACGAACGGGCAGGCCGCGCTCCTCGACGTGGGCGACGACGTGGTGCTCTACGAGTTCCGATCGAAGGCCAACTCTCTGGGCCGCGAGGTGATGCAGGGCCTGCGCGAATGCATCGACCGCGTCGAGAACGATCCGAACCTTCGCGGCATGGTCATCGGCAACGAGGGCAAGAACTTCAGCGTGGGCGCCAACCTCGGCGAGATGGCCCAGGCCGCGCAGCAGGGGCAGTACGACCAGATCGGCGCGTACCTCGCGGAGTTTCAGGACACGATTCAGCGCGTCCGCTACGCCTCCAAGCCGGTCGTTGTG
>CAYFSC010000106.1:7866-10725 GCA_964345695.1 uncultured Rhodothermales bacterium | reverse complement strand
GGCTGCGCTCTGAACGATGTCTCACCCTGCTGCTGTCCGCCGTCTGCCGTCCGCCCGCGCCATCGATCCCATTCTCACGACCCAAGCCCGTGCCTACGCCGACCTTGTTCTCCATCTTCGCTGCTCGAATGGGCTCGCGCGCTGGCCTCACCGCCTTGCTCGTCCTGCTGCTCGTCGGGACCGCTCCCGCGACGGCGGCGGACCAGGTGCCCATCACGGTCGAGGCGCCGTCGCCGGGCGCACCGCTGACGGTGGGCCTTCCGTTCCCGCAGGGCGCGCTGCATTCGCCGGACCACGTGCGCGTCCTCACACCGGACGGACAGGAGATCCCCTCGCAGGTCACCACGGTGACGACGTGGAAACCGGCCGACTCCAGCCTGAAGTGGGTCTGGGTCTTTTTCTTCGCCACGGAAAGCGACCGCTACGTCGTGGAGTACGGCCCCGACGTGCGCCGCGCGCCGATCACGGGCGACCGCGTGACGGTCGTCAACGATCAGACGAGCGACGGATTCGCCGAGATCACAACCGGGCCACTGCGCGCTCGCATCCAGCACTCCGATCCCGACGCCACCCCGAGCGGCTTTCTCGACCGCGTGCAGCTCGACCTCGATGGCGACGGCTTCGAGCCGGACGACGTCATCGCCACGGGTCCGCAGGGGCGCGGCTCGTTCCTCGACCTCGTCGACCCGAACGGTCCGGATTCATCCCGTGCGGTCGTGGAGCAGACGTTCGTTGAGAAGGGCTCCGGGCCGCTGCACGCCACCGTCCGCGTCGAGGGTGAGTACCGGTACGCGCGCAGTGACAACAATCCCTCGCCGTTTACGCTCCGCATTCACGCGTACGCCGGAAAGCCGTATCTGCGCGTGCTGCACACGATCACCTACACCGGCGACCCGGACCGGCATCCGCCCATCGACGGGCAGCACGGCCTCATCGCGACGCGCCCCAACCGCATCGTGAGCGAAGACAGTCTGGAGGGCGATCCGCGGTGGACGCAGGCCAACGACCGCATCCGGGCGGCTGGACTCGCGCTGAACGAGGAGTTCGACGGCCCGGTCCGCTACCGCACAGCGCTGCGAAACGGCGACTGGTGGAATCCGAACGCGCCAGAGATGATCGAGGGAGCCGTGGATGCCCAGCAGCATCTCTCTGTCGTACAGACCGGGCCGATGCGCGGCGACTCGACCTCGTCCAACACGCAGCGGATTCAGAACGTTGGCGCCCGTCTTCTCGCCGACTCCACGACGCAGCGCGATGCCGCACGGGCCGTCGGGTGGATGGACGTGCGCGACGACCGGTGGGGCATTGGCGTGGGCGTCCGCCACTTCACCGAGGAGTATCCGAAGGAGTTGAGCGTGCAGCCCGGGGCGAAGCGCATAACGGCATACCACTGGTCGCCCGCTGCGGAGCCGATGAACTTCGCCCGCACGGATGCGGAACCCGACGCCAATCTCGTCGACAACTTTGCGACGGGCACGACGAAGACGACGGAGGCCATCTACCACTTCCACCCGGCATCCACGACGACGGACGCGCTCCAACGAACGATGGACTACGTGCTCGATCCGCCCGTGGCCCACGCGCCGCCGCAATGGTACGCCGACAGCCGCGTCTACGGACCGATGGCCCCACGCTCCGACCGGTTTACGGCGTACGAACGCGGGCTCGACTACAAGTTCGACTGGTGGCGCTTCAACCAGAAATGGGCCCCATGGTGGGGCATGTTCTACTACGGTGAGGGCAAGAACTATTACTTCCGCAACCGCTGGTTTTTGTGGACCAACAACGAACCGGCCACCGACTTCATGTGGTGGCTTCACTTCTTGCGTACCGGCAACCGGGAGGCCTACCTCACGGCTCTGTCGAAGAGCCGCCATGCGATGGACGTCGACAATGTGCACTGGCCGACCGGTCCGACCTATCGCGGCGACACGAACGCCTCACTCGACTACTTTGACACGCTCGACGATTCAGCGGGCACCCCGTATCTCGGCATGGGACGGCGCCACGCGCGCCACCAGTGGGCCGGCCTCATGAGTGCGCACGTGTGGACCCCCGGCTGGGTGGCCGCCTACTACCTCGCCGGCGAGCACCGCGGCCTTGATGTGGCGCGCCTCACGGCCGACTACTACCAGCGCCGCATCTTCGGCGAGCACGGCCTGACGGGGCGCCGCCTCTATCTTTCAGTCTGGAACCTCGTGGAAGTCTACGACGCGACAAAGGACCCCGCCATCCGCAAAGAGCTGGACGACCGCGTCGACCGCATGATCCGGCTGCAACGAGAGAACGGGGGCAACATGATCATCGACCGCTACGGCTACACGCAGGTGTACGTGGCCAACGGATTGCGGAAGTACGTTCAGCTGACCGGCGACGAGGAGGCCGAAGAGGCACTCGTCCGCCACGCCCGGTATGTGCGCGACAATCCGCCGCTCGACCACCAGATGGAGTCGTACCTGTCGAGCATCTCAACGCTTCTGGCAGGGTACGAGGTGTCGAAAGAGCCGAGCTTGTTTCGCGAGGCCGTGCGTCGCGCGCAGGTGCTCAAAACCGATGAACTGTCGACGTCCATCATGAATGGGGAAACGCGAAAAGCGGTCGCCGAATCCCTCGAAGCAGTGAGTCGTCTTCCCCAAGACCGGCAGCGTGGCGGACCGGGTATCTGGCGCCTGAGCGGAGGCCTCCGCGTCTTCGGCTGGACGCACATCTACAACATCCCGTACCTCGTCCACTGGCTGGAGACGAACGGCGTGCCCGACATCGACGCGCCCGCCGTGCCCACCACCCATCAAAAATGAGTTCCTGGTTCCGAGTTCGGGGTTCCGAGTTCGGAGCGCGCGATCCGTGCGGCCTGCTCCC
>CAYFSC010000106.1:0-7766 GCA_964345695.1 uncultured Rhodothermales bacterium | reverse complement strand
GTTCCGAGTTCGGAGCGCGCGATCCGTGCGGCCTGCTCCCCCTTCCCTCTTCCCCCATTCTCCCCTTCCCGGCCGTCACACCTGCCACTCGTTTTCTTCCTTCGTCACGTCCTTGTCGACGGGAACCGGGTAGTTGCCGGTGAAGCAGGCATTGCAGTAGCCGAGATCGCTGTGGTTGGCGGACGTGACGGCGCGCATCAAGCCCTCCACAGAGAGGTAGGAAAGCGAATCGACGCCGAGCCAGTCGCGGATTTCGTCGACGCTGTCGAATTGATTGGCGAGGAGCTCGTCCTTGTCCGGGAAGTCCATGCCGTAGAAGCACGGGCTCACGACGGGCGGGGCGGAGACGCGGAAGTGCACGCTCTTGGCGCCCGACTCTTTCAGCATGTTCACGAGGTATCGCGCCGTCGTGCCGCGGACGATGCTGTCGTCGAGGACGATCACCGTGCGGTCTTTCAAGAGTCCCTCAACAGTATTGAACTTGCAACGCACCTTCATTTCGCGCCGGTCCTGTCCCGGTGCGATGAAAGTGCGTCCGACGTAGTGATTGCGGATGAGTCCGAGTTCGAAGCGACAGCGTCGGCCCATCTCCTGGCACTGCATGGCGTAGCCGAGCGTGGAGGTGTTGGCGGAGTCGGGCACCGGGATCACGATGGGCTCCTTCTCCTCCTCAGGCACCTCCGGCACGGGCGCCTCCTTGGCGAGCTCCACGCCGAGGCGCCGCCGCACCTTGTCGACCATCTCGCCGAAGATTTTCGAGTCGGGCCGGGAGAAGTAGACGTACTCGAAGACACACTGGCTGACGCCGTACTTCGTCGGGATCTCGTAGCTCTTAAAGTCGCCTCCGTCGGCGCAGCCTTCGCGGTCGATGACGAGGATTTCGCCCGGCTCGATGTCGCGCACGTACTCGGCCCCGATCATGTCGAAGGCGCACGTCTCGCTGGCGACGCAGTATCCTGCGCCCCCCGGCTGGTCGGGATCGCCGAGACGCCCAAGGGCCAGCGGGCGAAATCCGTTCGGGTCGCGCACGGCGATGAGATGCTCGTCGGTGAGCATGACGAGCGAGTAGGCCCCTTCAACCTGCATCAGCGCGTCGATGATCTGGTCGACGTGATCGTCGCGTCGGCTCTGGGCCGTCAGGTGAAGGATGAGCTCCGAATCGGAGGTCGTCTGGAAGAGGGTCCCTTGTTCGCGAAAGCTGTTGCGCAGCTCGCGGGCATTGGACAGGTTGCCGTTGTGCGCGAGGGCGAGGTTCCCCTTGCGGTGATGCACGACGAACGGCTGGATGTTGGCGCGATTCGCCGCCGCGCCGCTCGTCGAATAGCGGTTGTGCCCGATGCCGGCGTCCCCCAGCAGCTTCGACTCGAACAGGCTCGCGTCGTCAAACACGTCGAGCACCAGTCCGAAGTCCTTGTGCGCGGGCATGACCGGCTGCTGGCGCGTCTCATCGTACGTCGACGTCACGATGCCCGACGACTCTTGACCGCGATGCTGGAGGGCATGCAGACCGTAGTAGATATGGCGGGCGGCATTCTGTGTGTTGAAAATGCCAAAGATGCCACATTCTTCTTGAACAGCGTCACTCATGGGCGGGAGCGGCACGGAGCGCCGTACAGTTGGTGGGCGGAGGGCATGTGAGTGCACGAAGAAGCGGCGACCATCGCATCGCCGACACACAAGCCACTTCCCTGGATGTCCGAACCATCGGGCCGAGGCGGATGATCCAACCGAACTTTACGAACCCGGCCCTGCGGATCACTTTTGCATGATAGTCGAAAACCCCTTCTTCGTCAACGACGTTGCGGGCAGGCTATGAGGGAGAAGGACGGGCGAATTTCTGCGCGTAGAGGGGCGAGGAAGAGCGTCTCCCTTCAGAGGACGACGACCCCCACAGCCAGCGCGATTCCGGCGGCGTCGGCACCCAGATCCTTCAGGCTGAACTGCCGCGTAGGCCCAGCATACCGGTCGTAGAGCTCCTTCGCCAGCCCCGCGGCGCCCGCCGACGCCACCGACAGCGGCAGGGCATCCCTGCGCGACCATCCAGCCTTCACGACCAGCGCGTACTGGGTGGACAGCGTCCATAGGAAACTTCCGCCGAGGTGCTTGGCCTTGTCCATGGCCAGCCACCGGTCTCGTGCCTGCGGCTTGTCCGGCGCGCTCGCGTTCCCGTATCCGTACCGCAATGCAAACGCCACGTCCTGCGGGCGCAACGGGTCCGGCGGCGCCGCCTCTGCAGACGGCGCGGTGCCGGTCCCGACGAGCACGACGATCCATCCGAGCAACACGCGTCGGACCACGGGGGGGATCGGTAGGATGCAGGGAGCGTCGGGTTTCCTGGGTCGCAGTTCTCGGCCTCCGTTAGATAATGCCGAAGAGGATGGCCCCGAAGATGACGGCAATGACGACCGGGCACACAAACTTGATCGCAAACCGCCAGACTCCGGCGAGCGAGCCGGTGAACGTGTCGCCAGCCCCCTCCTGCAGCTCAGCGATGGCCCCGTCGGCGCCCCAGATCCAGCCGACGAAAATGCTGAGGAGCAGCGCACCGAGCGCCAGCGACAGGTTCCCCCAGATGTAGTCCATGATGTTGAGGAACCCGGTCTGCCCGAACAGCTGAAGCTGGTTGGTGAAGAAATCGGAGCCGCCCTGGGAAAGGGCGGACGGGAGCCCGACGAGAAACGTAAAGCCGCCGACGATTCCCACCGACTTCTTCCGCGACCAGCTCGTTTCATCGACGAAGTAGGAGACGACCACCTCCAGCAGCGACACGGTCGACGTAAGCGCGGCGATGGAAAGCAGGATGAAGAACACCGTCCCGACGAAGTTGCCGAGCGGCATCGCGTCGAATACCTCGGGCAGCACGACAAAGACGAGTGCCGGCCCTTCCGACGGGTTTTGCCCCATGGCAAACACGGCGGGGAAGATCATCAGGCCGGCGAGCAGCGCAATGACGGTGTCGAAGAGCGCCACGTAGCCGCCGGAGACCAGAAGGTTTTCGCGCTTCGGCAGATAGGACCCGTACGTGATCATCGCCCCCATGCCCAGGCTGAGGGAGAAGAAGGCCTGTCCGAGCGCCTCCAGAACCACCGTGCCGTCGATCTTCGAGAAGTCCGGATTCAGGTAGAACTCCAGTCCGGCCCCTGCACCTGGCAGCGTCACCGACCGGAAGATGACCACGAACATGAGCACAAGAAGGATGGGCATCAGCACCTTGGCCCAGCGCTCGATGCCCTGCTCAACCCCGCCGACGACGACGCCGACGGTCAGCAGGATGAACAGAGCAAAGAGCGGGACGACGACGGTGGCGTCCGCAATGAACGAGCTAAAGAACTCCGACGACGCGACCGCTGGAGCCACGACGCCCTTAAAAATGTAGCCGAAGGCCCAGCCGGCCACGACGCCGTAGTAGCTCAGGATCGAGACGCCTGTAAGCACGCAGAGCCCACCGACCAGCATCCACGGCGAGCGCTCCTTGATGGCCCCAATGGCACCGACCGGATTCTTCTGGCTGTTGCGCCCGAGAGCCAACTCCGCAAACAAGTACGGAACGCAAATGACGGCGATGCAGGCCAAATAGACGATGACGAAGGCCGCGCCGCCATTTTCGCCGGCTTTAAACGGAAAACGCCAGATGTTGCCAAGACCAATAGCCGACCCGGCGGCGGCCAGCACGAAGCCAAGGCGTGAGCCCCATTGCTCGCGGTCTGCGGTGGAGGTTGCCATGGTGTCGCTATCAGTTCACGGGGAGAAGGGCGGACGGCAAACGCGGAAAGCTGGGCCCGGGCGATACGCGCCGGATGCCGGTCATGAGATCCGTCATGAGAGTGATTGCTCTTCATCGGCACGGCTTCACCGGCACAGCTTCACCGGATCGGGCGATTCCGGGTCGGGCAATTCCGAATCCGTAAACGGCACCGTACGCACTCGATCGCTGCGGCCGAGGATTCGGCAAGCACAGATGACACCGAACATAATGGGTGCCCTTGCTGGACGCGATTGCCTTGCAAGAAAAAACGTTCAAAATCCATTCCGCAGGCCCGAGATCCCTGTTCTGACGGGACGCCGGGAGGATCTGGGAAATGCAGTCCCGGAGCAGACGTTCAGTTTGTTGCAGCTTCGTTTGCTCCTGACGGGTTTGCCCCTGATCTTTCTTTGGGTGGACTCGTTACGGAACTGTCTTTGGATTTACCAAAAACCTGTTTCCGGTCGATCCACGACACCGTCCACATTTGTCGATCCAAGTTCTCCCTGGTCCATGAGCATTGCCTCGTATCTGTCTGAGGAACTGGGTGCCTCCGTCGACTTTGCCACGTTTCGCGATGCGTTCCGCGACAAGCTGCGCAACGTCTTCACGCGGCGGGCGGACTTCGACCAAGTGAGCACCAGTCGCGGCATCCCGCCGTTCATGATGCGCGAGATCCAGTCGCTCACGCCCCTGTCTGTCTTCATCCCCGAGGAGCATGGCGGGCGCGGCGGGCATGTGCACGAGTGCCAAGCCATTCTGGCAACCGCCTCCTACCAGTCGCTGGCGCTGTCGCTCACGCTCGGCATCAATGGAGCGTTGTTTCTGCAGCCGCTGACGAAGTACGGCAGCGAAACAATCAAAGGCCCCATTTTCGAGCGGTTCATTGCCGACAAGAACATGGGCGGCCTCATGATTACCGAGCCCGATTACGGCTCCGACGCCCTCAGCATGCAAACGTCGTACACCACCGACGATGAGGGGCGCTACCACATTCAGGGCACCAAGCACTGGGCGGGCCTCACGGGCTGGGCCGACTTTTTCCTCGTGGCCGCGCGACGCCAGGGGGGCGACGGCCAACTGGGGCGCGACATCGACTTCTTCGTGGCCGACATGAACCAGCCCGAGCAGATGATCGAGGTCGAGGAGTTCTACGAAAACCTCGGTCTGTACATGATTCCGTACGGGCGGAACCACGTCGACATTCGCGTGCCGGAGGAGCATCGGTTGCAGCCCGAAAGCACCGGCATCAAAATGATGCTCGACACGCTGCACCGCAGCCGCATCGAGTTTCCCGGCATGGGGATGGGCTTCCTCAAGCGGCAGCTCGACGAGGGGTTGGCGCACTGCAAGGAGCGGGTCGTGGGCGGCACGCCGCTGATCGACTACGACCAGGTCCAGCGACGTCTCGCGCGCATCCAGGCGGCCTATACGGCCTGCTCGGCCATGTGTCTCCACACCAGCGAGCACGCCCACGTCGAGAACAACCTGGCGAGCGAGGCCCTCACGGCCAATTCCGTCAAGGCCGTGGTGACCGACCTGATGCAGAGCGCCGCCCAATCGCTGCTGCAGCTGACCGGCGGCAAGGGCTATCGACTCGACCATGTGGCCGGCCGGTCGGTCGTGGACAGCCGTCCGTTCCAGATCTTCGAAGGCTCGAACGATATTCTGTACCAGCAGATCGCCGAGTCCGTCTTGAAGTCGATGCGCCGCGCGAAGGAGCGCAACCTGTACACGTTCCTCCAGGAGCACGAGCGGACGCAGCGTGCCGCCGATTACTTCTCGGACACCCTAAACGTTGAGGTCGACCTCTCGCTTCCGCAGCGCAAGCTGGTGGAGCTCGGGCGCATCCTCGGGCGCATCGTGACGATGGAGATGATCATCGAACTCGGCGACCGTGGCTTCCGAAGCGACCTCATCTCCAATGGCTTGCAGGTGTTTGAGACGAACGTGAACAGCTTGTTCTGCGCGTACCGCAACGCCAACCGTCCGGACGTCGTGGACGACTACGTCGAGGGCAGCGCCTGGATCGACTACGTGCACGCCTCGACGTCGTGAGTCCTCAGCGGAGGGGCTTGGGCTTTGCGACTGACGACTGCGGCACTGTTTTTCAACCAACCTCTTGAGCATTTCCTATGCGCGTTTCCTTCGGCGTCATCGTTTTCCCTGGCGCAAACTGCGACCACGACGCCTACCACGCGGCGAAGCATGTCGCCCAGCAAGACGCCACCTTCTTATGGCACGAAGACGAAAGCGTCGGCGACGTCGACGTAGTGATCGTGCCCGGCGGCTTCTCGTACGGCGACTACCTCCGCTCCGGTGCCATCGCCCAGTTTTCCCCCATCATGGCGGACGTGGTCCGCTTTGCCAACGACGGCGGGCTGGTGCTCGGCATCTGCAACGGATTTCAGATACTGTGCGAGGCCGGCCTCCTTCCCGGCACGCTCATGCGCAATGAGTCGCTGCGCTTTACGTGCAAGGACACAACGCTGCGTGTGGAAACGAATGAAACGCCGTTCACGGCCGCCCTGCAGTCCGGGCAGGTGGTGACCTTTCCGGTGGCCCATGGCGAAGGCCGCTACTACGCCGACGACGACGTGCTCGGCGCGCTGGAAACGCACGACCAAGTCGTCTTTCGCTATGCTGAGGCCGACGGGACCGTGACCGACGCGGCCAATCCCAACGGCTCCGTCCACAACATCGCCGGCATTACGAACCGCGCGGGCAACGTCTGCGGCCTCATGCCGCATCCCGAACGCTGCGTCGAGTCGCTCCTCGGCAACGACGACGGCCGCCTCGTTTTCGACTCGCTGATCCAGCATCTCGAAGGCACGCCTGCATAGGCGTTCGGTCCGCGTCCCAAGGGGCTCTCTGGCGACGAGTGTCAGGGGGGCAAAACGCCCGCGTGCTCACAGAAGCCATTTGTCTTTCCCGAAACCGGCGAGCGGGGGGTGCGGCGTAGGCGTACGCTAGCGCCAGGAAACGAAAGCCCTCTCCGCCAGAGCCCAACGCCAGCGCGTGAACGTTGCGGCGCGTCCTGGGTATCTCAGGATTGGTGTTTTCCTGCAGTTCGGGAACGTGCATCCGCGTCCAGTCGGTTTGTGGCATCGAGCCCTGCTGCGCTGGCTTCCGACTTCCTCGACGAACCGCTGCTGCTCGCCGTCATGCCTTCTTTGCTCCAGGCCCCTATCACCCTCGCGCTGCTTCTGCTGAACGTGGCGATCAGCAGCTACGCGCTCTTCGTCGATGCCTCGCTCATCCGAGCCACATCGTTTCAGCCTGTGCGCGTCCGCGAGCGAGGCGAGTACCACCGGTTCATCACAGCCGGCTTCGTCCATGCTGGGACGGGACACCTGGCGTTCAATATGATCACGCTGTTCTTCTTCGGCCCGCTTTTGGAGCGCATCCTAGGAGCGACGATGTTCCTCGTGCTCTACTTCGGGGCCGAGCTGGCGGCCCACGCGCTCACCTATGCGCTGAACCACGACGACCCGCATTACTCGGCCGTGGGTGCGTCGGGAGCCATCAGCGGCGTCATCTTCGCGTTCTGCGTCTTCTTTCCGCTGGAGAACCTCTACCTGTTCTTCGCGCTGCCCATCCCGGCCATCGTGTTTGCGTTCGGCTACGTGTTCGGGTCGGTTTACGCGATGCAGCACGGCCGGCAGCGCGGACTGCCCGGCAATATCGCCCACGAGGCCCACGTTGGCGGGGCGGTGGCCGGCGTTATCATCACGATCCTGCTGGAACCGCGCGCCATCCAGTCGTTTCTGCAGTCCTTCGAGCGGCTGCTCGGCTCGTAGATATCCGTTATATTTTCCGGGAGAGTCCGCCAGTCTTCCCTTTCCTCACGGGATTTTGTTCGGTTCCGTGCTTCAATCCCGTTATTGGGCTTGCTTGCAATCTGCGCAGCCCCTATCGTAGAAGTGGCTTCATGCAACCAGTCCCGCCCTGGCGGGAGACTCGGTCGCACATCATGGACAACAAAGAGCTCGGCTCGTAAGGGTCGGGCTTTTTGTTCCGCCCC
>CAYFSC010000105.1:7964-10858 GCA_964345695.1 uncultured Rhodothermales bacterium | reverse complement strand
GGTGGGTGCGCACGCCGATCTTTCGGTCCTCGCCGAACCCGAGTCCGATGACGAACCGCATCTGATGCGCGTGCCCGGGCCAGCGAATGGTTTTGTGGTCGAGCCGGTTGACGGTATCGGCCAGCGACTCGGTGAGCGTCGAGAGGCCGCCCTGCGTGCAGAACGCCTCCATGGTGCCGAAGGGCTCTTCGTCGAACTGGATCTCCTCATCGCCCGTCAGCGCGTCGACCTCCACGACCTGCCCGCCCTCGATGTGCTGCGCGGGATGGGTGTAGTCGTCCAAGATGCGCTCGGCCGACCACGAGATGCGGAAGTTGAAGGGCGATTCGGGACGCAGCGGCACGTCGCCGACCCGCAGCGACACCGCCTCCACGTCGTCGAACTGGTCGATGCCGTGCATGCACAGCACATTGATGAGCCCCGGCGCCAGGCCGCAGTTGGGGGTGATCCAAACGGACTTTTCGCGTGCCGTGTCGGCCAGGTCCAGTTCCTGCTGGACCACCTGGTCGCTGCCTCCGAGGTCGCAGAAGTTCGTTCCGAGATCCAGGCACAGCTCGGCCAAATCGGGGTTGAGCTCGGCCGGCAGGCAGCTCACCACGCAGTCGCTACCACGCAGGATCTGAGACAGCACGTTGATGTCGCGGGCATCGACCTGGAAGGAGCGCAGTTGGCGACTGTCCACCTCGTCGTGCAGCTTTTGCAGCGCTCGCGACCGCGTGTCGCAGACCTGCACGCGCGACACCTGCTCGCCCTGCGCGCAGAGCTCATGGACAACGGCCGCTCCAATCGAGCCGGCTCCGATCACCGAGATTTTCATGGGTCCAAGCCTGTTTCCGAGAATGGCTACACGTCTCCGCGTCCTTCGAGAGCCCGCGAGAGCGTCGCTTCGTCGGCGTACTCCAGGTCGCCCCCGATGGGCAGTCCGCGCGCGATGCGCGTCACCGTCACCCCCATCGGCTCCAGGAGCTGCGACAGGTAGTAGGCCGTCGTATCGCCTTCCACGTTGGGATTGACGGCCAGGATCACCTCGTCGATCGAGGCTGCCGACCCGTCCGCATTCTCCTCGGTCGAGTCGGGTGCCGCGTCGGAAGCGGGTGCCTGCCCGTTGGCCGATGCGGGTTGATCCGCGTCGCCGTCCGTCTCCGCGGTGCCGTCCTCGTCAGGCACGGCCGCCTGCAGGTCGCCCCCCTCGGCAGCGGCGTCCGAGAACGACGGGTCGACGCGGCGGGCCAGCTCGCGGATGCGGAGGTCGTCGGGCCCGACGCCGTCGAGCGGCGAGATGACGCCGCCCAATACGTGGTACACACCGCGGTACTCGCCCGTCCGCTCAATGGCATGCAGATCGCTCGACTCTTCCACCACGCAGACGGTCGAGGCGTCGCGCTTCTCGGAGCGGCAGATCGGGCACGGATCGGTGTCGGCCACGACGTAGCAGCGCGAGCAGCGCAGCACCCGTTCCTTCACGGCCATGAGCGCGTCGGCGATGCTCTGCACCTCCTCTTTCGGCATCTTCAGCACGTAATTGGCCAGACGCCGGGCGGTTTTCCGCCCGATGGTGGGAAGCTTGGTGAACTGCTCCACCAGCTCCTCGACGGACTCGGAGGTAAACTGCATGGCGTGCCAGGGGCGCGTTTCGAAGGTCGACGTTCGAAGGCAGGGCGCGAGTGTCGCGGCGATTTCCCACTCGACCCTCGACATTCGTCCTCCGAAGATGGGTTAGAAGCCGAGTTGGCCGAGGTCCATTCCCGGCGGGAGCATACCGCCGAGCGAATCGCGCATCTCTTGCTGCGCCATCTCGCTCGCGTCTTCGAGCGCCTTGTTCACCCCAGCAATGACCAGATCCTCCAGCATCTCCTGGTCGTCAGAATCGACCACTTCCGGATCGATCTCGATGGCCGTAATCTTCTGCGCGCCATTGGCAGTCACCTTCACCATGCCGCCCCCGGCCTCTGCCGTCACGGTCTTCTTTTCGAGATCTTCTTGCGCAGCGTTCATCTTCTTCTGCATGTCCATCATCTTTCCGAACATGTCTCCCATGTTCATGCCTCCACCATTAGCCATAAGCTCAGTCAGTCGTTCGATTCAAGGCGTATTGAAAGGGACTGCGCCCGCTCAGCGAGAGGATTAGGGGCGCACTCGAAATCATCGGAGATACAACGTACGAGGTTCGGGACCGATCCCTGCATCCCGGCGCTCGGACGCCGCTTGCATCAAATTCCATCGACATCTCCATGGCCGGAGGTGGCGTCGGCGGCAGGGGGCTGCACGTGTGCCGCCTGTTCTACCACGCCATCTCGGCACCAAACTGGTTGAAGAGGACGTCGAGGGCTTCGTACGAGTCGCGGAGCGTTTCGAGGCGGTCGCGCGGACTGGTGGGGAGGGCGTCCGGCGTGGGGTCGTCTTTGGTGTCGTCGGGAGCACGAATCTCGAAGCGAATCCGGTCGACCGAGGCATCGACGAGGGCCGTCAGCCGCTCGATCAGCAGCGGCTGCACGTCGCGCAGCTGGTCACGATAGAGCGCGTCGGGCACGGCCACGATGACTGTGTCGCCCGATCGCTCGACGGGCTCGGCCTCCTCCAGGAAGGTGCCCACGCGGATGCGCTCCTGCTTGAGAGTGCGGACGAGCTCGGGCCATACCTGGGTGACGGGGTCGATGGCCGCGCCAGGCGAAGGGGCCTCGGCCTGCGCGGTGGCGGTCCCGCCCGCGGCCATCGTCACCGCCCCCTCAGAGGCACCGCCGTCCGACATCCCGTCGCCGGAGGTGCGATCCTGGCGGGATGCCGTTGCGTCGGAGCGGGAGGACGCGTCGTCGGACGACGGTTGGTCGAGGGCGGGCTGGCCGAACAAATCGCCATACTGCACGTCACTGGGCGGATCGTCACTGGGCGGATCG
>CAYFSC010000105.1:0-7864 GCA_964345695.1 uncultured Rhodothermales bacterium | reverse complement strand
ATCCGTGTCGGAATCCGTGTCGGAATCCGAGGCGTCCGCCGTTTCTGGCTCTGACGCGGCCGGTGCCGCGCCGCGCCGGCTCGCCTCTTCGTCAAACGGGGGCACCGGCGCTGCGTCGCTCTCTTCGTTTTCTGCGTCGTTGGCTTCAGGGTCCTCGGCCGCACCGGGGGCGTCGGCCGGTTGCGTGTCTACGGTCGATGGCCCGTCGGGGGAAGCATCGGTCGGGGAGGCCTCGGAGGGTCTGTCGTCGTCCGACGGAGGCTCCGCCGCCGTCTCGACGCTCCCGGCATCGGGGGATCGCGCGGACGAGTCGGAGGCGTACGTCTCCGGCGGCTCTGCGGTGGTGCCGGACGAGGCCGGCTCGGCCGACACGTCGGGGGAGGGCTCCTCGGTCGGGCGCTCTCGGTCGCCGGAGGATGCAGGTATGTCGTCCGTCGGGAGATGCTCGGGAAGCTCGCCCTTCTCCACCATCTGCTCCAGCCAGTCGATCTTCTGCAGCACCTGCCGCAGGTCGGCCGAGCGGCGCATCTTCGCCATCTTCAACAGCGTCATCTCCAGCTTCAGGCGCGGCTGCGTGCTCGACTTCACGGTGTCTTCCGCGTCGCCCACTAGCGACAGGAGCCGGAGCAGATCGGCCTCGCGGAAGCGCTGCGCCTCGCGTGCGTAGCGCGTCTGCGTCGTCTCGGCCACCTCCTCGAGAGCGCTGCCCTCCAGCGACCGGGCCACGAGCAGGTTGCGCAGGTGCTCGGCCAGCCCGGCGAGGAATTCCTGCAGGTCGTACCCGCTGCGGACGACGTGATGCACGAGTTTCAGCACGCCAGCGGTGCTCTGCTCCGCGACGTGGTCCGTCAGCCGGAAGTAGAGGTCCTGATCGACGACGCCCAGCGCCTGCGTCAGGTCGCCGTACTCAAGCGTCGTTCCGCAGAGCGAGATGGCCTGGTCGAATGCCGAGAGCGCGTCGCGGAGCGCCCCATTGCCTTTGCGGGCCAGCAGCATGAGCGACTCCTCATCGGCCTCAATGTTCTCGGCGGCGCAGATGTCCCGCAGCCGGTCAACCATATCGGGCACCGGAATCCGCCGGAAGTCGAAGCGCTGGCAGCGCGAAAGGATCGTGGCCAGCACCTTGTGCGGCTCGGTCGTGGCAAAGATAAAAAGGGCGTGGGCTGGCGGCTCCTCCAGCGTCTTCAGCAGGGCGTTGAACGCCTGCTTCGACAGCATGTGCACCTCGTCGAGGATGTAAACCTTTTTGGTGGATCCCTGCGGCGGAATCCGCACCTTCTCGCGCAACTCGCGGATGTCGTCGACCTTGTTGTTCGAGGCCGCGTCCATCTCAAACACATTCAGGCTGCGGCCGTCTTCGAAGGCCAGACACGAGTCGCACTCACAGCACGGCTCGGCTTCGTCCTCGCGCTCTTCCTTCGGCGTCTCGCAGTTGATGGCCTTGGCGAGGATGCGTGCCGTGGTCGTCTTGCCGACGCCACGCGGCCCGCTGAAGAGGTACGCGTGGGCCAGCCGATCAAGGCGAAGCGCATTCTTGAGGGTGTCGGTAACGTGCTCCTGCGCGACGACATCTTTGAAGAGCGCCGGCCGGTACTTGCGGGCGGCAACGAGGTATCGCTGGTCAGCCATGGAAGCGTTCGCGTTTAGCGTTCGGGGTTCCGCGTTCCGGGAAGCGGGGCAGCAACGCGGAACCGGCCGGTGCGGTCGAGAATGCGGGCCCTCAAGATCTGTGCGGGCGCGCGGATTCGCAACCCGCCAGTCGGGGCGTCTCCCACGGGCCATCCCGTTCCCTCCATCCAGGCCCTCAAGACCACGGGCCGTCCGGTGGGGGTCTGCGGGAAGAATCTAATCTGGCGGGTTGGTGTCCGGTTCGCGGCGTTTGGGGTTCGGGGTGGAGGGCTCGCGGCGCTCCGGATCGGGCGTCGACGGCTCGCGCGACGGGTCGGTGCTGGGCTCGCGGGAGGGGTTGGGCACCTTCGGCGGCTGCTTGGGACGCGTGGGCTTGCGCTTCGGACGCGACGGCTGCCGACGCGGTGTCCGGCGCCGCCGGGGCGACGGTCCTCGGGGCGAAGACGACATCATAGCGGCATCGGGTGATTTCCGGCAAAGAGTGCGTGGAAGACCATGTACCGGCGCGCGCAAGGTATGTTGAGGGGCCCTTCCGGATTCGTAACACGGACGTCAGCCTGCCTCGGAATCCGACGCGGCGGAAGCCTCGCGGGCGTCGTCGTCGGCCTCACCGGCCTCGCCGTTGGCGCCCGGAGCCGGGGACTGCAGCATCGCCGTCTCGGGATGGTGCGCCTCGACGTGGTCGCGATCCACCTCAACCGGGTGCGGCTCGAAGCAGGTCCGGCAGCGCGGCTCGTAGGCCTCGGTCGCCCCGACGAGCACCCGCTCCTCCCCTGGCACGATCCGCTGCGAGTGGTTGGCCGGGGCCCCGCATACAACGCACACCGCGTGCAGCTTCGTGACGTGCTCAGCGATGGCCATCAGCTGCGGGATCGGCTCGAACGGCTCTCCGCGGTAGTCCTGATCGAGGCCCGTCACGATCACGCGCACGCCCCGGTTGGCGAGCGATCGGCACACGTCCACCAGGTCGCCCTCGAAAAACTGGGCTTCATCGATCCCCACAACGTCCACGCCCTCGGTCAGAAGAAGGATCTGGGACGCCGAGTGGATGGAGGTCGTCGCAATCGTATTCTCGTCGTGCGAGACGACCTGGTCGTCCTCGTAGCGGGTGTCGATGGCGGGCTTGAACGCGTCGGTCTTCTGCCGGGCAATGCGGGCCCGACGCAACCGGCGGATCAGCTCTTCGGTCTTTCCGCTAAACATCGACCCGCAGATGACTTCCACCCAGCCTACGGACCGGTTCCGATCGACGATGTGTGGCTCAAGCGACATCAGTGGTGAGGTGTCGTGCGTGTTTCGCGGTGCGGACGGGCTTCGGACGCGCATCCAAGAAACGGACGAGCGATCAACGTTTCAACGGGGTCGACGCCGCTGGACGGCGGACCGGGACGCTCCCCGCCGGGCCGGGCTGCTCTCCAGAGCGGAAAGCCGCTTCGTGGTCGGCGGGCACGCCCGTCTCCTCCGTGATTTCATCGACGTCGACCGGCGGGAGGTCGTGATACCAGTCGTGGTGCGGCGACCACTCTTGGCACGCAAAGCACTGCGTCTCCCGCCACACCGTTCCGCACTTCGGGCACTTTCCGTGTGTGTCGAACGTGTGCCAGCTGTGGCCGCAGGTGCACGCCCACTCGGCGCTGGGCGGCGGCTCCCATTCACATTTCGGACAGTAAATCTCCATCGGTCTGGTTGACAAACGAACAGGTGACAATTACCCTACGCCCATCCGACAACTGGCTTCCCACGCGTTCCGACCGACCCATGCCGTCCTTCGATCTCGAAAACTTCGGGCTCCGGCTCATTGCTGAGACGCTGCTGTACGATCAGGAATACGGAATCATCGGCAGCCTCAGCCTCATCGACCTCGAGGCCGGAAAGGAACGCTTCATCGCGTCGTTTATGCCCGACGACGGAACGTTCCTCATCGAAGAAGCCACGGCCTGGGAGGAGGAAACGCCCCCGACGGACGACGCGGCGGAGGTGGCCTACGCGCTGGCCGTCGAGAGCTCGGTGCACGGAACGTACGACATCCCGGAGGAGGCCGCAACCGTTCTCCTCAACCTTGCCCGCGAGCACGACCTGCTGCCCAGCTTTACGGTTCTGTTCGAGGACGAGGCGCTGTAGGAGCAAACATGATGTTGGTCGGCGCGGGCACCGTGGCGGACAGGCCGGTGAAGGCGAGCGCGCCGGTTTCGGAATCAATGCGGTAGATGGTAATGCGGTTCGCGTGGCGGTTGGCCACCAGCAGGTACTCTCCGCCTGGCGCAACGGCAAAGTGACGCGGCCACTCGATCTGCTCGCGCTGTCGGCCCGCCATGCTCAGCGTCCCCGTGTCGTCGACGCGATAGTGCACGATGCCGTTGGCGTCGCCGCGGTTGGACGCATACACGAAGTCGCCAGACGGATGCACGTGGATGTCGGCACTGCGCGCAGCCCCCTCGAAGTCCGCAGGTACGGTGCGCACCGTTTGCAGCGGCGTCATCCGTCCTGCTTCCGGATTGTAGTCATAGGCGGTTACCGTACCACTGAGTTCCCCGACCATGTACACGGTCTCTCCGTTCGGGTGAACGGCGAGGTGCCGCGGACCTGTAGCCGGCGGCGTCTCGACCTTCCGCACGGCGGCCGTGTCGAGGCGGCCCCGCGCGGCGTCGAACGGGTAGATGCGGACCTCGTCGATGCCGAGGTCGGCCGCCAGGACGTACCGGTTCTGGGGATCGACGTGGACGTAGTGCACGTGCGGTGCTGCTTGCCGCTCCGGATCGGCACCGGAGCCGGTGTGCGAAACCACCTGCGTGGCGGCTCCGAGCGACCCGTCGTCCTGCACGGGAAAGACGGCGAGGTTGCCACCCAGGTAGTTCGCCACGAAGACCCAGCGTCCTGTGGCGTCCATGCTGATGTAGCACGGCGCCCCGCCGCGGGCCGCCACCTGGTTGAGTCGCGTCAGATCGCCCGTGTCCGGGTCAACGGCAAACGCGCTCACCATGGCCGAGTCGGCCGTCTCGTTGACGCTGTAGAGGTGCCGCCCCTCTGCCGAGAGCGTCAAGAACGTTGGATTCATCGTCGGCGTGACGGATCCGACCGGCGTCAGAGCGCCGGTGCGCGGCGCAAACCGAAACCTGTAGATGCCTGCCTCGGGATTGTCGCTTCCTGTACCGACGTAGACCTGGATCCCCTCAGTGGTCTCGGGAGCCGGCTCGTCGGCGGTGCACCCGGCCATGCTTCCGCCGAGCCCGAAGGCGACGGCAAGAACGAGAACGGACAGGCGGGCAATATAAGCACGGATCCACGACGGGAGCACAGGCATGAGGATCGATCGGCGGGGGGCGGAGACAAGTGTACGCTCCAGCATACGAATCCGTGCCGATCATTTCAGGGGCCGCTCATTTCAGGGACCGCCCCGCCTGATCGTTCGGCCTGATCGTTCGGCCTCTTCTCGGTGCCTCCATCGACAGCGGGCTACAGCCGCACGGATTCGGTGACATAGTTCGACACGTCTTCGGCAACCGCGACAGCGTGCCCGTTGACTGCTTCCCCGCCGATGTCCTCCAGTGTTTCGGGCAGAGATGGGGGCTCCCCGTTCATGTCCTGACGTGCAAAATGGCTGCCGCCGCGGAGGGAGAGAGCGAGCGTCCTCCGCGGTCCGCATGGTGCTGGAGCAGGGTCTCCGGCCACGCGGAGTACCGAACAGATACGGTCTGGGAGGCCCCATCGGTCGGACGCGATGGGAGCGAGCGAGCGATGACTTACTCCGAAAGCGCACCGCTCGGCATCGGTCGGTGGAAGCGGCGCTTCAAACTGTTCGATCAGGGTTTCGTACCGCGTGGGCGCCGCATACAGCAGCACCAGCCGGCCCATCACGTAAATCGACCCTGCGAGGAACGACGGACGCCGCCACTCGGCCGGAAGATCGAGCGCCGCGGTCATCTTCTGCGCAAAGCGCCCTGTAAAGACCGCCTCATGCAGAACGCTCCGGAAGATGGCTGGATGCTCCGAAAAACGTTTCTGCATCTTGTTCATCCCCTCGATCATCGTAATGGCGCAGATCTCGATGAACCCGAGGAGACGAACCGCGTGGTCGACGCTTTCGACTTCGCGCCGCAGCCCGTAGTACGCGGAGTTGGCCCGCCGAAGAACGTTGACAGAAACGGCCGGATCGCGCTCGATGATCTCTACCAGCGGTCCGGGATCGGTTTTTCCGGAGCCGATAAACGACTGCACCTCGGTCACCGTCGATGGGAGGGAAGGAAAGGAAATGTCGAGTGTGCGTTCTTCCATGAGAAAGGGTCCACCTTTTGAGTTGAAGGGTGCTGCGAGTGGGACGCTTTTCAAGGGCAATATTTGTACCAGACGGGCCCACCGGCGGCAGCCGGACGCGAGGGACGTCCGCCTTCTGCGGCCGGAAAAGAAAAGAGCGCCACGCTCCTCCCGGACGGGGAAGAACGCGGCGCTCGGATGTGGACCGAGGGCCCTGCGCCGAAGCGCAGGCCGTCTCGGCCGCAACCACAGGGGACGACGCTGCTCAGACGCCGCCTACAGACCGGTCAGTACGACCGCCCGTGGTGGGGCTGGAGGGCCCGCTTGTTCGAATGGGGGACTCGTGCGAGCGAAGAGAATATCCGATGGGAGACCGGCGGAACCCTGCGACCATATACTACACCTATGGGGTAAGATTACGCCCACGGGTGACACCTGCCCGTCAGCGGTCGTCTGGATTCGCAGAGATTACATCGGCCCGTACAGGCATTCCACCGTTCTCCGTTCGTGCAGGGTTCAGAAGCTTCTCAGTCCATCATTTTGCGGAGAAAGGCCGGCGTGTCGTCGTCCCCGGCCGTTCCTCGGTCGGACTCGTCGTCATGGGAAGACGACCGGTCGGATCGATCGTCGTTATCATCCGTGCGCAGCCGCCGGATGCGCGGGCGCGATGTCTCTCCTTCGGCGTCGTCCTCCTCGTCTTCCGTGTCCGCGTTCGCATCGGACGATGCGTTGGGGTTCGACGACTGCGGCCGCTCGGGCGTGCTTCGCCGCTCCCAGGCCGGCTTGTCGAGCTCACGCAGGCTTTCCTCGCCCTTGTAGTCGTAGATCGGCCCCTGGTCTTCGAGCGGAACCGTGCGGGTCGTTCGTCCACTCGACGCCTCCTCGTCCTCGGCGTCGTTGTCGCGGTCGAAGCCCGTTGCAATAACTGTGACGCGCAGCTTGTCCTCCATCGACTCGTCGATGACCGTGCCGAAGATGACCTCCACGTCGTCGCCGGCCTCCTGCTGGATGACGCTGGTCGACGTGGTCGCCTCGCGGATGCCGAGCGACGGGCCGCTGGTGATGTTGACGAGCACGTTGGTGGCCCCGGTAATCGACAGCCCGTCGAGCAGTGGACTGCTGATGGCCTGAATGGCGGCCTTCTCGGCGCGCTTGTCGCCAGTGGCCGTGGCCGATCCCATGAGCGCCGTGCCGCCGTTCTTCATGGTCGTCTCCACGTCGGCAAAGTCGAGGTTGATAAGGCCGTGCACGGTGATCAGGTCGCTGATGCCGCGCGTGGCGTTGTAGAGCACGTCGTCGGCCTTGCCGAAGGCTTCGACGAGGGTGGTGTCGTCGTCGGCAATGTCGAGCAGGCGCTCGTTGGGGATGACGATGAGCGTGTCGACGTTCTCGCTGAGCAGCTCGATGCCCTCCTGCGCCGTCCGCCGGCGCCGCGCGCCTTCGCACTCGAACGGTTTGGTGACGATGGCCACCGTCAGGATGTTGAGATTCCGCGCAATGGAGGCCACAACCGGCGCGCCGCCGGTGCCCGTGCCACCGCCCATCCCGGCGGTGACGAAGCACATGTCGTAGCCTTTGAGCGCCTGCTCAATCTCGTTGCTGTTTTCCTCGACAGCCTCCGCGCCCACACTCGGGCGCGCGCCCGCTCCCAATCCGCTCGTAAGGGAGCGGCCGGCCTGAATTCGCTGGGGCGCCTGGTTTTTTGACAGCGCCTGCGCGTCGGTGTTGATGGCAATGTACTCGACGTTGCCGCGAATGCCTTTGTCCACCATGTTGTTGATGGCGTTGCCGCCTCCGCCGCCGACGCCGACGACGCAGATTTTGGCTTCTTCATTCGCATCATCATCGAACGAGAATCGTGAGCTAAAGTCGTTTTCCATGGGTTCCCTCCAGTCTGTGGTTTGAAGAATTGCGACGTCGCCCGGCGTCCGTCGAGGTGAGCAGCCCCGACCCAATTCCGGGAGACGGTTTGGTGTTATGGGTT
>CAYFSC010000104.1:0-10915 GCA_964345695.1 uncultured Rhodothermales bacterium | reverse complement strand
ATGGAAAAAGCGCGGTGTTCGAGAATATGGGCACATATATCCACGACCCGAGCCGCATTACGTATCACGCATTACGCATAACTCGCAACGCATAACGCACAACCCCCCAACGCGCCATGCCGATGTACGAGGCGGCGACCGCCGACTTTCAGGACGAACTGCAGGCCATCAAGGACGCGGGCACCTACAAGGAAGAACGCGTCATCACCTCGCAGCAGGACGCCGACATCGAGGTGGCCTCCGGCGACCACGTCATTAACTTCTGCGCGAACAACTACCTGGGGCTCGCCAACCACCCCGACATCATCCGGGCCGCTCAGGACGGTGCCGATCGCTACGGATTTGGCGTCGCGAGCGTCCGGTTCATCTGTGGTACGCAAACCGTCCACAAACAGCTGGAGCACGCGCTCTCGGCGTTCCACGAGAAGGAGGACACCATCCTCTACAACTCGTGCTTCGACGCCAACACCGGCCTCTTCGAGACCATTCTGGGCGAGGACGACGCCATCATCAGCGACGCGCTGAACCACGCCTCGATCATCGATGGCATCCGCCTGTGCAAGGCCGATCGGTACATCTACGACCACAGCGACATGGACGACCTGGAGACGCAGCTCCAGAAGGCGCAGGATGCCACCGTCCGCATGATCGCCACGGACGGCGTCTTCTCGATGGACGGCGACGCGGCAAAGCTCGACGCGATCTGCGCACTGGCGGACGAATACGACGCCCTCGTGATGGTCGACGAGTGCCACGCCACCGGCTTCATGGGCACAGGCGGTCGCGGCGCGGCGGAGGCGAAAGGCGTCCTCGACGAGGTGGACATCATCACCTCTACGCTTGGCAAGGCCCTCGGCGGCGCCACCGGCGGGTTCACGACGGGACGCCAGGAAGTCATCGACCTGCTCCGCCAGCAGTCGCGCCCGTATCTCTTCTCCAACGCCGTCGCGCCGATGATCGCGAACGCAAGCCTGCAGGTGCTCGACATGCTGCAGGACAGCGACGACCGGCGCGAACAGCTGTGGACGAACGCCCGCTACTTCCGCAAGGAGATGGAGGCGCGCGGCTTCGACCTCCAGCCGGGTGATCATCCGATCGTGCCCATCATGCTCTACGATGCAACGGTGAGCGGACAAATGGCTGATGACCTGCTCGACAAGGGCATCTACGTCATCAGCTTCAGCTATCCCGTCGTGCCGAAGGGCGAGGCGCGCATCCGCGTGCAGATGTCGGCCGCCCACACGCGCGAGCAGCTCGACCGCGCCATCGAGGCGTTCACGGACGTGGCCCGCGATCACGATGTGATTTGACGGCATGTCGAGATTGTGAGACGCGTCCCTCGGCAGCAGGCCTCGGTGACCGCGCAAATCACAAACGATCAGTACAAACAAAACGCGGCATCGCCGTTTTCTACCATCCGGTCCCGTTCCTCCCCACGCGCTTCGAGAAACCGCCCATGAGACGCGCCCTTGCTTCGAGCGCATGGCTCACGTTCCTGTTCGTCCTGCTCGCCGGGTGCGACGGAACGGGACCGCCGGGGGAGAACCGGCAAGCGTTTAAGAACCTGTTTTAATTTATGCCTCCGGGCTCCAGAGCGGCCCGCCCCGCTCGTGGAGCCTGCGTGCGACTCGTGTCTCCCCCGCTGACCTTCATTCCCTCAGGACGTGCATGTGGGAACCGCAGGGGTGCGGACTGATTCGCGCATCCGGGTCGTTCGTTTACTCGATGCCTCCGTCCCGTCCCGGATGAACCGCTCGACGCAAACAAGGCTGTCTCCGACGCTTTCGGTGCTCGACGTGGTCGCCCTCACGGTCGGCGTCGTGATCGGGGCCAGCATCTTCAAGACGCCGGCCCTCGTCGCGGAGAGCGCCGGGCCCCCGCTTCTGGTGCTGGGCGTCTGGGTGCTGGGCGGCGCCATCTCGTTCATCGGCGCCCTGTGCTACGCCGAGCTGGCCTCCACCTATCCACATGCGGGCGGTGACTACCGCTACTTTCAGCGGGCCTACGGCGACGGCGTCGCGATCCTGTTCGCTTGGGCCCGGCTCGCTGTGATCCAAACCGGCTCCATCGCGCTGCTGGCTTTCGTGTTCGGGGACTACGCGACCGAGCTCTGGTCGCTGGGCCCGCACTCGTCGGCCCTGTACGCCGCGGGAGCCGTCGCGACGCTGACGGGATTGAATGTCGCCGGCGTGCGGCTGGGCAAGACCGCCCAGCGGACGCTTACCGGCGTCACAGTACTCGGGCTGCTTGTCATCATCGGAGCCGGCCTGTTTGTAAGCCCGGACCTGTCCGCCGCGTCCGCTCCTCCTGCGGGCGACGCGGGCGGCGCGAGTGGCTTCGGCATGGCCATGGTCTTCGTCCTACTGACGTACGGCGGATGGAGCGAGGCGGCCTTTATCTCGGCCGAACTGCGCAACGTGCAGCGCAACATGGCACGTGCCCTGCTCGCCAGCCTGGGTCTGATTACGACGCTCTACCTCCTCGTCAACTGGGCCTATCTGGAGGGCCTCGGCGCCGACCGCATGGGCGGCTCCGACGCCGTCGCTGCCGATCTCATGCGCGCGACGCTCGGCGCGCCCGGAGCCGTCGCGCTCAGCATCATTGCCATCGTGGCCGCCTTGAGCTCCGCCAATGCAACCATCTTCACGGGCGCTCGCACCAATTTTGCTTTGGGACAGGACGTTTCGCTGTTCGCACTTCTGGGCCAGTGGAATGACCGCGCCAATACCCCCGCGAACGCATTGCTCGTGCAGGGCGGCGTGGCGCTGGTCCTTGTTGGCGTCGGCGCCTGGACGCGGCAGGGATTCGAATCGATGGTCGACTACACGGCGCCCGTGTTCTGGACCTTTCTGCTGCTCACGGGCGTGTCGTTGTTCGTTCTGCGGTACCGCGACCCCCATGTCGACCGCTCGTTCCGTGTGCCCTGGTACCCTTGGACGCCCCTCGCCTTTTGCCTCGCGTCGGCCTACATGCTGTGGTCGAGCCTCGCCTACACGGGCGTGGGCGCGCTGCTGGGAGCCGGCGTCCTTCTTGCCGGCGTCCCCCTTCTCTGGCTGCGGCGGAGCGAGACCGACTGATCTGCGCTCCCTGTTCTTCCTTCATCCACCGACTTCCTCGCCCCATGACTTCTCGATGGTCTCGATGGCGTTCTTTCTGGATGGCCTGCCTTCTGCTTCTGGCGGGCAGTCTGCTCCAGCCCGCCACCGCTCAAACGCCGGCCGACACCTCCTCCCTGCCGTTCGTCACGACGACGGACACGGTGGACAGTGATGTGCCGTACGTGCCAACCCCGCCCGACGTGGTGCGCCGGATGCTGGAGATGGCCAACGTGTCGCCCGATGACGTGGTCTACGACCTGGGCAGCGGCGATGGGCGCTTCCCCATCACCGCCGCCAAGCGATTTGGCGCACGCGGCGTCGGCGTTGAGATCGACCCGAAGCTCGTGCGCCGGGCCCGTGCCAATGCCCGCGAGGCCGGCGTGGCCGATCAGGTCGAGTTTCAAGAGGGCGACATGTTTGAGTCCGACCTGAGCGACGCCACGGTCGTGACGCTCTACCTCTTCCCCGAGATTAACATTAAGCTGCGCCCCAAACTGTTCGCCGAGCTCGACCCCGGCGATCGCGTCGTCTCGCACGACTTCGACATGGACGAGTGGGAGCCCGACCGCGTCGTCGAGATGGGCAGCGACACGATCTACCTGTGGATCATTCCCGAGGAGAAACCCGACTGGCTGAGTCAGCAATGACCGGGCAACGAAGGTTCCAGGGACCGCGAGGCGCTCCCCCTGTCCCTGGAACCGCTTCGAACTACAGCTCGCGAACGATCTGGAGCATGTCGAGGGCGGTAATGATGCCGCGAATTTCCCCGCGTTCAGTGACGAAGACGCGCTGAATGCGGCCCCGCAGCATCACGTCGGCCACCTGCTGCACAGACGTGTGCTCGTTCACGTTATAGACCTTGGGCGTCATCGCGTCGCCGGCAGTCGTAGAGTCGTCCTGCGCAATATTGAGTGCGCTCATGTCCTCCGGCGCATAGCCTTCCGTCTCGCTCTGGTAGTAGACCGGCGGCCGGTCGGTCGTTGACTCGCGGCGTGCCATACTGGTGTGCCGCGCCAGGTCCGTCAGGGAGATGACCCCGACGATCTCGTCCTCCGCGTCCACGACCGGGGCGCCCGAGATGTCGTGCGTGACAAAGAAATCAGCCACGCGGTTCAGCGGCCAGTCGGCCGAGATGGTTTTCACGTCGGTGGTCATCAGGTCCTTCGCTTTCGTCCACTTCACGACGGATATTGGAGTTTCGTGGTTAAGGTTGCGGAAATGCGTCTGTTGACAATTGCTGATCTTCCTGCGTGTTGCACGAGGACCGTTGAACCGCCACGAATTCCCTCGGTTCGGGAGCGGCGTCGCAGGGCTCCCTTCCGGGAACTCCCTCGATGCGGAATGGTGTTGTAATGCATGCTTAGCAGCAGGGAGCGCGCGTTTTGGGCCCGTAGCTCAGTCGGTCAGAGCAGTCGACTCATAATCGATCGGTCGTGGGTTCGAGTCCCACCGGGCCCACCTCGGAGGGGGGTGCACACCGGTCTCGGTCCGCTGGCGAGGCGGGCCTTGATGGAGCCGGGAATCACCCGGCTTTTCTTTCCCGCCCGCCGGTCTGTGACGCGTGTCTGTGACCGGTGTTGGACGCTCTCCCCTTGCACTTCTCGGTGTCGGACCGTGACATTGAACGGTGCCGCCGCCTGTTCTCTGTAGCCACCCCGCCATGGCTTCATTCTACAACTACGTCCGCCGCATCGAGTCCAGTCAGGAGCTGGTACTCGACATCGTTCGCATCTACCTGGGCTTCGGGCTGTTCTTTCGGGGCGCGGCGCTGCTCATGGCCGAGGACGGCCTGCAGCAACTGACCCAGGGAGCGGCCATGTCGCTTCCCACCTCTGGCATCGCGATGTACGTTACGGCCGCTCATCTCGTCGGAGGTGCCCTGCTGATCGTCGGGCTCTTTGCGCGGTTCGCGGCGCTCATCCAGCTTCCGATCCTCGTGGGCGCTGTTTTCCTCGTGCACTGGCAGGGCGGGCTTCTGTCTGCCAACCAGTCATTTGAGTTCTCGGCGCTGGTGCTCTTTCTGCTGTTCATCGTTCTCGTCTTCGGCGCGGGCCCGTGGTCGCTCGACGCCCGACGATCCAAGACGCAGGTCCCGACCCAAGGGTCGTGAGGGATCCCTCCCGCGCCCCGAGTCGTCAGGACGCCGGACTCGCGACCTCAATTTCGCACAGGGCTCGCAACCGGGACACCGTGCGCGTGAACTTCTCGGCGATGGCCTGGGCCACCCCGCGGTGTGCCGACGGCGCGAACCACGCCTCTGGTGGACGCTCGGCGGTGAAGAAGAGCGCCGGCGCGTCCGGTTCCAGATACAGCGTGTCGATCACGCGAAGGAGCCGAAGCGCATCGTCGGTGTCGCAGACCGCAATGTCCTCGATGAAAAGATGGTCGTGCACTGTGAGCCGGTCGATGAGCCGCGGGTGGGCCGTGGTCGTGGTGGCCTCTCGCAGCGCGGCGAACGACAGCCAGCGGGTGGGTCCTTCGGCGGCCTGGTACGCCGCCTGCATGGCAGGCCGAGTTGCGGCGGGCGGCCCAATCCATCCGTGTCCGGGCCGATCCAGCGCGGCGGTGCGCCGGTGGTCCTCCCCCTCCACGACGACAATCCGGTAGCGCGCCCGGAACTCGGTGTGCAGGAAGCGCTGAAAGCGGTCGGGACCGAACTGGTTGGACAGGAACCGCTCGGGCTCCACGTTGCTCGTCGCCGCCAGATGCACGCCGCGCGCTTCCAGCACCTGCAGCGTTTGCACGAGGCGCGCCTCGTTGGCCGGGTCGTCGATCTCCACCTCGTCGAGGCAGCACACGTCGGCCCGGTCGGCCAGCGCGGTGCCGTAGTCGGTGGGCGCGGTCGTCTGGCGAAACAGCGTGCTGGAGTGGAGAAAGGCGCACGGTACCGCCGGCGTGAGGGCATGGTAGATGGCCGCCAGCAGGTGCGTCTTGCCCGTTCCCACCGGACCGACGAAGTACACGCCCTGGGGCGCGTCGGGCGCGCCGGCGCCAACCCACTGGCGAATCCGGTCCGACAGCGTGGCAGGCGCCTTCATCTGCTCTACGAAGGCCTGGGCGGCGTCGAGCGCTGCGGTTTGGCTCGGGGTCTTGGGCCGGTATGTGGCAAACGTCGCGTCGTCGAAGCGAGAGGGCGGCGTCATCCAAACAGAAATGATGCGTGAAAACGAGCGCGTTGCCGCCTCCGGCAGGCGGCGTTCGGGCGGTGCAAGATGGCGGTGGGTGGAACACTGAAATTGCCACCCGGATTCAACGCTAACGAATCTTCTCCTCAAAAACTGGCAAACGGTACGTTTCGAGAGACCTGTGTGCCTGCCCTCGGCTCTCGAACGTGCGCGTGAGCGATAAGCGTATGGATCGGACAGACTTGACGCGGACGGACGACTTTACGTGGGAAATCCCAGAGTCTTTCCGAGATGGCATGCGTGTTCCTGTGCGCATCCTCGCGACCGAGGCCTTGATCGGCGACATTATCACGGGGGACGCCATCGAGCAAGCCATCCAGACGGCCATGCTGCCCGGCTTGGTGGGCTTCTTGGTGGTGATGCCCGACGTGTACAGCGGCCAGGGCGCTCCGGTTGGCATTGTGGCCGCGTCGAAGTGGCCGGTCGGAAGCATTGCGCCGGGGGCCATCGGGCACGATATCAACGCCGGCGTGCGGCTTCTGGGCTCCAACATCAAGCGTTCCGAGATCGAGGACGTGGGCGACGAGCTCGCCGACGCACTGCACCGCCGCATCCCCTGCGGCGGTGACGCCGAGGGGCCGCTGAATCTGACGCAGAGTGAGGTCGACCACGTCGCGCAGTCCGGCGCCCAGTGGGCCCTCCGCAAGGACATGGCGCAGCAGGACGACCTGGTTCGCGCCGAAGAGGGGGGGCGCCTCAACGAGGCCAACCCGTCGAAGGTGAGCGACGCTGCGCGCGCACTCGGAGCCCAGCAGCTCGGTACGCTCGGTGGCGGCGAGCACTTCATTGAGATCGGCGTGGTCGAGGAGGTCTTCAACCGGGCAGCGGCCATCAAGATGGGCCTGCGGTCCGACACCATTATCGCCCAGATCCACTGCGGCTCGCGCGGCTACGGACGGCAGGTGTGCACCGACTACATCGAGCGCTTCCAGCAGGCCGCTGCGTCTCACGACATGGCTCCGCCGAGTCCAAACCTGGCGTGTCTGCCGCTCGAATCGTCCGACGCCGAGGACTACATGGGCGCCATGCGCGCCGCCGCCAACTACGCCTACGCCAACCGGCAGGTACTGGCCCATCGCGTGCGCGAGGTGTTTGACGACGTGCTGGGCGACGCGGGAAGTCGCCTGAAGACGGTGTACGACGTGGCGCACAATCTTGGGCAGGTGGAGATGCACGAAGTGGACGGCAAGCACATGCGCTGCTACGTGCATCGGAAAGGCGCGGCACGTGCCTTCGGCCCTGGCACACCCGGCATCTCGTTGCCGTATCGTGCTTTCGGTCAGCCGGTACTCGTGCCCGGCAGCATGGGCGAAACCTCCTGGGTGATGCTGGCCCAGCGCGAGAGCATGCAGAAGAGCTTCGGATCGGCGTGCCACGGGGCCGGACGCACGATGAGCCGGCACGAAGCGAACCACCACGATACCAAAGTGGCGCTCGATGACGAACTGGAGAACCAGGACGTGCACGTCCGCTCGGGCGACGGCGGCACGACCTCGACCGGCGGCGTCCAGATCAAGGAGAACATCGGCGCCGTGGTCGAGACCATCGCTGGCGCCGAGATCGCCAGCAAGGTGGCACGGCTCACCCCGCTCGCCGTCGTCCACGGATAATGGCGGGAACGCCCGGCGTCTCCACTCCGCAACCTTGCGGCGCTGCCTCTGTGGGATGTTCCAGAACCTTTACAGCCCCGGAGCCTGCTTCGGGGACCTCCCTTCTCAGTTGCCGTTGGTAGACCGATTCGCGCCGATGCCTTTGTTGCATCGACGCGGACCGCTGCGACGGCTCGCACTCTCTCCACGACACGCGACTGACCATGCCGGAGAATCCACCCAATCAAGCCCCGAGCCTTCTCGTCGTCGAGGACGACAACGAACTAAGCACCAGCCTGATGCTCTACCTGGAGTCGGAAGGCTACGAGGTGACGCTCGCCGAAGACGGGGAAAGCGGCCTGGAAGAGGCGACCCGGCTCCCGGGCTACGACCTCATCATCCTGGACGCAAAACTGCCGGATCGTAACGGCTTTCAGGTCCTGCGCGAGGCGCGGTCCGATGGCGTGCGCACGCCTGTGCTGATGCTCACCGGCCTCGGCGATCACGAGCACCGGATGCGCGGGTTTCAGGTGGGCGCGGACGACTACCTGACAAAGCCTTTTGAAACGGAGGAGCTCGTCGCCCGCATCGACGCGCTGCTACGCCGAGAGGCCGAGGCCACCGAGGAGCACGGCGTCTTCCATGTCGGCGGTCTGGAGGTGGACATCGACGAGAAGACCGTCACCCACGACGGGGAGCCCGTGAAGCTCACAGATCTGGAGTACAAGCTGCTCGAGTACCTGCTGCGTCGCCGCGGCCGCACCGCCACACGCGAGCAGATCCTGCGCGACGTGTGGGATCTGCCGTCCGCCGTCGAGACGCGCACCATCGACCGGCACGTCAATGCCCTGCGGGACGTGATGGAGGGCACGGACGAGGCGTCGTGGGCCATCCAGAGCGTGTACGGCATCGGCTACAAGCTCGTTGGTGCCGACCGCACCGACGAAGCGACCGACCCGCAGGACGAGCCGGAAGGCACCGCAGCATCGTAGTCTCAACGCCGCAGACTACGTTGAGGGGTGAAGGGATGTAGAGATGGATGGATGATGTGGTTTGTGCGTCCATTCGTCCAACCATCCCCCCCCGCACAAGGCCGAGGGCTCGAAGGGTCATGCCTCTGGTGTGGACAAAGTAAATCGCGCAAGCGGATTGAGCGTGAGATCCTGTAGGTGAAAAGTCCATCCACACACATCCATACCTCCACACCTACACACTCAAATCCATACCCCGGATTTGACGTCATCCAGCGGGCACGAACGCCATACCGTCAGGACCGCTGCCGAGGTCGATCTGACGGGCGACGGACTGCTCTTCCAGATCGAGCACCGTCACCGTTCCCCCGCGCATGTTGCCCACGAAGGCCCGCCGATCATCCGGCGTGATCTGCACCCCCACCGGCGCGTTGCCCGTAGCGACGCGCTTGACCACGGTTCGCCGCTCCACATCCACGAAGGCCACCTCGCCGACCCGAGCGCACGACACAAGCGCCTGCGTACCGTCCGGCGTCATGTAGACGCGCAGCGGAAAGCCCGACACCCCAATGGTGTCAAGCGTTTCCAGCGTCTCGGTGTCAATGATCGTCACGGTATCCTCTGCCCGGTTCGACACCCACAGCTCCTCGCCGTCCGGCGTGAGGGCGATCCCTTCCGTGCCCTCTCCCGTCTGTAGATGTCGCACGACGGATCCGTCGCGGAGATCAAGCACACTGGCTGTGCCGCTGCCGAGGTTCGTCGTGTAGAGCCGCCTGCTGTCCGGAGACAGCGCGAGCATGTGCGTGCCCTCCTGCCCTGTCTTCAGTGTGCGCCGTACCGCTCCGGTTTCCGCGTCCACCTCGATCACCGCCTGGTTGGCTTCGACGGTGACGTACACCGACGCCCCGTCGGGGTGCACCGTGATGCCGTGCGGACGGCTATACGGGGAGAGATCCATCCGCTCCACTTCGGTGCGCGTGTCGAGGTCGAGGATCGAGAGCGTGCCCTCCCCTTCATAATTGGCCACGTATGCCCGCCCGAGGTCCCGATGCGCTGCCACCTCGTGCGGTCCGCGCCCCACTGCCACCGTGTCCTCGACGGCGTAGGTCTGGGCGTCGACGAAAAACACCACGTCGTCGGACTTGTCCGCGACGAGCACCGTTCCGCCGTCGGCAGCCGGTTCATCGAATGCGCCCACGACTGCGAGGAGGACACAGAGAAGAATCGGACGAACAGCGTCGCGAAGCGTCATGGCGTTGATTCGGATGAAAGCTCAGAAGCATCGGTTGATGAGTCGTGGGACGGCCTCCCGCGTTTCATGCACGGAGTCCGGCGTCCGCGCGCTCCCCTTTACCGTGAGACCATTCAGCGTTGAACGCGGTCACGGTGCATTACCTCAGGATCATCGGCTCCTTCCGAGAGCGATCGCTCGGCTCGACGGTTCCTTCCCAATTCTCGTGCTGGAGCCAAGGCACTGGGCTTCTCCGCTCCTCATCGACGGTTGTCGCCCGGTGCGCGCGGTCTCACGGCACGACGACCAGCTTTCGCGTCGCCTGGAAGTCGCCCATGCGGATGCGGTAGAAGTACACCCCGCCGGACAGGCGACCGGTGTTGAGTTGCGCCGTGTGGCGCCCCGGCGCATACTCCGCATCGACGACGAGCGCCGCCCGGCGTCCGAGCACGTCGTACACCGCCATGCGGACGTGCGCCATGCGCGGCACGTCGAACGGGATCGTCGCCGTCGCCCGCGCAGGGTTGGGATATGCCCCGTGGAGGGCAAACGCCTTGGGCACGCCCACTGCCACCGTCACCACCGGCGAAAGCTCGGTGCTTCCGTCCACGTCGACCTGTTGAAGCCGGAAGGCGTAGGTGCCGGCGGCAAGGTTCGGCACCCGGTAACGGTACGACTGCGCCTCCGTTGTCGTGCCGGCCCCTTCGACGAAGCCGAGGGGTTTCCACGGATCGCCGGGTTCAGGCCTCTGCATCTGCACCGCGAAGCCGGCATTGTTGGTCTCCGAGGCGGTCTGCCAGGTGAGGAGCACGTCGCGCCCGTCGACCGCGCCGTCGAAGGC
>CAYFSC010000103.1:5188-10956 GCA_964345695.1 uncultured Rhodothermales bacterium | reverse complement strand
CGATGGTGAGGGGGGCAACCGCCTGCTTGGTCGTGATTCCGTCCGTGAGTTCGTACGTGAAGCTGTCGGATCCGTTGACGTTCGGGTCGGGCACGTAAGTGAACGATCCGTCGCCGTTGAGCGTGAGCGAGCCGGATGAAGGGCCGGAGACCAACGACGCGGTGAGAGCATCTCCATCGGGGTCGGTATCGTTGCTCAGCACGCCAGGGGCGGCGACGGTGAGCGTCTGATCCTCCGGCGTCGAGTACGTGTCGTCGGTAGCGGTCGGTGGCCCGTCGTAGTCGATCGTCACGAAGAGCTTCGAGACGTTCAGGTTGGGCAGGGTATAGCTGTCGCTTCCACTCATGGGGGCGTCCACGATGTCACCCTGGGAGACGACGTCGACGAGCTGGCCGGTCGCGCCGGCGGGAAGGTCCCACGCGATGGTGACTGCACTGGCCTCGGAGCCGGGCTGCAGCTGCAGTTCGTGCGCTCGAGGGCCTGCGGTGGTACTGTCTCCCGGTCGAATGTCCACGAGGATGCCCTCGCCGAAGCCTGTGGCGGAAACGTCATCGTCAATCCATCGGGCGTCGAACAGCCCGGACGGCGGTGTCGGCGGCTGCTCGCTTTCGCCGAGGGCAGCGTCGATACCGGCCGTTGCGTTTGGGTCGAGACCGAGGGTGAGATCCAGGGCGTTCCCGGCGTCGGTGCTCACCGTAATGGGCACGGTGAGCTCGGGAGGGTCCTGGGCGTGCACACGACCGGAAGACAGCGCCGCCATCAGCACGGCCAGGGCCAGCAGAACGAGGGGACATCCGCCGCGGACATCGATCCGCGGAGACGAGCGGGAGGTCGAGAGAAGGCAGGGGGAGGAGGCGTGGGGGCCAGGCATCAGGGGAGACATACAGTTGGTGGGAGAGACGTTGTCGTTCGCCTCTTTCTGAGAACAATCCATATGCCATCCCCTCAGCGAGAAGAGCCGACGCAGGGCCGCTTAATCGTCAAGAAACTGTGAGGCATCGACGGAGACACTGTGGAGAAATTCTGGACTGAAATGCCCGCTCAGCTGCGTGAGCCCAGGGTTAGAACCTGTGACGCATCCGCTGCATGATACCGTTACAAATAGAGGTGCGGCGACTTTTAGGCCGACCTTGCCTCGTCTGTATGTCTCAAACAACCTCTCTTTTTTCTACGGGGTCTTCGTTCCCAAAACTCGACACAGAAAGCGTCTGCGACCTGCGGCAAGGGAAGCATCCGTTCAGGTGCCGAGAGCGCGTTTTCCGAGAAGCGTTCCGACTCGTCCGCGGTCGCGCAGGGGATGAGGGGGAAGGTTCACACATTCAGCAAGAGTGGAGGGGTCGTGGACATGCAAGTGTTTGAGAGCGACCTGCGAAAGGAATCCACCCCTCGATAGACGTAGAGGACGTGGAACGTCCCAGAAAGGCGCGCTAACGCGATGCGGCGGGATGCGATCGTCGAACGACGGCTGGACTCGACGGATGATTTTCAGTGCACGGGTGCTACTTCAGTCCGTCTTGTGCGACCAGGCACTTTGGCAGCTGCATGGCCCCAAGTCGAGTTGGTCTCTTCGGACAAAAAACATTTGTATAACTGTCATCAAGAATGATAGATATTCCTCCTGTCTCCGTGGCCGATCCTCCGTGAATCATTCTCGGTCACAGTGTCGGCACGGTCTGATACGAGCGAGCCGCGCTGCCGACGGTCGGCTTCCGCTGTGTGCGGCGTGTAAAAAGCGTGGGGCGGGGAAGCGGGCAGGTCTGCACGTGTCCCGAAGCAGCCTCGGACGTTGCATTGGGGAGGCGTCGGAATCACATTGAGAGCGACCGACCGGAGGGGCACGGTGGAGGGATACGCCAGCCCGATTGTGAGGCCAAACCCCCCGGAGGGCGACCGCATTAATTTCTCTTTTACATTTTCGGAAGTGTAGATTCTACATCTTTCGGACGTACAGACGCCAGCACACGCGGGAGCAGGGCGTGTTTTGCATGGCTCGCCCCGTGTCCAGGAGGCGGCCGACCGGGTCCAGGATCTGCCACTGTGGTGTAACGGAAACCCGACGGCAAATCGCCTGAGGGCAATGCTGCGGGGCCGCGTTCGTGACGCCGCAGTCCGTCGCGGCGCCCGCAGGTTGCAGGCAGGCCACGAAGGCGTCCAGCTGAAGCGCATCAAGGGCACCGCCACGTGCGGGCTGGAACGCGCCTCCGGAGGTTGGAAAATCGGTTGAGGTGGTGGTGCCCGTGACGTAGACAGCGCCGTCTGGACCCAGAGCGAGCGCGGTGGCGGTTTCGGCGTTTCTGGTCGACCTGTTCGCCACGTCCGATCCCCGCGAGGCGCAGGGGAAGCCCTCACCGCACAGGCCCTTCTGGACCGCGGTGCCGCCCGGATCGAAACCGATCTCGCCGATCAGCCCGCTGTACAGGCTGCCATGATGGACGTCATGGGGCGTGTGTATCGCAACCAGGGGCGGTACGAGGAGGCCGACACGCTGCTCCGACGAGCGCTCGCACAGCGCCGACGCACGCTGGGCCCCGAGCATCATCCGGACGTGGCCGAAAGCCTTACCAGCCCTGGCATTCTGCTGCAGGAACAGGGCCGCTTCGACGATGCCGAGCCGCTCTTTCGTGAGGGGCTTGCTCTACGGAGAGCGACGCTGGACTCCCCGCATGATGAGCTGGTGGCGGCACTGAATAACCTGGGCGCGCTCTTCCACTATCAGGGCCGTCTCGATAGCGCCGAAGTCTACTACCGTGCAGCCCTGAGCATGGGCGACCGCCTGCCAGACACAGCACCGACGGAGAAGGCCGTCAATCTGGGAAATCTGGCGATGGCGTTGAAGGGGCAAGGACAGTACGCGGCGACCGCCATCCGCGGGTGGCCACGGCGCTGAACAATCTGGCGTCCGTCCTGCACGAGCGGGGTGCCCCGTTTGGGAAGCCAAGCACGGACGAGCGCACGACGAAACCCAGCGTGCACTGCGCGACCTCACCGCTCTCTACGCGGCATCGGAGCGTCCCGGGCTGGTGGCTTCCTACCGCGCTCTGCTTCAGGACACCGAGTAGCTTCTCTGACGTCAACGGTCCAGTTCATCGAGCAGGACAGCCTCCCAGACGCCGCTCACAACGCTGCTCACAAAACGACACTGCTCACAACAGCGGCCGGATGAGACCACGGAGCTCGTCGGGCTCGACCCTGCGCATAAGACGTTGCCGGATCTGCCCGTCCCGGTCGATCACGAACGTGGTGGGCAGCGCGTAGTGACCGCCGTACCGCTGCGCGAGCGTCATCTCCGGATCCAGCACGATGGGGTAGGAAATGCCCATCTCCTCGGCGTAGGGCCGGACGCGTGCGGCCCCGTCCTCGTCCAGCGCGATCCCCACGAACCGGACCCCGCGATCGCGCATCACGTCGTGGAGACGGATGAACCCCGGGATTTCCTCGCGGCACGGCCCGCACCACGTTGCCCAGAAGTTGACGATCACAACGTGTCCGGCCCAGTCGCCAAGCCGCAGGGTGTCGCCGTCGAGCGTCGGCTCGGTGAAGGACGGCGCCGGGCGGAAATCCGGCGCCTCGGCCGAGGCGGGCGGCGAGGCGTCGGACGAGGGAGCGGACGACTTGTCCGTGCAGCCGATTCCGAGAAGAGCGGCAAACACGAGAGGGAGAAGCGTGAAGAAGCGAGGCAAGGTCGACATGAGTGGAGCTGGATGAACGGCGGGCCGTGACTCCCTGAGAGTTGCGAGCCGGCTCGGTCGTTACGCAGTCCAGCGAAGCGTCAGATTCAATCTTGAACAAATGGTGAAGAGGGAGCGGGGGAGTAACGGCGAGTACGCATCACCACTCTGAGCAATGTCCTTGATGGATGTTTCTCATCCGTACTCGTTTTCAACTCCACCAGCAATCCACCCACACTGTTATGCGCTATCTATCCTATACCTTCGGCCTTCTTACTCTTGCAGTGTTTACCATTGCCACGATGGGAACCACACCGCCCAAGACCGTCACCGTGCAGGGGCACCTGATCGACACGAAGTGCTACGGTATGGGTACCAACATGGGCAAGCCGGCGATGAACTACCACAACACGCACATGGTGCCGGGCAAGGACGGGGAAATGAAAAAGTTGCCGAACTGCGCGACCGCCTGCGCCAATATGGGCATCCCGGCTGGCATCGTGGAAGGCAGCACCCCGGGCAACACGACGTACGTGCTGATCACCCCGTCGAACCAGCTCGCCGACCACATGGACAAGGAGGCGCGCGTTGAGGGAGAGCTGGCCTATGAGGGCGGCATCATCCCGCAGAAGATCGAGGTGAAGGAAGACGGCGAATGGAAGGAGGTCGAGATCGCGACCATGATGTAAGGGCTGCGATGTAAGGGCCGCGAGCGCGGTCTGCCCCTCGCCCTGATCTGCCGAAAGCCTGCCGCCCCGGACTCTCCGAACAGGAGGAGGGGGGTGGCAGGCTTGCTGCTTTTCCCCTGCCGCCATGCGCATTTTCCCTGCCGTCGTTCTCGCTCTTCTGCTCGTGGCTGCGTGCCAGACGCAGCCGGAGGAGGCTGCATCGCCCGAACCCGCGACTGACGCGGCGTCGCAGGCAGCGGTGTGGGACACGGTCACGGTCACCGGGCGCCTGATCGACGCTACCTGCCACTCGCGGGACGTGCCGCCGTCGGACTGCGAGGGCCGGTATGTGGCGCAGGGCTACCCGGTGGGGCTGCGGACGGGCAGCGACGCTGGCAGCGTGTGGATGCTCATCATGGTTCCCCAGGCGGTCGGCGACTATCTGTCGACCACGGCACGCGTGACCGGGGTCATCCGGTCGGAGGGCGTGCTGATCCCGCACCGCATGGAGGTCAAGAACGGCGCCACGTGGACCTCTGTGATGTGAGGGGCTCGGGGCTGCCAGTCGTCCGATTCTTCTCTCTGCCCGCGCTCCTGACCATGCGTTTCCCCACCCTCGCTCTCTGGCTTGCGCTCTTCGGAACAGCTCTCCTCGCCGGATGTGGAGGTCCCGACGCTCCGCCGTCATCGCCTGCCGGAGAGGCGCCAGCCGCTGCCTCGCAACCGGCCCCGGCATCCGCGTCGCCGCCCACGACGTCCGACTCCGCCGCCACCTTCGAGGCAACGGGCGTGGTGCGCTCCGTCACCCCCAGCGGATCACACGTGGTGATCCGCCACGACGACATTCCTGGATTTATGGATGCGATGACGATGGCGTTTGCCGTCGCCACGCCGTCGGTGGTGGCGGGCGTGCAGCGCGACGACCGCATCCGATTCCGGTTCGTGGCGGGCACGCAGGGCGTGGTCGTTCAGCATGTGGAACCTGCCTCGGCCGAATGAGACCGTTGCGGTTCCACCGTGTCGCCATGGAGGCAGATCGGTGCCGTAGGACAACGATGCGGGCGTTTCAACACGACGCATCGCCCTGTAGCGCAGCGGTGATGGTCTGGTCCAGTTCGCGGCTGCCCACGGGCTTGCGGAGGAAGGCGGACGCCCCGGCCTGCAGCACGTCGGGCTCCGAAATGCGCGCGCTGAACCCCGACATGATGAAGACCGGGAGCGTGTGTCCGCGATCGCGAAGACGCAGAAGCAGGTCCAGGCCGTTCATGCCCGGCATCAGGTAGTCGGAGATCATCAGGTCGTAGGTGTCGGCCGCCTCCGAGAGCGCGTCGAGGGCAGCGTCGGCGTCAGCGACGGCCGTCACCTGGTACCCCATTCGGGTGAGACGCACGGTTTCGAGGTCGCGCACCTGCTCATCGTCGTCCACGAGCAG
>CAYFSC010000103.1:0-5088 GCA_964345695.1 uncultured Rhodothermales bacterium | reverse complement strand
GGGCCGGCGGCGGGCAGATAAACGTGGAACGAGGTCCCTTCGCCCGGCTCGGAGTGCACACCGATGTCGCCGTCGTGCGCCTGAACGATGCCGTGCACCACCGACAGGCCCAGCCCGGTGCCCTGATCGACGTCCTTCGTGGTAAAGAACGGCTCGAAGATGCGTGCCTGCGTGTCGGTGTCCATCCCCGAGCCTGTGTCGCTGACGGTGAGCCGCACGTAGCGGCCCGGCTCCAAATGCAGATGCTGGCGCGCCAGGTCGGGGTCGACCCGCATGGTCCGGACGGCCACGTCCAGCACGCTCTCGCCCGAATCGCCCTCCATGGCCTGTGCGGCATTGGTAATCAGGTTCATAACTACCTGCTGCAGTTGTCCGGGATCGCCGAGCACGAAGCAGTCCTCTGGGGCCTCGGTGCGCAGGTGCGCCTCGGTCGGAAGGGCGGGCCGGGCCAGTTCGATCGTGTCGGCCACCACCGCCGAGAGGTCGAGGGTTGTCTCCACGGTCTTGCCCTCGGCCCGACTGAAGGTAAGAAGCCGGTCCACCAGTCCGCTGGCCCGATCCAATCCCGTGAAGGCATGATCGAGGGTTGTGTGGAAGGCGGGGTCGTCCGGAAGCTCGTCGGCAAGGAGCTCCAGGTAGGCCTTTGTGGCGTGCAGGATGTTGTTGAAGTCGTGGGCGATGCCGCCGGCCAGCGTGCCGACTGTCTCCATCTTCTGGGCTTGCAAGAGCTGATCCTCAAGGTCTTTGCGCCGGGTGATGTCGAGCAGCACGCCGTTGAAGACCTGCTCGCCGTCCCGGGTCTCCGGGGTGGCGATGCCTCGCACCCAGATCGTCTCTCCGTCGGGGCGCTCGAACGGGAAGGTTGCGCTCCACGTCTCTTCTGCTTCCAGGGCTCGCTCGATGGAGGCCGTCACGGCCTCGCGATGCGAGTCGGGGATGCGGCGCAGAAAGCGGTCCGAAAAGTCGTCGGGAGGATCTGCGGAAATCCCGAACATCGACTCGGCCTGCGCGCCGATGAAGGTCGAAATGTAGCGGCCGTCCGGGGTCTTGTACATGCTGTAGAGAACGCCGGGCACGCTGTTGGCGAGGCCTCGAAGACGCGCCTCGCCCCGGCGCAGGGCGTCGACGTCGCGGTGGCGTTCGATCGCGATCCGGGCCAGTGTGCGTGCCGTGTCGATGATGGTCCGATCGGCTTCCGAGGGGGAGTGCGGCTCGTCGTAATAGAGGGCGAAAGAGCCCAGAATCTCCCCGTCGTCCGTAATTAGCGGCGCGGACCAGCAGGCGCGCAGGCCGTGGGTCAGTGCCAGGTCGCGGTAGTCCGCCCAGCGCGGGTCGGTCTCGATATCGTCGGCGATGACGGTCGAGCGGGTGTGCATGGCCGTTCCGCAGGAGCCGACGTTCGGGCCGATCTCCAGGCCGTCGATGGCCGCGTTGTACGCGTCCGGCAGGTTCGGGGCCACGCCGTGCTGGATGGTGTTGGTCTCGGCGTCGTAGAAGAGCACCGACCCGATCATGCCCGGTCGCTGCGCCTCGACGGACTCGACCAAGGTGCCGAGGATCCGCCTCAGCGGTTCACCGCGGGCGATCTGCGCCAGGGTCTCGGACTGCAAGCGCAGGCGCATCGAGGCCTCCTTGCGGGCCGTCACGTCGAGCCCGGTGCCGCGGAAGCCGGTCAGCGTGCCGTCGGCGTCGAGGATGGGCCGGCCGCGAACCTGCTCCCAGCGCAGCGTTCCGTCGGGCGTGGTGGTGCGGTGCTCGAGCGCGAAGGGCTTGCCGGTGGCGCGGGCCGTGTCGAACACGCGCCGGGTGTGGGACGCGTCGGCGTCGGGCATAAGCTCGGTGGGCGCGTGGCCCAGCAGCGCATCGGCGGGGCGCCCCTTCACCGCTTCGGCCTGCTCGGTGATGTAGGTGTACCGGCCCGCGGCGTCGGTCTCCCAGACGTACTCGCCGGCGGCCTGAACCACGTCCTGAAACCGCTGCTCGCTGCGACGGCGCTCTGTGGCCTCGCGGCGCAGCTCCAACTCGTCGACGACGATGGCGGCCAGGTTGTCCAGCCGCTCCAGCTGCGCCGGTGACGGTGAGCGCGGCGTGGTATCCATCACGCAGAGGGTGCCCAGCGCGTGGCCGTCCGGGGTGATGAGCGGGGCGCCGGCGTAGAAGCGAACGCCCGGCGTCCCGGTAACGAGCGGGTTGTCGGCAAAGCGCGGGTCGGTGGAGGCATCATCGACCCGCAGCACCTCGCGGGCGCGGATCGTGTGCACGCAGAAGGAGGCGTCGAGGTCGATCGCGCGCCGGTCGAGGCCGAGGCAGGCTTTGAACCACAGCCGGTCCGCGTCGGCGAAGGTGACGAGCGCAATCGGGGCGTCGAAGAGGTGGGCCGCGAGGTCGGCAAGACGGTCGAACGCCGGCTCGGACGGGGTGTCCAGGACCGCGTAGCGTTGCAGGGCGCGGCGGCGTCGCGACCCCGCGTCAGGATCGGTGGGGGGCGTGGGGGCGGGAACGGACATGCCGGGCGGATCGAAATGAGGACTCCTCACCGCATGCAAGCCGGCTGGTGACCGGCGTTCTGACGGGCACGGTCTGCTGCGAACGACAGGCGGTGCCCGATCAGAATCCACAACGGAGGGGTGCTCCCGGGGGCCCGTGCCCAGAGCAAGGGGCAACCATGTCGTTGTCCCGGAATGCACAGAGACGGGCTGGAACCCGCTCTGCGTTAATCGGGGGAATCAAAGGCCCTGTTGGATGCCCAACCGTTTCACCAACCGTTCCCGCAAGTTGCTACCGGTGAGAAGTACGGTAGATCGTAAATGCTCTCCCAAACTTTTTCCTATCAAAAGCTACACAGTAGAACTCACACTCACAAGGGGAGCAGCCGGTGAAGGGACAGTCTCAATCCACTACGCGGCAAGGCGGGGTTCGAGCCCCGGCGTCGGGTCGTGGCGCTCCGGCGACAGGGCCGGATCTTCGTCGTGGGAGGCGTTCGGGTTCGTCGTTCGGTCGTCGACCTGGAACTGCTCGACCGAGTCGACGAGGCGTGCCGTCCAGTCTTCGAGCTCGTCGGTGGAGGCGGCGATCTCGGTGACGCCGCGGGCCGTCTGCGAGGTCACCGTCGAGATGCCGTTCACGCTCTGCGAGATCTGCTCGCCGGTCGTCGACTGCTGCTCGGTCGCGACGGCGATGCTCTCGATGGCGTCGGTCACATCCTGCACGTCTTCGATCATGCCGTCGAGGGCCGTGCCGGCCTGATCGGCCAGCTCAATGCCGCGCTGCACCTCGTCCTGTCCCTCGTTCATGGCAGTCACCGCCTCGCGGGTTTCTTTCTGCACGGCCGAGATCATGTTTTCGATGCGTCCGGTGGCCTCGGCCGTCCGCTCGGCCAGCTCGCGCACCTCGTCGGCCACGACGGCAAAGCCCTTGCCGTGCTCGCCCGCCCGGGCCGCCTCGATGGCCGCGTTGAGGGCCAGCAGGTTCGTCTGATCGGCGATCTCATCGATCGTGGCAACGATCGCGCCAATCTCCTCGCTGGAGGCGCCCAGCCGGTTGATCGTCGCAGCCGAGCGCTCGACGACGTCACCGATCTGCTGCATCTTCTCGACCGTCTGATAGACCACGGCGCCGTTCTCGCGGGCGGCGCGCCGGGTGGCCTCGGCGAGCTGCGAGGTGCGCTCAACGGTCTCGGCGTTGTTGAGAATCGTCCGCGACATTTCCTCCATCGCCGAGGCCACCTCTTCGGTCTGGGCGGACTGCTCCTCGGCGCCGGCGGCCATCTCGTCGGTGGCACTGGAGATCTGCTCCGAGGTGGCAGACAGGTGTTCTGTTGCCCGGGTGACCCGGCGAAGCAGGTCCTGCAGGCTGCCGACGGTTTCGTCCAGGCGGTCCCAGAGCCGGGCGATGTGCTCGTCGTCGCTGTCGGCGGGGATGTCGACGGAAAGGTTGCCCTCGGCGAGTTCTTCAAGGACCGAGGAGATGGCCTGCGTCTCGCGGCGCAGCGTCTGCCGCACGCGTTCGTTTTCGAGCTTGGCGTACTTCTCGTTCACGAGCACCGCCGCGGCCTCCGCCGCACTCCGTACGAACCGCTCGTCGGCGGGGTCGAACGTGGTGACCTCCTCCTTGTCCGACAGATACAGGTTGCCCAGCGCCTTGCCCTCGTACGTGATGGGCGCCGCCAGAAGCGACTGCATCGGCGGATGGCCGTCGGGGAAGCCCGCCGACGCCTCGTGCCGGCTCATGTCGTCGAGGCGCAGGATTTCCTGCTGCTCGTGGATGTGGCCGAGCAGGCCCTCGCCTTCGGGCAGCCGCCCGATGCGGTCTTTTTCCGCCTCCGTCATGCCGAGCGTGATGAAGGTGGAGACGGCACCCTCGTCGTCGAAAATGCTGAGGGCGGCGTACCGGGCCTGCGTCACGTCGCGCACCTCGCGCAGAAACGTGCGGAGGGCCGCGTGGACGTCGTCTACTGTGCTGGTGCGCTGCATCACCTGTGTGAGGGCGTCCATGTGCGTGGCACTGCGGCGGGTAGTCTCCATCAGTGCGGCCATGCGGTCGCCGACCGGGCCCAGCGGGCCGCCGGTCGGGAGCGCGGGGCGCTCGGCAGTGGGCGCGGTCAGAAACGTGTCGGCGGCCGCCTGGATCTGACGCGTGGCGCCATCCAGTCTGCGGGCCGCGTGCCACGCCATGCCGCCCGTCACGAGCCCGCCGAGGACGAAAATACCGGCGGCGATCAGGATTGAGGAGGCGCCCCAGACCCCGGCTCCCGTTGCCGCCGCGGCCCCGGCAACTGCCGCGAAGGCCCAAATCAACCGGCGAGGGAGCGACGACCCAGACGGTTCGTCGGACGGAGCCGACGTGGAATCGGACGGAGCCGACGCGGAAAAGGAAGACGAGTTTGACTCAGCGCTCTTCGCGAACGAACACATGGGGGTTGGGAGCTCCGAAAGGTTTGGTGGAATGGTACACGGATTATCGACAGTGTAAGCATCTTGTTAAATGTTCGGTCTCCACGGCCGGGGAGGCGGCGCAGCAGCGCAGGGACGTATCCGGTCTGCGCCCGCCCTCCTTCGCGGACCTGCGGAGAGGTCTGCACGGAGAGGT
>CAYFSC010000102.1:0-11033 GCA_964345695.1 uncultured Rhodothermales bacterium | reverse complement strand
CGTGACGTTTTGGGTTGAACGTTCTGGGTTTGGGGGCTCCAACAAAACCCGAAACGGTCATCCTGGCTCCCACACGAGTCGCAGGCGAGGGCCGACGGTCATGCCTGTGGTACGGATCGAGCGGAGCAAGACTAATCTGGGATCTCCGTGCATGAGATATCATCGTTTTGACGGAGATCCTGAGTAGCTCCCCGATCGAGTCAGGGACAGGGCTCAGGATAACAAGCCAGGTTTTGTGGGGTTCTCACGTCTCCCTCGATGCTCGACGTGCCCATGGGCAGTGATGTCGCGCCTTTCACGGGCGCGCGCCCTCCCCCGCGACCAGCAGCACAAGCATGCCGAGTACGTCATCTTTGGAACGCTACACTTGACAAGCAACCCAGTATCGGATATCATAGTGTAAACGTTTACATGAAAGGGCTTCCGGCATGCCACGAAGACGGGGAGAGAGGTTCTCTATGCCACACAACGTCCGACTCGCGTGAGTGCGACAATCAAGGATGTAGCTCGCCAGGCGGAGGTCTCTGTGGCTACCGTCTCTCGCGTTTTCAACGAAAGCGGCCCCGTCAATAAGACGACGCGCCAGAACGTCTTGGACGCGGCCGAGGCGCTCCACTACGTACCCAATGAAGCGGCACGAAGCCTCATCATGAGGCGCACCCAGACTCTTGGGGTTCTCCTCCCCGACATGCACGGCGAGTTTTTTGCCCAGGTGATTCGGGGGCTCGATCAGACGGCACGAACGCACAACTATCACTTGCTAGTCTCCAGTTCCCATAGCAACGAGGACGAGGCCCGAGCCATGGTGCAGGCCATGCTCGGCCGGGTGGACGGCTTGGTGATTATGTGGCCTTCGCTCGACAGCCGCCTCCTCGCGGAGCTCCTTCCTGACGAGCTCCCAGCGGTTCTGTTGATGACCTCCAGTGCGTCGACGACGCTTCCGACCCTGTCGATAGACAACCAGGGCGGGGCACGGGCTGCGGTAGAGCACCTTCTTGATCATGGGCACGAGCGCATCGCGATTCTCACCGGACCGCCCCCTAATCGGGACGCGAAGCAGCGCCTGGCAGGGTATCGAGCGGCCATGCGCGAAAGCGAAGCAGGACATGACCCGGTGCTCGAAATCCCCGGCGACTTCATGCAAGAGACTGGATATCGGGCGGTCTCTCAGCTCCTGGCCATCAATCCACCGCCCACAGCGTTCTTCGCCTCCAACGACTCCATGGCCATCGGGGCACTGAGCGCCCTGCACGAGGCCGGGGTCCGCGTCCCCGAGGAGATGGCCGTCGTTGGCTTCGACGACATTCCGTCGGCCCAGTACATGAACCCGCCCCTGTCGACCGTTCACGTACCCATCTACGCCCTGGGCGCGCGGGCCGCTGAACTTCTGATCCGCCGCGCGAACGGGAAGTCCGACGACACCCAGGAGGATATCGTGCTCTCCACCGCGCTGACGCCCAGGGCGTCCTGTGGTTGCTGTGTCGCCGAATAACAGACGCTAACTCTCAGACCGGTCGCCGTTCCTCCGCACAAGGAACGCAGCCGCCAAACGAACCCGCAAGCAACGAGGAATCCGGTTATGAACCTGAATAGGCTACTTCTGATTGTCGCCCTTTTGCTTCCCACTTACGGCGCCGTCGCACAGACGGGTGAGATTTCGGGCACCGTCGCCGACAGCACCACCGGACAGACGCTCCCGGGCGTCAACGTGGTTATTCAAGGGACGCAGCGCGGCGCCGCGACGAACGCCAGCGGCGCATTTACGATCGCGGGCTTGGAGCCAGGGACGTACACCGTGCGCGCGTCGTTCATTGGGTACGGCACGAAAGTTATCTCGGGGGTGCAGGTCGATGCTGGACAGACGACCCCGCTGGACATCGCGCTGGTTCCGGCGGAGGTCGGCCTCGATGAAGTCGTCGTTATCGGCTACGGCACGCAGGAGCGGCGGGACGTCACGGGGGCCGTCGCGACGGTCGATGGAGAAGCCATCAGTAGAATACCGACGACGTCGGTGACGCAAGCCCTGCAGGGCCAAATTGCCGGCGTGCAAATCACCCCAAGCTCTGGCGAACCGGGCTCCGATGCCGTCGTCCGGATTCGGGGTGTGGGCACGCTCAACGACGCCTCGCCCCTGTACGTCGTCGACGGCATGCTCACGGACGACATCTCGTTTCTCAACACGCAGGATATCGAATCGGTGGAGGTGCTCAAAGACGCATCGGCGACGGCGATCTACGGGTCGCGCGGGGCCAATGGCGTCATCATCGTCTCGACCAAGAAGGGCAGCTACGACCAGGGTACCATCTACAGCTTCGACGCCTATTACGGCATGTCGGAGGTCATGAGCCCCATCGATCTCGCCGGGCCGCAGGAGTACGCCGTGCTGGCTAACGAGGTGGTGCGCAACGAGCAGGGCCCCGACGCCGAGAGGCCTTTCCCGAACCCCCAATCGGTTACTACGCCGGACTGGTGGGACGGGGACTGGCAGGACGTGGCCTTCCGGCCGGCGCCCATCCAGAGCTACCAACTCTCGGCCCGGGGCGGCTCGGACCGCGTCGCGTACAACTTCAGCGGCAACTTCATCCAGGAGGATGGCGTCGTCGAGAAGTCGACGCTCCAGCGCCTGTCCTTCCGGCTCAACAACCAGTACGTGCTCTCCGACTCCATCGAGTTGGGCCACAACATCGCCTTTACGTCGAGTGAGGGCGTCGCATCGCCGGGTGTCATCAGCTCCATCTATCGCGCGGACCCGACCATTGCGCCGCGCACGAGCAACTCCGACGGCGACCTCACCTCTGAGCCCACCGACGAGAGCGAGTTCACGAACGTGGGCGTCCGCGCCTCCTCGGGCAACCCGGCTGCCTCGATTTTCTACCATCGCAACCAGTACACCGAGAACCGGCTGGTGGGCGATGTTTTCGCCAACGCCTACTTCCAAGATCACTTCCGCTTCAAGACCAGCTTCGGCTTGGATCTTCGGCGGCGCGAGACGCGAAATTTCAATCCGGAATTTTTCGTCTCGCCCGCTCAGCAGAGTGAGCAGAGCAGCATAAACATCCGTAATTTGGAAGAGACCAGTTGGCTCTGGGAGAATACGCTCCATTACAATCAGGACTTCGGCGACCACGAGGTCGACGCCGTGACGGGCGTGACTGCGCAGGAGTTCAGGCAGGAGGTGATCGGCGGGAGCCGCGTTGGCGTAGTCGGGGAGAGCGAGAGCCTGTGGTTCCTCAACGCCGGCGAAGCGGAGGGGCAGAGCAACTTCAACACCGGCTTCGATTGGAGCATGCTCTCCTTCCTGTTCCGCACCAACTACAGCTACTTGGGCCGCTACCTCCTCACGGCTACCGGCCGCGTCGACGGCTCCTCGCGCTTCGGTGAAGCCAACCGTTACGGCTTCTTCCCCTCCTTCGCGGCCGGCTGGCGAATCTCCGATGAGCCCTTCATGGAAGACATCGATCTCCTGTCCAACTTGAAGCTCCGGGCCAGCTGGGGACAGATTGGCAACGACAAGATCGGTGCTTATCCGAGCATTCCGACCGTCACGACCAACCTCAACGCCGTGTTTGGCTCGCCGGGCTCGCTGGCTTTCGGCGCCACGCCCACGGAGCTCGCCAATCCCGGCGTGCAGTGGGAAACCACCACGCAGACCGACATCGGGCTTGAGGTTGGCGTGCTCGACAACCGCCTGACCGCCGAGATCGATTACTACCGCCGCGTCACTGACGGCATCCTGGTGCGCGTGCCGATTCCAGACCTCGTCGGCGTGAACGTTGAGCCCGTCGTCAACGCCGCTGAGGTGCTCAACAGCGGCTTCGACCTTAACCTGAGTTGGGACGACAACGTAGGACGTGACTTCAATTACCGGATCGGACTCGTGGGCTCAAGCACGCACAACGAGGTCGAGGCACTCGGCCAGGGCCGCGAAGAAATCTTTGGCGGTGGATTGGTCAACGAGATCTCCTTCACCACGCTGACGAAGCCCGGCCGGTCCATCGGCTCCTACTATGGCTTCAAGGTCGCTGGCATTTATCAAACGGTCGAGGACATCCAGAACTTGCCCGCCCCCGAAGGCGGCACGGACGTGGTCCAACCCGGCGACTTCCGCTTTGAGGACGTGAACGGCGACGGCATCATCAGCGCCGACGACCGCACCTTCATCGGCTCGCCCATTCCCGACTACGTGTACGGCATCCAGCTGAGCGCCACGTGGAAGGGCCTCAACGTGGCCGTCGACTTCAACGGGCAACTTGGCAACGAAGTCTTTAACGCGAAGAAGGCCGTTCGCTTTGGCATCGAGAACTTCGAGGAGTCGTTCCTGGACCGGTGGACCGGACCCGGCACGAGCAACAGCGAACCGCGCGTGACAAATGCCGGCTGGAATTATCGAGTCTCCGACTGGTACCTCTCGGACGGCTCGTACTTCAAGCTTCGCAACGTCCGCGTTGGATACGCCCTGCCCGGCTCCTGGCTTAACCCGCTCGGTGTGCAACGGACGCAGATTTACGTGAACGGCACCAACCTGTTCACCCTCACCGAGTACCCCGGCTACACGCCGGAGATCGGCAGCGAAAACGTCATCGCTAATGGGCTCGATACCGGGCTCTTCCCCATTTCTCGCACCATTACGGTCGGCGTGAACGCGACGTTCTAAGCGAGCGAACCGCGCCCCACCACACGGACATCGAACCAACTACTTTGAGCTCATGAGACGAACGACACGCTTTACGATGCAGCTTCTCGCCGGGCTGGTCGCCGTCACGCTGACCGGGGCGGTCCTCGCCGGCTGCGACGCATTCCTGGAGAAGGAGCCGCTGGGCCAGCTCTCGACCGAGAGCTTCTTCGAAGACGAGGATGACGCCGTCGCGGCCACGAATGCCACGTACAACATGCTCCGCGACTTTAGCGTGCATGCATTCTCTTGGCTCGGGATGACGGACATCGTCTCGGACCACGCCACGAAAGGCAGCACGCCCTCCGATGCGGCGTTTCTGCTGGCGTTCGACAACCTCGAATGGGGCGCTTCCAACCAGGCCTTCAGTGGCGCTTGGGAGGGCTACTACCGGGGCATCTATCGCGCCAACTTGGCCATCCAGAACATCCCGGGCATCGACATGAATGAGGAGCGGCGCGCGCGCCTCGTCGCGGAGAATAAATTTCTCAGAGCGTACTTTTACTTTTTCCTGATCCGCGCCTTCGGCGACCGAGATGGAGGCCTGGGCGTCCCTCTGATCACGGAACCGCTGCAGCCGGGCGAGTTTCAGCAGCCCCGCGCGTCCTTTGAGGAGATCTACAACCTTATCGAGCAGGACCTGCAGGACGCCATCGAAGCGCTGCCCGAGCAATCCGAGTATGCAGCCAGCGAGCTGGGGCGGGCCACCAAGGGGGCCGCCCGCGCCTACCTCGCCAAGGCGCATCTGTTTCAGGGAGACTATGAGAATGCCCTGCAGTACGCCCAGGACGTCATCGACTCGAATGAGTACTCACTGCATCCCGATTACAACTTCATCTTCTCCGTGGATGGCGAGTTCTCCCCCGGTTCCATCTTCGAGGTCGGACAGATTGCACTGGAGGAAGGGGGCGGATCCAGCCGGTACGCCCAGATTCAGGGCGTGCGTGGGTTTCCCAACCTGGGGTGGGGCTTTAACCAGCCCTCGGACCACCTGGAAACGCTCTACGAACCCGGCGATCCCCGCCAGCAGGCGACCATCCTGTATCCCGGCGAAATCGTGGAAGAGGGGTCCGATGTGGTGGTCCACATCAACCAGAACATGACGAATCAGCAGTACAACGAGAAGGTGCAAACCCCACTGAGCACCACGAATACGGGCGAGAATCCGGTCAACATCCGCCGGATGCGCTACGCGGACGTACTGCTCATCGCTGCCGAGGCCGCGGCCGAGACCGGCGACGAAGGCACGGCTCGCATGTACCTGAACGACGTTCGCCAGCGCGCCCGGGGTGGTCAGACGACGACGCTGGGTATCGTCCCCGAGCGGCTCGACGAACAGCTGGCTACGAACAACCTCGGATTGGGATCGGGATCGAGCCGCGTGTTTGCTCGATACGTCAACGACGGCGGACCGGCCGAGAGTGCCGGCCTGCAGTCGGCCGCGTCCAAGCACCTGGAGGGGCCCGCCATCCCGGCCCTCATCACCAACATGGACATCATTCAGTCGGTCGATGGGACCAGTGTGACCAATATGCAGGACTACGTGGACGCCATGGCGTCGATCAGCGCGGGCCAGACGGTCCCGGTGGAGGTGATGCGCGTTACCCAGCAGGTTGATGGCAACGGGGGCGCCACGACGGACATGGAATCCCTCACGTTCAACGTGACGGTCAGGGAGCTCCTTCCGGACGTTACCGCAAGCGGGTCGGCGCTCATTGAGGCCATCCACGAGGAGCGTGGAATCGAACTCGCCATGGAGCAACATCGATGGTTTGATATCGTCCGACAGGGCCGCGCGGAGGAAATCATGGAGTCGACCGGCGTAGACTGGCAGGAGCGGTTCGAGGTGTATCCCATTCCGCAGTCGGAGCTCGACCTGACCGGCATGCAGCAGAATCCCGGGTACTGAGGGGGCATCCGACACGCCTGACGAGCCCGGCTCCCTCGATGCTGCGCAAAGAACCACCGCGTTCGCGGGATCCACTCAATGTCTCAATGCAGCTACCGAAGGGGGCGTGCACGCCCCAGCTAAAACCGTTCACTCCTCAATGGCTGCGTCCAGCACCGGGGAGGCCGCGACTCATCGCTGGCCTCCCTGCGGTGCATTATACCGCAGCGCCTCGTATCCTCCTCTTGAGCCTGTGATGACGCGCCCGTCGCGGGCCTGCGCGCCTCACTCGAACCCCTGGACCCGCTATACATTTACACCTACAGATCCTGTGAAATCGATGCAGCCCGGCTCCTCCGTTCTTGCACGTCTAGCCGCGTTGCTCCTGATGGCTTTCGCTGCAGCAGGGTGCGGAAGCGGGGAGCCGCCGCTCTTCGAGCGCATGCCGTCCAGCACGACGGGAATCGACTTCAACAACACCATCGTCGAGAACCGATCCTCGCTCAATCCCATCGACTTCGACTACCTCTACAACGGCGGCGGCGTGGCCGTGGGGGATTTCGACAACGACGGCCGACCGGACCTCTATTTCACCGGCAACACGGTTAGGAACCGGCTCTATCTCAACCGCGGAGAGTTCCAGTTTGAGGACGTCACCGAGACAGCCCAAGTCAGCGCAGACGGAGCATGGTCGACGGGCGTCGCGCTGGTCGACATCAATCAGGACGGGTGGCTGGACATCTACGTGTGCGTGGCCGGGAGGGTACCGCCGGCCCAGCGGGCGAATCAGCTCTTCATCAACCAGGGCACGAACGCGAACGGAGTTCCCACCTTCGAAGAGGCCGCTGACGAATACGGCATCGCCGACACCGGCTACAGCACGCAGGCCGCCTTCTTCGACTACGACCGCGACGGCGACCTCGACCTGTACGTCCTCACCAACACCGTGGAGGACGTCAACCGGAATGCGATTCACCCCCGGAAGACGCAGGGGCAAGCAGCGAGCACCGATCGGCTCTACCAGAACAACGGCAACGGCTCGTTCACCGACGTCTCCCGCGAGGCCGGCATCCTGATCGAAGGCTTCGGCCTCGGATTGGTCATCAGTGACATCAACCAAGATGGCTGGCCCGACATCTACGCTGCCAACGACTTTATCGACAACGACCTGCTGTACGTCAACAATGGGGACGGCACCTTCACGAACCGGATCGGCCAGCACCTGAAAAGTCAGACGTACAGCGGCATGGGCGCGGACATCGCCGACTTCAACAATGACCTCCGTCCTGACATCGTGGTACTGGACATGCTGCCCCGGAGCAACGTGCGCCGGAAGAACATGCTGTCGGGCGAGACCTACGATCGGTTTCACGCGGCGCTCCGGCGCGGCTACGAACCGCAGTACGTGCGCAACACGCTGCAGCTCAACAACGGCGTGAGCCCCGAAGGGACGCTCTCCTTCAGCGAAATCGGCCGGCTCGCCGGCATCCACAACACGGATTGGAGCTGGGCCGTGCTCTTCGCCGACTTCGACAACGACGGCCGGGATGACCTCTTCGTGACGAACGGCTACGGCAAGGACGTGACGAGCCTCGACTTCTTGGAGCGCGCCCAGCAGGATGCCACGTTCGGCACGCGGGCGGCCAATCAGGAAAAGCTCCTCGCCGCAATGGAGGAGCTCCCTGAGGTGCGGCTCTCCAATATCATCTTCAAGAACGACGGCGCTCCCGGATCCCGCGGATCACGTCCGGGACCGGCGCTGACCTTCACGGACAAGACGGCCGCGTGGGGCATGGGCCCGCCCAGCCTCTCGAACGGCGCCGCCTTCGCCGACCTGGATGGCGACGGCGATCTCGACCTGGTGACCAACAACATCAACGACGAGGCCTTCTTGCTCCGAAATCACACGAGCGAGCGCGACAGCACCCACTACCTGCGTGTCGCCCTGCGCGGGCCCGACGGCAACCGCGCCGGGCTGGGTGCCAAGCTGGTTCTGACAAGCAACGGCACGCAGCAGTACCACGACCACTCGCTGTACCGGGGCTACCAATCGACGGTCGAGCCCACGGTGCACTTTGGGATGGGTGCCGACTCGACGGCCGACTCGCTGGCTGTCTTTTGGCCGGATGGACGCGCTCAACTCCTCACGGAGGTGTCAGCCGATCAGACGATCACCGTGGCGTACGCCGACGCGGCGCCCCTCTCAGAGGGCATCGGCGATCGCCTCCGCCTTCCCACGATGGCAGCAAACGAACGGTCGTATACCTTCGCGGAAGTCGCCGCCCAGCGCGGGCTCGATTACAAGCATGACGAGTTCGAGGTGGTCGACTTCAAAAAGACGCCACTGCTGCCGCATCAGTACTCGAAGAACGGCCCGGGCCTCGCCGTGGGCGACGTGGACGGCAACGGGCTGGACGACGTGTTCATCGGGGCGGACAAGGGGCACGGGCGCGCGATCTTTCTGCAGACTACGCCCGGCCGCTTTACGAAGCGCTCCCTCGCGCTGGAGGCCGCAGCTCATGAAGACATGGGCGCGCTCTTCTTCGATGCCGAGGGCGACGGCGATCTGGATCTCTACGTCGTGAGCGGCGGGAACGTCGCCCCGGCCGGCGACGCGGCGTATCAGGACCGGCTGTACCTCAACGACGGAACAGGTCGCTTCCAGGAGGACCCGTCGACGCTGCCCGACATCCGCACCAGTGGCTCCGTCGTCACCGCCGCGGACTACGACCGGGACGGCGACCTCGATCTCTTCGTCGGAAGCCGCGTCATTCCCGGCGACTACCCCCTTCCCCCGAAAAGCTACCTCCTGCGGAATGACTCGAAGAATGGCGCGGTTACCTTCACTGATGTTACGGAGGACGTCGCCCCCGTGCTCACTGATCTCGGCCTCGTGACGAGTGCGCTCTGGACCGACTTCAACCAAGACGACCAGATCGACCTACTGGTGGCCGGCGAGTGGATGCCGCTGACGGCCCTCCAGAACGACGAAGGCCAGTTCACCGACGTCACGGCGACGGCGAGACTGGCCAACACCACCGGCTGGTGGAATAGCCTGACCGCGGGCGACTTCGACCGCGACGGCGACATGGATTACGTGGCCGGCAATCTCGGGCGCAACACCGAATACAAAGCCTCTGCCGACGCGCCGGTCCGCATTCACGCGAACGATTTCGACGAGGACGGCGAGCTGGACCCCGTCCTGTCCCGCTACATTCAAGACGCACGCTACCCCGCGCATCCGCGCGACGCGATGGTCCGGCAGATGCCAGGCATCCAGCGGCGCTTCCCCAGTTATCGCGAATACGGCGAGGCGACCTTCGACGAGGTCTTCACCGACTCGGAAATGGAAGGCGCGTACGAGGCCGAGGCAGCCCGCTTCGAGACCAGCTACGTCGAGAATCAAGGCGACGGTACCTTCCGGGTGCGGCCGCTTCCCATCGAGGCACAGTTTGCGCCCATGTTTGGCGTGCAGTCTGGGGACTACGATGGCGACGGGCAGTTGGACCTTCTGATGGTGGGCAACTCCTACGCGCCGGACACGCAGACCGGCCGGTACGACGCCTCGGTCGGAGCGTTCTTCCGGGGCGATGGGACTGGCCGCTTCACGCTTGTCGACCCTACGACGAGTGGCTTCTTCGTCGACGGCGACGCCAAGGGGCTCGCCGACGTGCAAGTGGGGCCGGACCAGTCGCTCGTGCTCGCGACGCAGAACAGCGACAGCCTGCGCGCCTTCCGTCACTCGCCGGACGCGTCTCAGCGCCGTGTGGTCCCGCTCCAGCCCCTGGATCGTTACGCGACCCTGACCTTCCGGGATGGAAGCACGAGGCGCCACGAGTTTTTCTATGGCGCCTCGTACCTGTCGCAGTCCTCTCGTTTCTTGCGGATTCCCGATGCGCTGGAGAAGGCGGTCATCTACGATTCTCAGGGGGAAAGCCGGACCTTGGACTTTCGGATGACGCCGGCGAGCGACACCGCACGAGAACCTGCTGAGTAGATCGATTCGGACCCCAAGTGCACGAACCGACCCGAACGTCATGATGCGATACCCGACCTCTTGCCTTTTGGCCCTCACGCTCCTCCTGTCAGCCTGCGGGTCGGATCCGGTGGCCCAGGACGCGTCGCCGAACGCGCAAAGTCCGTCGGAGGAAACCCTGTTTCTCGACACGCTCCAGGCGCGCACGTTCGACTTCTTCTGGGAGACGACGAATCCCGACAACGGCCTCACGCCGGACCGCTGGCCGGATCCGCCGTTCTCCAGCGTGGCCGCGGTCGGCTTCGCCCTCACGGCGTACCCGATCGGGGTGGAGCGCGGCTACGTCACGCGGGAGGAAGCCCGCACTCGGACGCTCACGACGCTCGAATTCTTCTGGAACGCGCCGCAGGGCGACGCCGCCTCGGAGGTGACCGGGCACCGCGGCTTCTTCTACCACTTCCTCGACATGCAGACGGGTTACCGCTATCGAGAGGTCG
>CAYFSC010000101.1:0-11253 GCA_964345695.1 uncultured Rhodothermales bacterium | reverse complement strand
GCGACGGGCAACGCCGCGCTGGTCTGCATTCCGGTGGCGTTATACAGGGGCGATGCGCTCCACGTCGCCGACCGGACGCAGGCGCCGCAGCACCGGCTGGACCGATGGTTCCGAACCTGGCGCCGTGCGGCCACCGCGCCGTGCGGCCTCAGCCTGCCGCTGACGGTGCCCGCGCTCGACTGCGTGGCTGCAACGCCCTCGGCTGCGCCGTCGTGTGCCGCGTGGCTGGCACCGCCCCGCACACTGCACCGGGCTCTGCATCCCGACGCCGACCCGGCGGCCCTCGCCGATGCGGCGCAGATCGCGGCCGGCGCGTATGGCGTCTACCTCATCGCCTCGGTCGGGGTCGTGCTGCGCGCCACGGGGCGCCGGTAGCGGCGGTGCGGAGACGGCCCTCCCGCCTCTGTTTGGGCTGCGCACGAATTCTGTTGAAACGCCCCGCGTCCCGCTTGCGTCCGAGATCCGGGCTCGGTAGACTTGTCCACAATGCGCTCGTTGCGCGGCGGCGACCAGACAGGGGGTCGTCGGACGGCGTGCGACGGGCGATGACTTCGCTCTTCACCGGCAGATTGCACGCTTTATGTCCTCCTCTGACTCTCGTCGTGTCGTCGTCACTGGTCTAGGTGCCATCACTCCGCTCGGGCTGTCTGTGGACGCGTTTTGGGACGGGCTGCTCCGCGGCGAAAGCGGGGCTGGACCCATCACGAAGTTCGACACGGAGGGGCACAAGGCGCGGATCGCCTGTGAGGTGGAGGGCTTCGACCCCGAGGATTTTGGGATCGACGCCAAGCAGGCCCGCCGGCAGGACCCGTTCAGCCAGTATGCGCTGGCGGCCACGCGAGAGGCCTTCGACGACGCCGACCTCGACACCGACGCGCTCGACGACCCGACGCGCGACCGCATCGGCGTCATCTTCGGCACCGGCGTGGGCGGCAGCAACCTGTTCGTCGACGAAGTGCTGAACCTCGAAGAGAACGGGCCCCGTCGCATCTCGCCCTTCTTCGTCCCGATGATGATTGCCAACATGGCCGCGGGGCTCATCGCCATGGAGCACACCCTGCGCGGCCCGAACCACTGCGTCGTGAGCGCCTGTGCCACCGGCAACGACGCCATCGCCGACGGACTCCTGCTCCTCCAGCAGGGCCATGCGGATGCGATGCTCGTCGGCGGCACCGAGGCCTCGATCAACGAGCTGTGCGTGGGCGGCTTCGCCTCGATGCGCGCCCTCTCCACCCGAAACGACGACCCGGAGCACGCCAGCCGCCCGTTCGACGCCAATCGCGATGGGTTCGTGCCGGCCGAAGGCGCCGGGGCGCTCTTCCTGGAGGCGCTGGACCATGCCGAGGCCCGCGGGGCCGACATCTACGCCGAGGTGGCCGGCATCGGCAAGTCGAACGACGCGCACCACTACGCCGCCCCAGACCCGGACGGGCGTGGCGCCCGCATCGCCATGAGCGACGCGCTCAACGACGCGGGGTTGGCGCCGGAGGACGTGCAGCACGTAAACATGCACGCCACGTCCACTCCGCTCGGCGACGTGATCGAGTCGGACGCCGTGAAGGCGGTCTTCGGCGAGCACGCATACGACCTCAGCATCTCGGCGACGAAGAGCATGACCGGTCACATGCTCGGGGCCGCGGGCACTGCTGAGTCGATCGCCACGATCCTCGCCATCCGCGACGGCCGCGTGCCGCCCACCATCAACGTCGAGACGCTCGACGAGGCCTGCGACCTCGACTATACGCTCCACACCTCGGTAGAGCGCCCCGTCACTGCCGCCATCACCAATGCCTTCGGCTTCGGCGGACACAACACGACCGTGGCGTTCCGGCAGTTTGAGTAGCGCTCCGTCCGTCGTCACTCTCCGCGAGATCCGCGAAGTCGCAGGCCGCAGACCGTCCGCCAAACACAGATTCTCAACCTGTAGAATGACGGTGGACGCGGTAGTAGGGACAGGTCCCTTTTCCATCATTCCTCTTGGCTCCGTTTTGGAAAGAGAGACGTAACCCTCGTTCGTTTTTTCTTCGGCTCATGGAATGAACGGCTCGGACAACGTAGTGCGTAGGAGTGATGGCTGCGTTGCCGATCTCGCAGAGACGTCCGAGCCGCGACCCTGGCGTTCGTAATGCTGTCGGCGCCGACGTCATACCGCTGACTTTCCCATCCGGCCCTGCTGTCGGCCGTCTGCAGTCCTCCCGACGTTCCCGTACGAATCCTGCCATGCCGCTCGCTCCGAACATCGCCAATCCGCACGACAAGCCGCTTCCGGAAGAGATCCGGGGCGCGGCTGACGTGCTCGGCATCCGGTTCACCGAACTGTCGCCCGAGCGCGTCACAGCGACGATGGAGGTCACCCCCGACCATCATCAGCCGTTCGGCGTCCTGCACGGCGGGGTGAGCGTCGTGCTGGCCGAGAGCGTGGCCAGCTTCGGCGGCTACCTGGCGGCGCCACCCGGCAAGGCCGCGGTGGGGGTCGAGATCAACGCCAACCATGTGCGCCCGGTGCGCGATGGAACGCTGACGGCCGTAGGCGTCCCCAAGCACATCGGCCGCACGACGCACGTCTGGTCCATCGAGATTGCCGACGCACAGGACCGGCTTGTCTGCGTGAGCCGGTGCACCCTGGCGATCGTCGCGCGCGGCGAGTAGCGCGTCGTGAAGACAAAGCGACGACTCCGCCGAATCCCAGCCTCGAAACCTCGCCCTCGAAACCCCGACCTCAGGACGGTGACCCTTTCCGGCATCCACCATATCACCGCCATCGCCGGCCCCGCCCCGGAGAGTCTGGACTTCTACACGACCGTGCTGGGCCTCCGGTGCGTAAAGAAGACCGTCAACTTCGACGACCCGACAACCTACCACCTGTACTTCGGCGACGCGACGGGCCGTCCGGGCACGATCCTGACGCTCTTTCCCTGGGCCCAGGCCGTGCAGGGGCGACCCGGAGCCGGCATGGCCGCGGCGGTGGCCTTCGCGGTGCCGAGCGGAACCCTCCCGGCATGGCAGGATCGTCTGGAGGCCGCCGCCGTCGATACGTGCGCGACGGAGCGCTTCGGCGAGCCGGTGTTGCAGCTGGCGGCCCCCGACGGATTGCCGCTGGAGCTCGTCGCCACCGACCGCGTCGCGAATACGGATGCCTCCTGGGCCGGCGCCGACCTCGACCGGGACATCGCCATCCGCGGCTTCCACGGCACCACGCTGCCGGCCCTGGACCGCCCGCACACCGAAGCGTTGCTCACCGATGGGTTCGGATGGACGCGCACCCATGCCACCGACGACCGGATCCGCATCGCGGCGCCGGATCGTCCGCTCGGCGGGATCGTCGACCTGCAGACCGGTGCCTCTCACGCCGCCGGGCGCATGGGCCAGGGCACGGTGCACCACGTGGCGTTCCGGGCGCGCGATGCCGAGGAGCAGCGCGCCTGGCAGGCGGCCCTGCGCGACCGCGGCCTCTCGGTGACCGACGTCAAGGATCGCCAGTACTTCCAGTCGATCTACTTCCGGGATCCGAAGTGGACCTCCGGCGTGCTGTTCGAGATTGCCACCGACGGGCCTGGCTTCACGACGGACGAGCCGAAGGACGCACTCGGCACGGCGCTGCAGCTGCCGCCCTGGTTGGAGGCGCGACGGTCCGAGCTGGAAACGGCCCTCCCGACGCTGGCGCAGTAGGCACGGGCGCGGACCGCCCCCAGGATCCGTTTTTTCCATACGAACCCCCGGTTTCATGGACGCAACCATTCATCAGAACCAGCCGCTTGAACGGCGCGGGGCCTCGCTGCCCGACGCACAGGTCGCAGTCCTTCTGCTGCATGGACGCGGCGCCTCGGCGCGCAGCATCCTCGGCCTGGCCGACGAGCTGCCGTCGGAGGGCGTTGCGTATCTCGCCCCGCAGGCCGCGCGCCACGCGTGGTATCCGCACTCGTTTATGGCGCCGATCGAGCAGAATGAACCCGCGCTGACGTCCGCGCTCCGGCGGATCGGTGCGGTGATGGAGGAAGCTGCCTCGGCGGGTCTCCCGGCGTCGCAGACGGTGCTGATCGGGTTCTCGCAGGGCGCGTGTCTCGCCACGGAGTACGTCGCCCGCCATCCGCAGCGGTACGGCGGCGTCGTGGGACTGAGCGGCGGGCTCATCGGTCCGGAGGACGCCGCGCTCGACCCCTCGGGCTCACTGTCGGGGACGCCGGTTTTCCTCGGGTGCAGCGACCAGGATCCGTACATCCCGCTCGAGCGCGTGCAGGACACCGCCGACGCCCTCCAGGCGATGCACGCCGATGTGGACCTCCGCGTCTATCCGGGGATGGGCCACACCGTGAACGACGACGAACTGCAGGCCGCCCGCGCTCTCGTCACGCGTCGCCTCGAGGGTTCTCGGGCGTAGTGCCCGGTTTCAACGCCGAAATCCCGAGCCCTGCAGTCCGAAGCGAGAATCTCGAAACCAGAAATCGCCTCCGAATGACACCCGACTGGGTCAAGCATGCTGTCTTCTACCAGATCTTCCCCGACCGCTTCGCGCGGAGCGGCCGCGTCGAGGCCCAAGACGGACTAACGCTGAAGCCGTGGGGCGCCGACCCGGCGGAGCAGGGCTTTCAAGGGGGCGACCTGTACGGCGTGGTGGAGCGTCTGGACGTCCTAGAGGCCCTCGGTGTGACGGCCCTCTACCTGAATCCCATTTTTGCCTCGGCCGCCAATCATCGGTACCACACGTACGACTACTACCGGGTCGACCCGCTCCTGGGGGGCAACGAGGCGCTCCGGGAGCTGCTCGACGCCGCCCATGATCGCGGCATGCGCGTGGTGCTCGACGGCGTTTTCAACCACGCCAGCCGAGGGTTCTGGCCGTTTCATCACGTCCTGGAGAACGGCGGCACGTCGCCGTATGTCGACTGGTTCGACATCCGAGACTGGCCGCTGCGCCCCTACGCCCCCGACCCGGACACGCCGCACAACTACGCGGCCTGGATGGACATCCCGTCCCTCCCCGAGTTCAACACCGACCATCCGGACGTGCGGCAGTATCTCTTCGATGTCGCCGAGCACTGGATCGAGTTCGGCATCGACGGATGGCGCCTCGACGTACCGTACGAGATCGACGACGATCGCTTCTGGCAGACCTTTCGCAAGCGGGTGAAGGACGCCAACCCCGAGGCGTACATCGTGGGCGAGGTGTGGGGGGAGGCCCAGCACTGGCTGCAGGGCGACCAGTTCGATGCCGTGATGAACTACCCGCGCGCCCGTGCCGTCCTCAGCTTCTTCGGCGCCCACGCGCTGCGCGAGTACCAGAAAGGGCCGCTCTCCTTCGCGCCCGTGGGCGCATCGGACTTCGCCGAGGAGATGCGCCGGCTGCTCGACCTGTATCCCTGGCCCGTTGTGCAGGCACAACTCAATCTGCTGGACAGCCACGACATGGCACGCGCGCTGTGGATCATGGGCGACGATCCGGCGGCGCTGCGTCTGGCCGTGCTGTTTCAGATGACGATGCCGGGCGCGCCCTGCCTGTACTACGGCGATGAGATCGGCCTCTCCTCACGTGGCGACCCGCACTGCCGGGCCGCCTATCCGTGGGACAACGAGGACACCTGGAACCATGATCTGCGCGCGGCTGTGGCCGCGGCGGCGGCGCTCCGCCATGCGCACCCCGTCCTGCGCACCGGGCGCGTCGCGATCGGCCACGCCGAGGGGCGCGTGCTCGCAATCCGACGCCACGACGACGATGGGGAGGCATTGATTGCCTTCAACGCCGGAACAGAGGCGGCCCGCGTTGCGCTTCCGGCAGGGGACGTGCAGGCCCAGCGCCTCGCTCCGGCCTGGCCGCCCGACGCCGAGGCTCCGCTGGAGGCCTCGACTGAAACCGTGAACGTGTTGCTGCCGGCGCAGAGCGCACGCGTCTGGGTGGCGTAGCCTACGGCGCCGGGACAGCGACCGGACGCCTGCGGCGCCGAGACGGGCGCGCGGCTTCAGTACCGACGCCGCCGCTTCCAGGAGCTGCCCGTGCTTCCATTCGAGGCCGAGGTGATCGACGGGGCCTCCTCTTCGTCCTGCTGATCGACGTAAATCGTCGCGGCAAGCGCGGCGAGCCGATCGCGCCCCGGGGCGTCGACGAAGAGGGCCTCCGGGTCAAAGTGCTGATCCACGAAGTGCGTTGAGAACTCACCCGATCGAAAGGCGTCGTGACGCATGGCGTAGAGGCAGAACGGAATCGTCGTCGTGACGCCCGCGATCTCGTACTCTTCGAGCGCACGTTCCATGCGCGTGATGGCCTCCTCGCGCGAGAGCCCCCACGTGGTGAGCTTCGAAATCATCGGATCGTAGTGGATGAGCACCTCGCCGCCTTCCTCCACGCCGGCGTCGACGCGCACGCCAAAGCCCGACGGCGCGTTGTGCCGAGGAAGCGGACCGGGGTCGGGCATGAAGTTCGCAGCCGGATCCTCCGCGTAGACGCGCGACTCGACGGCGTGGCCGTGGATCGACAGGTCGTCCTGGGTGAAGGAGAGCGCCTCGCCCTGGGCCACCTTCAGCTGCTCGGCCACCAGGTCGACGCCCGTCACCCACTCGGTTACCGGGTGCTCCACCTGCAGGCGCGTGTTCATCTCCATGAAGTAGTAGTTGCGGTCGGCGTCTACCAGAAACTCGACCGTACCCGCGTTCCGGTATCCGCAGGACTCGGCCGCAGCCACGGCGGCCTCGCCCATTTCGTTGCGGAGCGCGGGCGTGAGGATCGACGATGGGGCCTCCTCGATCACCTTCTGATGGCGGCGCTGGATGGAGCACTCGCGCTCGAAGAGATGCAGCGTGGTGCCGTGATGATCGGCCAGAATCTGAAACTCGATGTGGCGCGGCTCTTGGATGTACTTCTCGATGAAGACGCGACCGTCGCCGAAGGCCGACTCGGCTTCGCTCTGGGCCATTTCCATCGAGCGCTTGAAGGCCGCCTCCTGCTCGACGATGCGCATGCCCTTGCCCCCGCCGCCGGCCGCCGCCTTGATGAGGACGGGATAGCCGATCTCGGACGCGACCCGCGCGCCCTGCTCGGGGTCCACCACGGCGTTGGTCGTGCCGGGCGCCATGGGCACACCAGCCTCCTCCATGAGTTCGCGCGCGGCGGTCTTGTCGCCCATCGCCCGGATCGCTCCGGGCGGCGGCCCGATGAAGAGGACGCCGGCCTCAGCGCACGCTTCCGCGAACGAGGCGTTCTCTGAAAGAAACCCGTAGCCGGGGTGGATGGCGTCGGCGCCGCTCTGCTGGGCGACCTCCAGGATTTTCTCCTGCACGAGATACGACTGGCTGGCCGCCGCGGGCCCGATGGGGTAGGCTTCATCCGCCATGCGGACGTGCGGCGATCGACGGTCCGGATCGCTGTAGACCGCCACAGTGCCGATGCCGCGCTCGATGCACGTACGGATGACGCGGACGGCAATCTCACCGCGGTTCGCGATCAGAACCTTCTGGATGGGACGTGAATTCATAGAGTCCGTCATTTCGTCTGACCATGCACGCTGGCATGGAATGTGTGACTATGGCTTTACACATGAAGATGCGACGTTCGCCGACGCAGTCCGGTCGACGGAATGGCCCTGACGGCAGTGTCTGACAGTATCGTCAGACTGACACGCCGTCACGGTTGCGCATCCCTGTTGACTCGCCTTCGTTCGTGCTCACCAAGTGTGATGCACCCTTATGCCGCAAACCAAAGACTATTACGACATCCTTGGCGTCGACGAAGACGCGAGCCAGAAGGAGATCAAAAAAGCCTATCGCGACCTCGCGCGCAAACATCACCCGGATCGAAACCCGGATGATGAGGGCGCCGAGGAGCGATTCAAGGAAATTCAAGAAGCCTACTCGGTTCTGTCCGACGAAGAGAAGCGGCAGCAGTATGACCAGTACCGTCGTTTCGGCGGACAGGGCGGCTTCGGCGGCTTCAACGGCGGCCCCGGGGCACAAGGCCGCGGTGGAGGCGGCGGCGCCGAGGTTCGCTTTGGGCAAGGCAACATCGGCGGCCTGGGCGACATCTTCGAGAGCTTCTTCGGCGGCGGAGGCGGCCGCAGTCCGTTTGGCCAACCCCAACAGCGCCAGAGCCCTCTCGGGCAGCAGCGCCGGCAACAGCAACAACGGCAGCCCCGGGGGCGAGGGCGTCGCCAGCAGGCGCCCAGTGGCCGGGACATCGAGACGACGATGCGCATCTCGTTCCACGACGCTCTGCACGGGGGCCGCAAGAAGGTGCGCATCCCGGGCGGCGAGTCGATCCGCCTGAAGATTCCGCAGGGCGTGCGCCACAATACCAAGATCCGCCTGCCCGGCAAAGGGCAACCCGGGCCGGCCGGAGAGCGCGGCGACCTGTACGTCACGTTCAAGGTCGGCGATCATCCGCGCTTCCAGCGCAAGGGCGACGACATCTACCTCACCGAAACGGTGGGCGTCTTCGAGGCCTTGTTTGGCACCGAGCGGCGGATTCCCACGCCGTACGGCCAGCACGTGAAGGTCACGATCCCGGAAGGCACACAGCCGGGCGAGAAGTTGCGCCTGCGCGGCCAGGGCGTGAAGACGGACGACGGACAGGGCGACCTCTACGTAGAGATCGATGTTCGCATCCCGGACGACCTGACGGCGAGCCAGCGCCGGACGCTCCGCGAGGCGGCCGAAGAGGCTGGACTGCTCTGAGGCGATTCCGTGGAACGCACAACTTCGCGGGGCGGTACCAGTCGGCGTTGAATCGGTGTCCCGAAGGCCGGGCTGCCGAGCGTTCGTCGATGCACTGCCAGGTCCTCTCCCCGTGACGTTTCTCAACCCGTTTGCCCTGCTGGCATTGTCGGCGGTAGGCATTCCGCTTCTGCTGCACTTCTTCAATCTGCGCCAGCCGCAGACGGTAGACTTCAGTTCGCTGGCGTTCGTGAAGGAGCTGCAGAAGTCGGCCGTACAGCGCGTTCGCGTGAAGGAATGGCTGCTGCTTCTGCTGCGCATGCTGGCGGTGGCCTGCCTCGTGCTGGCCTTCGCGCGGCCGACCTTGACCGGGCAATTCGCCTCCGTAGGCCAACGGGTGCGCACCGCGCATGCAGTCGTGGTGGACAACTCCCTGTCGATGACGCTGCGCGACGACCAGGGCGCGTATCTGGATCAGGCCAAGCGGCAGGCCCGCGGCATTCTGGAAACGGTGGAGACGGGCGACGACGTGCTCGTATGGCCAACGGCGCAGACCCGCGAGCGCCTGCCGGCGCCGGGACCGAACCTCTCGGTGGCGCGCCAGGCCATTGACGACGTGGCACCGACCGCCGGGGCGGCACCTCTCAGTGCTGCCGTCGTGCAGGCCGCCCAGCGGCTGCAGGAGTCGACGGCGCCGCGCAAGGTGGTCTACGCCGTGAGCGATCTGCAGCAGAGCACGCTCGGCGACTCCAGCGCCACGAAGGTGCCGCAGGGCAGCCAGGGCATCGTAGTGCCGGTGGGGACGCGCACGCATGCCAACGTAGGGGTCGTCGACGTGCGCATCGTCAGCCGCATCGCTGAGGTGGGGCAGCCCGTAGAGATGGAAGCTACCCTTGCCAACTACGGCAGCGAGCCGCTGAATGGATACGTTGCCAGCGTCTACCTGCAGGAGGAGCGTGTCGCGCAGGCCAGCACGACGCTGCAGCCCGGGCAAACGACCACCGTTTCGTTTACCGCCACGCCGCAGTCGCGCGGATGGCTGGCCGGACGCGTCGAAGGCGAGGACGACGTGCTGCCGCAGGACAACGTTCGTCACTTCACGCTGCATGTGCCGCAAGAGCGACGCGTGCTCGTGGTTCGGGGCGAGGGGCAGCCGACGGAGTATCTCGATCTCGCCCTGTCGTCGCAGATGGTCGAAGACCGCATCGCGTTTCGCACCACGACCATCGCCGAGGCCGAGCTCACCACGGCGGAGCTCGGCAGCTACGACACGGTGCTCCTCGTCGGGCCCCGCACTCTGTCGAGCGGTGAGGTGAGTGCCCTCCAGCGGTACGTGGAGCAGGGCGGCGGCATCATGCTGTTCCCAAACAATCAGGCACGCCCGGAAGACTACAATGCACTGCTGAGCGCCCTAAACGGAGGTGACTTTCGTGGCTTCAGCGGCTCGATGGGGGAGCAGCGCGCCATTGCCACGTTCGACCGCGTGGATCGGGAGCACCCGCTCTTTGAAGGCGTCTTCGATCCCTCACAGCAGTCGCGACGCGCCGAGGTCGAGCGGCCCGACGTGTACTACGCAATGAACTACCGGCCGGCCGGCGCCAGCGAGCAGACGCTCATCGAGCTGTCGAACGGGTTTCCCTTCTTGCAGGAGATTCGGCACGGCAGCGGAGTGGCCCTGACGCTGGCCGTGGCGCCCACCACGCAGTGGAGCGATCTGCCTGTGCGCGGGCTGTTCATCCCGCTCCTCTACCGCTCGGTGTACTACCTGTCGGCGGGCACGTCGGTGGCGGGCGAACAGTTGACAGCCGGGCGCGCCGGGGAGCTCCGCATCACGGGGCTGGCTCCCGAAACGTCCGCGCTGCGTCTCGTCGGGCCGGACGGCGTCGAGCGTACCCCGGACCAGCGCTCCCTCTACGGCGCCACGCTGCTGCAAACAGGGGCCGATCTGCACACCCCTGGCATCTACGACATCCGGGCCGCAGATACGCTGGTGCGGCGCATTGCCGTGAACCTCGCCCCGAACGAGTCGGACCTGCGTACGGTCGCGGCCGACTCGGCCGCCGCGCAACTGGCTCGCGTGACGGGGGGAGCGGTGCGGGCGCTCGGCGGCGAACCGACCGCAGCGTCCGTCGCCGAAACGCTCCGCACCCAGCGAACCGGTACCGAAATCTGGAACGTGTTTTTGCTCCTGGCGTTGATCTTCCTGCTTGCAGAAATGCTGGTTGCCAGCCAGTGGAAGCCGGAAACGGTTCCTGCCTAGCTTCTCCCCTCGCTGTTCTTCTCTCCGGTCTGTATGCCCGCCGCTGAGGACGTATTTTCGGTGCTGCACGTGGTGTTCCTCTCTGCGTTTGTGGGCGTGACGTCCATCTCGATGCTGGTGGCGCTAATCGGTCGTCTACGCGTAAGGCGCCCGCTGCTCGTATGGCGCACGGGTCCGCTGACGAACATCCCGCTGGGTCCGTCGCTCTTCCTGCTTCTGGTTGCCTTCGCGCTGAGCGTCACGACGTGGACCGGTCAGTCGGTTGCACCGAGCGCGTGGATCGGCTACCCGGCAGGCGGCGTGTTCTGGTTCATCGCCACGTGGCTGGCTCGGTCGGTCGTTGTGACCCAATACGG
>CAYFSC010000100.1:0-11368 GCA_964345695.1 uncultured Rhodothermales bacterium | reverse complement strand
GCAGGGCGTGAGCGTGCCGCGCGGACTCGTGCCGGCGCTGTTTGCCACGGCGCGGTGCTTTCTTGTGGCGGTGGTCGTGCTGGTGGTGAGCGCCGTTGGCACGCGTACCGGGCTGCCGCTGCTGGCCTGGGGGCCCGGCGTGCTGCTTCTCGTCGGAAGTGGCGTCCGGCTGGGGTGGCGTCGGGGGACGTTCGACCAGCATTTTTACCAGACCAATGCGCTGTATGCCGAGGTGCTGGGCGGCGGAGCAACGGCGGCCGCAGCCCGCGATCCGGTGCCCTACGACGCGCTCTACTGGGTGCCGCGTCGATGGCGTCCGGCGGTATGGGCCAGCCTCCGCCAGCTCGACCGACGGCTTCCGCTGGGGCGCCTCGTCGCGCTCGGTCACCTTGCGCTCTGGGTGCTCTGCGCGCAGGACGCCGCGCCCGATGCCGTGGCGGCCTATCTCCTCACGCTCTTCGCCGCGCAGAACGCCGCCTGCGGCTTGCTCGTAACCGCCGCCGCGGCGCCACCGTCGTTCCAGTTGTCCATGCAGTCATCCCTGGACTGGGTTGGAACCCGCACCTTTGTGAACCTGCGCTGGCTGGCCCCTCACGCCGGAAGCCTCGCGCTCGTCGTCCTGTTCGACCCGACGTACGGGTGGACGTGGATGCTTGCATGGATGGGCGTAGCCGTCCTTTTTGCTGCCACCGCCGGCGCCGTTGCCACCGTTGCCGCCGAAGGGCAGGCGCGACGCCGCTTCTCATGATTGCTTCTGCAGGAGGCGCCCCTCCTCGATCCTCGACCTCTCCACGTCTATGGACCCACGGCCGCTTGCTCTCGACAACGTTGCCAAGCAGTACGGCGAGGATGCGCCGGTGCTGGACGGGCTCTCGCACACATTTGCGCCGGGCACGCTCACCATGCTTTCGGGGCCAAACGGATCGGGCAAGACGACGCTGCTGCGCCTTCTGTCCGTGCTGGCCTTTCCGACGCGCGGGGCGGTACGGTATGGCGACCTCGACGCTCACGCCCATCCGTACCGGTATCTGCAGCACGTCGGCATCGTTCATGCTGAGGCAACACTGCCGGAGCACCTGACGGCGGTCGAACTGCTGGAGTGGGTGCTGCGCAGCCGCGACCGATGGTCCGACGACAGTCCCGACCGCATCACCGACCTGCTCGATCGGCTGCACCTCGACGAGCGCCGCGTCAATCTCATCCGCACCTACTCCAGCGGCATGGTGAAGAAGGCCCAGATCGCCGCGGCGCTGATTTCGAGCCCGCAGGTGCTGCTCATGGACGAACCGCTCCGCAGCCTCGACAGCGCCACGACCGACGCCACCCTCGGCCTCCTGCACGACTTCGTTGGCGACGGCGGCGTGGCTGTCGTTGCCAGCCACCTCCAGAGCGAACTCTCGACCCTCGCCGACGTCGTGATCGAGATGGGAGCAGAAAGCGAGGAGTGAAGACCTCCTTTCCGGCCCTTGGCGCCGCGCCTGTTTCCGTCCGGGGGCCTTCCGGACGCAATCCTTCCGGCATTGTCGTAACTTCGGCTCTCGCTGTGCGTAAAGTGGACGTGAATAGGAAACGCCATACGGCTTCTCGCTCCGTCCGGTCGCCCCTGCACGAAGGTCCTCAGGTGAGGTCGAGGACATGCGCGGGGCGACCCGATTCCGACTCGTTCCTCCCGTCATGATGATGGACCTGGATCCGACCCTCATAACCTGGCTCTTCGTCGCTGCCGGATTTCTCCTGATGCTGCTAGAGACGGTGGTCCCCGGCGGCGTGGCGTTCTTTCTCGGCGTTGGGGGGCTGACCGTCGCGGGCCTGCGCGCCGTCGGCCTGGTGGTCGATCCGCTGACCGCCGTCGTGGTCTGGGCATTCCTGTCGGCGGGGCTGACGGTCGCGCTGCGCCCGATCGCCCTGCGCTACTTCGGGGGGACCATCTCCATCGGCCTCACCGACGAGGACGCTGAAGCCATGGGGCAGCGGGTCACCATCGTCGAGCCCGTCAGCGCCGACGATCCCGGCCGCATCCGCTTCCGCGGGGCCACCTGGGATGCCCGGAGCGTCGAGGGCCGATTGCCGGAAGGCGCCGAGGCCGAGATTCTGTACCGCGACAACCTGACGTGGATCGTCGAGCCGGTCGACTACAGCGACCTCGACGCCGAGTTTGCCGACGACATTGGCGTGTCGCCTTCGCGCGAGGAATCTGCCCCGTCGAACCGCGCGTCCTCCGAGACCTCGGAGCGATCCGACGACGGCGGCCTGGACTACGACCCGAGCGCCTCACCGCCCAACCGCGAACGCTCGTAACCCTCCACGCCGCCACGCCGTGCTTGCTTCGCCGTCGGCCGACCCGATTTGAACGAATAGGACGCTCTACTCGTCCTTCCCTCTTCCCGATTCCCTCTTCGTGCCATGTGGTTCGCTCTTTTCGCGCTTCTTGCCGTCGCCCTCTTCATCTTCTGGAACACCTTCGTCATCGTGGAGATGCGCGAGGAGGTGATCTTGGAGCGCTTCGGCAAATACCACCGGACGCTCACGCCGGGCCTCCACTTCACCATTCCATTCATCGACCGGATCGCGTACCGGCAGGAGATGCGCGAGCAGGTGCTCGACGTACCGCATCAGAAGTGCATCACGAAGGATAACATTGAGGTGGACGTCGACGGCCTGGTGTACCTGAAGGTGATGGACTCCTACAAGGCCAGCTACGGCATCAACGACTATCGCCTCGCGGCCGTCAACCTGGCGCAGACGACGATGCGCAGTGAGGTCGGCAAGATCACGCTCGACGACACGTTCAGCGAGCGTGATGCCATGAACGAGGCCATCGTCGAGGAGCTCGACAAGGCGTCCGATCCGTGGGGAGTGAAGGTGATGCGCTACGAGATCAAGGACATCCAGCCGTCGCAGGAAATCGTGCTCACGATGGAGCAGCAGATGGAGGCCGAGCGCGAGAAGCGCGCCGAGATTACGACCTCCAGCGGCGAGCGCGACGCCCGCATCAACACGTCGGAAGGCGATCGGCAGGCGTCCATCCTCATGTCGGAGGGACGGCGCCAGAAGCGCATCAACGAGGCGAAGGGCGAGGCCCGGGAGATGGAGCTGATCGCCACCGCTACGGCCAGCGGCATCCAGCGCGTGGCCGACGCCATCTCGCAGCCCGGAGGATCGCTGGCCGTCAAGATGCGCCTCACCGAGCAGTTCATCGACCGCCTCGGGGACATTGTCGATACGGCGAACGTGAGCGTCCTCCCGGTCGAGGCTGCGAACATCAAGTCGTTCTTCGAAGGTGCCTCGCAGGTGACGGACGGCGTCCGTGGAAACGGATAGACAATAGCGGATGGTCGATGGAGGATCGCGTTCTCCTATCGGACAGGGAGCGCAGTTCTCTATCTGCTATCCGCTATCATCCATGTTCTGACGCCCCAACACCGCCCTTCTCACCGAGTCAAGCAAATCCCATGGAAGCCTCCCTCTTCGAGTTTCTCAATCAGATCAGCCTCGGCATCCTCGCGCTGCTGACGCTGTACGTCATCTACAAGGTGCTGCGGGCCATCCGGTTTGTGCCGCAGCAGAGCGCATATGTTGTGGAGCGGCTCGGCAACTATCACAAAACGCTGAAGCCTGGTTTTCACGCCCTGGTTCCGTTCATCGATCGCGTGGCATACACGCACGACCTGCGCGAGCAGGCCACCCCGGTAGAGCCGCAGGACTGCTTTACGGAGGACAACGTGCGCGTGAAGGCCGACGGCGTGATCTACATCAGCGTGACGAACCCCGAGAACGCCAGCTACGGTGTGACGGACTACCGGCGCGCAGCCATCCAGCTGGCGCAGACGACGACGCGCTCGGTCATTGGCCGGATGGAACTGGACACGACCTTCCAGGAGCGGGCGGCCATCAGCCAGTCGGTCGTCGACGTGCTGAGCGAGGTGGAGCAGGCCTGGGGCATCAAGGTGCATCGCTACGAGATCAAGAACATCGACACGCCGCGCACGGTGCAGCAGGCCATGGAGCGGCAGATGACGGCCGAGCGCGAGCGCCGCGCCACGGTGGCCCGCTCCGAGGGGCAGCAGCAGTCGACCGTCAACGATGCGCAGGGCATGAAGCAGGAGGTCATCAACCAGTCGGAGGGGGAGATGCAGCGGCGCGTCAACGAGGCGGAGGGGCGTGCTGAGGAAATCGAGCGCATCGCGGAGGCGACGGCCGAGGCCATCGAGCAGGTCGCCAACGCCGTGAACAGCCCGGGCGGCGAGGAGGCCGTCAAGCTGCGTCTTGCCGAGCAGTACCTCGATACGCTTGCCAAGCTCGGCAAGGAGAACAATGAGATTCTGCTTCCTGCCGATCTGACGCGCTACGACGCGGTCCTTGACGGACTGGCGCTCGACGATTTCTCGCTGCACCGCGACGGCCCGCCTTCGCCGAGTGGCGACGGCGCCTCGTCCCAGGAGGAGTCGGCGTAGCGTAGCGGGGGCTATCGGGCCATCGAGTCCAGCAGCAATGGGAAGGCAGCGGCGGCGCGGGTGGCGGTGAAGGTCCCTGCGATGGAGGTCTGGAACGGCTGCGGCTCGAGGAGGCCCGCAAAGGTCGTGTCGCCCGGCACTGGGGCTCGCAGTTCGAGCGCCAGGAGCGTCGCAAACGCGAAGCGGCCGCGCAGCAGGTCTGCGCCGGACGCTTCAACGGTGACGGAGCCCTGCGCGGCCGGTGCGATGCGGAAGGTGTCGTCCTCCAACTCGGTGTAGCTGGCAAAGGCCTCGACCGCCGGACGGCGCAGCGGCAGAGCATCCGGCCCCAGGGCAAAGGTCTGGAACGCGTACGTGCCGGGCGCCGGCGGACCGTCGCCGCGAATGAAAACACTGATGCCGCTTCCGAACGGGCTGGCGTCTTCGTCGCGCAGGAACAGGATCGTGCCCGAGGGACGCAGTGAGTCGAGCGGCGCCTCATCGAGGCTGTCGGGGAGGGGAAGGATCAGCGAGTCGGTGGCCGGAGGCAGCACGCCAAAGAGGCCGGCGAAGGCATCGCCTGCTTCGGTCCCGCTGGCGAGACCGGCCGGCCCGCGCAGGGTCTTCTGGATTGCACCGGTGATTTCTGCCTCGAAGCGCGGCTCCGGTGGGTCGTCAGGGCCGGATGCGTCGCAGGCGACCAAGAAAGCGGTGACAGTCAGTAGGGAAACGAAAAGACACGCGGAAAAACGGAGGGGGCGAAGCATGGCGTCGCGAATGCACTGGAGATGGAGATGGGGGACAGGAGAAACCGTCGACCGGTAAGGTCGACCGGATAAATCCGAAATGGACGGCTTGTTCCCGCCCGATGCGCGGGAGCGAAGGGACGTGCAACGTTCTAGCAGAAAGAGGCACGAACAGGACAGGCACGCCCAACGCAACTGGAACGAACGACTCGATTCGCCCACTCGTCATCCATGCGTCCGCTTGAAGGAGCCTTCTTGCTCGCGCTCGGCGCCGCTCTCGGGCTGTCTGTGCAGCGCACGAGGCCGTGGGCGTACAGCGCTACGGTTGCGGGCGTTGCGCTCGCCGTGACGCACGGGCTTGTGGAGGGCATCCGGTGGCAGATGGCGCCGGCGTACGGGACCGTCATCGTGCTGGCCGTCGTGCGGGTGGTGCAATGGAACGCCGCGGAAGCGCGCCCGCTGAGACCACGGGTACCGCGTCGCCTGGTGTGGTGGGCACGTGCACTGAGCCTGGGAATCGGGGGCCTGGCCATCGTGGGGAGTGCCACCGCGGCTCTGCTCTTCCCGGTCTTCCATCTTCCCACGCCCAGCGGTCCGCACGCAGTAGGCACGACCACTGTGGCGCTCGTCGATAGCTCGCGGAAGGACCCCTTCGCCGACCCGTCCACCGATCACCGTGAGGTCGTCGTGCAGGCATGGTACCCGGCTCCAGACTCCGTCCACACGCGTCGCGAGCGATATACCGAGCATGCAGCGCTCGGGAAGGCCCTGGCTCACTACCTCGACATTCCCCGGTTCGTGTTCAACCATCTGTCGCTTGTGCGCACGCATTCGTGGGCCGGGGTGCCCGTTGCATCGGCAGCGGCGCCGTACCCGGTCCTCGTGTTCTCCCACGGCTACGGGCTGGGATTCGTCACGCAGAACACGGCGCAGATGGAAGATCTGGCCAGTCACGGCTACGTGGTGATCGGCATCAGCCATACTCACGAGGCGCTGGCGACCCTGTACCCGGACGGGCGGACGGTGACATTCGACATCGACCGAATCCAGGAGGCGTACGGCGAAGGCCTGAAGCCGCTCTATCGGCGCTTCCGGCAGAGCGACGACCTGTCGCACCGCCGGGCCCTGTTCCGCAAGATGCGGTCCGTGATTGCCACGCGCAGTCTTCCGCTCTGGACCCGCGATATTCAGTTCGTCCTCGACCGGGTCCTGCGCGGGCTGCACGCCTCCTCGCCGCTTTCCGCATCCGTGGTCGATCCCACGCGCGTCGGATTTTTTGGCATGTCCTTCGGCGGCGCAGCGGCCGTGCGGGCCTGCCAGCTTGATCGCCGGTGCGATGCGAGCATGAACCTGGACGGCCTGCAGGGCCCAGACCGTGCATCGCTGACGGTGCCGCCCTCGAATGGAGACGCCGCCCCGACGCTCTTCATGTACAGCGAGCCGCACGCGGGCCGCAATGCACCGGTGTACGGCGCCCTCTCGGGCAGCGTTTACGCGCTGACAGTGGCGAACAGTCGCCATTACAACTTCAGCGACTTCTCCGTCGTCTCGCCCCTGTTTCGCCTGATGCATGTGCTCGGCTCCATTCCCGGGACGCGCATGCTCCGTCTTCTGAACACATCCACCCGGTCTTTTTTCAAGGCGTATCTGAAGCCGTCGTCCCCGCAGACCTTCTCGCCGGTGCAGCTCCCGGAGGATTCCAACCTGCAGTTCCGCGTCCCGAAGCCGCCTCGAGGCGACTCGTAGACCGGCAGCCGGTCCGGTCGGCCGTAATCGGGCGGTCGATCCTTTTCAGAAACCGACGTCGGCACGTTGACATTGCCGGGGGCTGCGAGTAGATTTGAAGCTTGATCCTCCCGTCGCTCCCACGCGTACTCGGTGCTCAGCGCATGATTCGCGTTTTGCTCTTTCTCCTCGCCATTCTGGTCGCCGTCCTTGGGTTCGTGCTGCAACGACCGTGGCTCTACGCCGCGGCTACGGTGCCGCTGGCCGGGGCGCTGGCCCTGATAGCACGGCGCCTGTGGACGTCCTATGGCGCGCAGCAGCGGCAACGCCGCTCCCGGTCGGGCAGCACCGGCGGGCGGCGCACGGAGCCGCCAGGAGGGGGCGACCGGACGTCCACGGGACCGCGCGAGGAGTCGCTCGAAGACTTCGGCATCGTTGACGTGCGCCCACAGGAGGCCGCGTCCGAGGCGAAAGAGACGACGTCCCCGCCGTCGCCGGAGGAGGGCGAGACGGGATCGGACCCAGCGCCGGACCGCGCGTCGTCAGAGGCCGTGCCGGAGGGGAAGGCGCCTGCCGCCGACGGTGCATCGACGACGGCGCAATCCTCCGCGGCGGAATCCTCCGACACAGACGACGAGGCAGCGGACACGGCCGACGATCCCGAGGCCGAGCGCCCCCCTGAAGAGGCCGAGGCGGCCTCCAACCCGGACGCGCCTCCGGCCAAGACCGCGACGAACGGAGCGCCCCCATCAGCGCCCGAAGAGGCCCACGATCCGCTGCTGACGCCATACGTCGAAGCGCTCCGTGCTGCGCTGGACGCCCATACGGTTTGCTTTCTCGTTCAGGACGACGTGGCGCTCAAGTACGACATCCGCGCCATTGCCAGCACCGAGAACGACGTCCAGCGCCGCGGCACCTTCGAAACAAAGAATCCGCTGCTGACGCCGCAGATGATGGAGGAGCCCATCACCATTCGGCCGCTCGACCGCCCGGACGTCGTCTCGTCCTACCTGGGCTACTATCGCCATCCGCCGCCCATCGACCACGTTGCGCTTGCCCCGGTGGCGGTGTCAGGGCAGCCGGCCGTGCACTTCCTGCTTGCCGACAGCACGGGCGACGTTGACCTGGACACCAAGCGGGCAGGAGCCCTCCTGAAGCGCTTTGCTGATACCCTGTCGCTCGCGCTTGAGAAGCGGGCCGCGGAGGCCGCGCCCACCGAGACGAAGACGGAAGAAGACACGACGTCGACCGACGATTCCGGTCCGCGCCCGCGCACCGAAATCATCGCCGAGGAGATGGAGGCCACCGACGCGGCCGACGATCCGCTCTCCCTTCTCCTCGTGCATCTCAACCGGGCCGAAGCCATTGCCCGAGAGGGCGAGGCGGCGGTGGAGGACGCCGAGGCCCGGTTTGCACAGCGCCTCGACGAGCTTGCTGCCTCCAGCCGGGTCGTTCGCTTCGGCGAACTAACCTACGGCGTCTTCTACCGCGGCGATGCCGATGCGGTGGAGCCCTTTGCGGCCGACCTGCAGGAGACGATGCGAAGCGAAACCGGCATCCTGGAAGGCGGCGTAAGCATCGGCGTGGCCGTGCGCGACGCTCGCCACGACCCCGAGTCGCTCCGCGCCGATGCCACTGAGGCGCTGAGGGAGTCGTACAAGACGGGCGCCTGTACCATCGCCGAGTAGCGACAGCGCTCGTTTCCGGGAGCCGCGGGCGAAGTCCAGGAATCGTTCTGCCCGCCACGGCCGTTTACAGAAGGCATCAGCGGATTCTTGTGCACCAACGCATCGGCTGCCATGTCTACGACCCCCCAATCGCCACACATCGATCACGTCTCCTGGGGGCGCCTCGAGGTGGACGACGGGGCGCAGTCGTTCAAAGACGCCAAACTGTATCCCGGCGGCGCCCGGGCCTGGGACTGGAACGAGACCGGAACGAGTCACGTGCCGGGCATTCAGCCGGCGGACGTCGAGGAGCTGCTCGACCACGGCGCCCGCGTCGTGGTCCTTGCCAAGGGGATGAACGAGCGGCTGCAGGTCAAGCCCGAAACCCTGCAGATGCTGGAGGGAAAGGGCATCGATGTCCACGTCCTGCAGACCGAGGCCGCGGTCGACCGCTACAACGAACTCCAAAAGCAGGGCGAGTCCGTCGGGGGACTCTTCCATTCCACCTGCTAAGTGCAGTCAGGTCGACGGTTGGAGTGTGAGACCTCACGTGATACACAGCGCCATCGCTTGAGACGAAGCCGTTCCGGCCTTGATGAGTCGGGCGTCAGCTCGAGTCATCGCCGGGCCGAAGGTCGTCCCGCGTGGCCGTGATGGGTGCAGGTTCGTTTTTGCTCTCTGCGGTCGTGTGCACCGCAAAGGCATGACCGTCGGCCTTCGTTGCGCTCGGCGGGATCGAGCCCAAAATGAACACATGTACATGCAGATAAGCAGCACATTTTGTTATGCTGCTCCATGTTCAGCAGGGCATCTCAAGTGATAGCCTCCAAGACCACGGTTGGCTTTGCTTGGTCGCCGAACATCGAAGGGCTTGTCTTCCGCTATCGGGCACTGAGGACGTCTCCCGAGAATCCGGAGCGAGTGACCCGGGGCGAGCCGCCAATGACACGAATCGCTCAGTTCACCCGGGCGGCGCGTTGAATGGCGGTGTAAGCGTTCACAATGGCGCCGGTGCGAGAAAGGGACGAGAACGGAACGGTGCGTGACCCGCCGGGCACCGTCACCTGCGTCTCGCCGTACGGCGTGGCCCCGTCGAGGATCAGGCTGCGGACTTGAGCAGGCGGAAGGTCGGGGTGATAGGCCATGATGAGGGCGGCGAGGCCCGTTACCATCGGCGCGGCCATGCTCGTTCCGCCGTTCCGCTTGTAGCGGTTGTTGGGCACTGTGGAGTAGATGCCCGTACCCGGGGCGAACACGTCGACCGTCTCGGCACCGTAGTTGCTGAACGGCGCCGCCAGCTTCTTGCCGTTCTGTGAGGAGGAGGCGCCCACCTCGACCCACAGATCGGCGTGGCTGTCGTTCTCGTAGACGCGCGTCGGGTAGTTGTCCGTCGAGTCGACGTTGGCCCCGTCGTTGCCTGCCGCGTGCACCATCAGAACGCCCATCGAGTCGGCATACTGCACGGCGGCGTCGACCACCTCCTTGTGGGGCGAGTAGCTCTTGCCGAAGCTCATGTTGATGATGTCGGCACCGTTGTCCACGGCATAGCGAATGGCGTTGGCCACGTCCTTGTCGCGCTCGTCGCCGTTGGGCACAGCGCGCACCGACATCAGGCGCACGCTGGTGGCCACACCGTCGAGCCCGCGGCCGTTGTCACGCACGGCGCCGACGATCCCGGCCACGTGCGTGCCGTGATCGGCATCCGGCCCAATTACATCGTTGTTGCCGTAGACGCGCTCCGTCTTGTCGCTGTAGTCGTCCCCGACGATGGACCGCGGATCGAAGTCGGGGTTGTAGTTGTACTCGACCTGGTTCTGCAGGTGGTCGTGGTAGTCTTTAATGTCGGAGGGTGCGAGGCCCTGCCGGTAGAAGTACATCAGAATATCTCGTGCCCGCGTCACGCGCTGGTCGGGCGACGACACGTTCGCCACCGCGTCCTGCGTGAGCGTGTCGGCCCCGAGATGATCTTTGAGCGTGGACGTAGCGGACTGTACAGCCTGGTAGGCGGTCTTCACGTTCTTAAGCTGGGAGCGTGTCTCCCTCCGCTCCGACTTGAATTCGGCCTCAATGCGCTGGTATCGCGCGTAGGCCTCCCGCTCTGAGGCGGGAACGCGGGCCGAGTCGACGTCGGCAAAGCGCTGGTGAAGCTTCCGGTAGAGGCGCGTCACCTCATATGTGTCGTGCTCCACATTCTCGCCATCGCCCCCTCCGATGAAGTTCCAGCCGTGCATGTCGTCGACGTATCCGTTTTGGTCGTCATCGACGCCGTTGTCCGGGATCTCGTCTTCGTTGGTCCAGATCACCGACTGCAGGTCTTCATGGTGGATGTCGATGCCCGAGTCGATGATGGCCACCGTCACGGTCTGTTTGGGCGTCCGGTTCGCCAGCAAGGTGGTGTAGGCCTTGTCGGTGCTCAGGCCGGGCGTGGGGGCCGACGTGTCGCGGTGAAACCAGTCGCGCGCCGCTTCCGAGGAGCCGCGTGCCACCGAGGCCGAGTCGGCCTCCGCCGGGTCCGACGCGCCGTTGTCAGACGGGGCGCCGTCATCGGAGGCCCGGGCCTCGGATGTTTCGGACGTGGGGCGCTGACTGGTGTCGGCGGTTGCTGCCGTCGTGTCCTCGGGCGACGAGGGGGCGGTCCGCTGCGAGGACGCGCATCCCGCAAGGCCGAGGACGAGGAGCAGAACGAGAAGCGAACGGACGGCGGACATGAGGCACTCCACAGGTTCTGTCAGACAAAAAGGGCCAAAGGCCCCAGCGCGGCAACAGGTACCGAGGCCCCCCTTGCGAAGTTGCACCC
>CAYFSC010000099.1:4146-11420 GCA_964345695.1 uncultured Rhodothermales bacterium | reverse complement strand
GTTTTTGCGTCCCGAGATGCTGGATGCTTCCGCCGAATAGGCCAAACTGGACGCCAAACTTGACCACCAGACTCAGGTCGTGGTGAGCCAGCATTTCGAATGTGGTCATGAACGACGCCATGTCTCCATCGCCGCCGTAAGCAGGCGGATAGGCCGTTGCCCCAAGTCCCTGCTCTGCCAGCAGAGTGCAGGCATCCAGGATATCCTCCCGGTAGGCGGACGTGGGTTGATTTCGGTCGAGGTTGAAGGCGGGGTCAGACAGAAGAGTTCGCAAGCGAGAGCGGAGCGCCTCGTGGGGCTCATCGAGCCGGGACTGAAGGGCGCGGACATCGAAGGTGGACTCTGCCGCAGTTGGAGGGGTTGGTGCAGGACGAGTGGCGAGAAGATCGCAGACAGCTTCGCTGCCGTCGATCCCGAGCTCTTCCTCGATCTCTTGGAGGGCCCGATAGGTCCCTTCTGAGACCTCTTCGCCGTCAGTTCCGGCCCGTGCCATTGCGGCACCCAGATCGGCTAGAGAGCATCGCTTGGAGATAGAAGACCGGGCGGCGGCAGCCCGTAGCTTGTGTCTCCAGGCTGCATATGTCTGTGCATCCGGTGGATTCTGCGGGTCCAGATATTGTTTCAGTGGGTCGGTTCCACCGTCGTCCATGTCGGTCAACCGTTCCACCGAGTCCCGGAGTTGTTTGGTTTCGGACGGGGTGAGGATGCCATCGGCCCAAGCCACGTACAAGAGGGGAAGAAGAGCAAGAGTGTCGCCCTGGGAACGATCAGCGGAAAGAAGTTCGGCCATGGCTGTCACCTGATTGGGAGAAGGTGAGCACGGGAGTTCGCGGCGCGTGGAATCCCGTGCACGAGTAAAAACCGCGCTTGTGCCGTGGTTTGTCTGCAAGTCAGAGTGCTGTGCTGGCCTCGCGCGCGTGATTATTCTATTACAACATTAATTATTAAACATTATAGCGCGCTGGGGGACCATGGAAATTATGGACTTAGAGAAAACAACTATGAGAGAATCGGTGTCAACTATGAGAGAATCGGTGTCAACTATGAGAGAATCGGTGTCGGACTATGAGAGAATCGGTGTGTAACTATGAGAGAATCGGTGTCGCTGGAGCTCAACTATGAGAGAATCGGTGTCAAGGTCTCCGCCGCCCATCGACCGGTGTCAACTATGAGAGAATCGGTGTCGGTGCATGCCTTCGTGGAGTGATTTGGAGGCGGGCTTCTTCCCGAACAGGCTAACTATGAGAGAATCGGTGTGAGAGTGGTATTTCCACGCTTCTCTGCCTACCCTGCGGTCCCTCGTCGAGGAAAGGTCCGGTGCCGACACCGATTTCCTCATAGAACCCACGTTCGGGAGGGAAGCGGCACCGAAACGCTCAGAGAGATCGCGATGTCCGCAGGTCATGCCGAAGGAACAGCTGGAGTTTTCGTATTCGTCGGACGAGCTGGTTGTGAAATCGAATCGGCTCGTGCAAGCCCGTATGCCTTTCACGAAGCTGGAGCATCGGGTGGTGGCCATGCTCATCGCGCAGTTGGAAAAGGACGATACGAGCTTCGAAGAGCAGCGGGTGTACATCAAGGACCTGATCGAGCGGTCCAATACCAGTTCTGAGGATCTCTACAACCGCGGCGAAGAGATCTGCCAGAAGCTCCTCGACCAGAAGATCCACATTCGCACCACCACGGAGGACGGACGTCGGCGATACACCGGCTACAACTGCATGTCCAAGTGCGAATACGTCGAGGGTTCCGGCTGCATCAAGGCGAAGTTTAACGACGACATGAAGCCGTTCCTGCTTCGCCTGAAGCGGCGCTTTACCATGTACCGGCTGCGCTTCTTTCTCCGTCTCACGTCGCAGCACTCAATGCGCATTTACGAGCTTCTGAAAATGCGAGAGGGGATCTCGGTGCTTCGCATCTCGGTGCAGGAGTTTCGGGAAATTCTCGGACTAGAGAACTCCTACCGGTACTTTTCGGAGATGAAGTATCACGTTCTGGAGAAGGCACAGCGCGAGCTCCGGGAAAAGGCCGACATCTATTTCACCTTCAACGTTGAATACAGCGGGCGCACGGCCCAACGAATCCAGTTTTTTATCCATCGGAACGACGAGGTCGTGCAGCAGCTTCAGGAGGAAGACGAAGACCTCGACCTGCCGGCGCAGAGCTCCCCGTCGGAGCGGCGGCGGGAGCTCATTGAACGAACCCAGACCGACGGCGCGGCGGCCGGCGAATCCCAGATTTCTGTTGAAGACCGAACGGAGGCACCCAGCGTGAGTGCCATCCAGGTGTTCTTGCTCGACCGCACGCAAGAAGAAATCGATCGCTTCGAGCGGGGGGAGTTGGAGGCGCTGCACGAAAAAGCCCGCGAGTGTGCCGAGGCGGACAACGAAGGACGCTCCGAGATGGTGATCAAACTCGACACCATCAACCACATGAACCGCATCTGGAAGGAGCAAGCCGGTGCGGGGATGTAGAAGAGATCCCGGTCGTGCAAACCGAAGAGCCGCCGACCGAAAAATCACTTCATACCGTATGACGTGAATAAAGTATGAGTTAAATAAAGAAAAGAAATTCCACAGTTCGACGGCGCGAGATGCTACTGTCCGGCGGCACGACGCGGAGTGGCAGCGGAATCTCGGAGTTTGTTTTCATCACGGATGCCTGTCAAGTTCACGTGAAAGAAGGGTCCTAAAGGCACCGGACACCTGAGCCAAGACAAGACTTACGTCTGCTGAATTTAAATGGTTTTTATCGAACGGCTGGGTGGACGCGTAACGGTGTAGACGGTTATGTCTTCGCAGGTAGGGCAATCAGAAACAAGCGCCGACAACGATGGAAGAGTCGTTCCGAAAGGGGGATAGACACCGGTAAGTCATGGCAACAAGCTTGTATTCGAAAACACGAACAAGATGAAACCCCTTTGCCATTGCAAGAATTAGGGATGGAGAAGACTTACCCCACCATCGAACTCAAATGCAATCCGCACTCATGGAAATTCAAATGGAAGTGAAAAAGACAGAAGAAGCCGAACGCGAACTCGGAGCCGCTGGCACCCGCGGACGTACGTCGAAATATGAGCCCGTGGCGCAGAAATGGATGGAGTTGGACTCTGATGAGTCGATTGTGCTTTCCGACCTGGAGCAGAACGACGTACAGAATCTGCGAAACTTACTGTACCGTCGATTCGGGAAAGAAAATATCATCGTTCGTTCTGCACAGCAAGAGGATGACTCCTACAAGGCCGTCGTTCGCGAGCGGAAAGGCAATGAGTACCTGCGCTCTGACAGCTAAGATCTCGTTCTAAACATCCCCGATGTGCACGTCAAGGGCACGTCGCTCCTTGGGTGTACATCGTAGAACGCCAGCACGCGCCCGTCCTGCTTTCGTGGGGCGGGCGTTTTGCGTGGAAGAAGGACGCGGCAAAACATATGGAGCGGCGAGAGGTAGAGCGTCTACCCTTGAATCTGGTGTAAAGACAGGGTGCGCCTCCCCTTGCAATTCCGTTCCATTTGTCCCAATGAACGTCGTGGAGATGGCTGCCTCAATGCGTCGTGGGTTCCTGGCTGGCTGGGTTCTGCTCATCGTCGCCGCGATCCCTGCAGCGTCGCAGCCCACGGCGTTCGTCGGCGGCACCGTGGTGAATCCGGAGGGAGCGCCGGAGGTTGAGGATGCTACGGTCGTCGTGGAGGGGGAGCGCATCGTCGCCGTCGGGCCGTCATCGCAGGTTTCCGTTCCGGAGGGAGCGACGATCGTTGATGCGAGCGGTCGCTACCTGATCCCCGGTTTGACGGATGGCCACGTGCACTTCTTCCAGAGCGGCGGCCTTTACACGCGCCCCGACGTCCTCGACCTGCGCGCCGCGCGCCCCTACGCCGAGGAACTGCGTCGCATCAAGGACCGGCTGCCGGACACGTTTGCCCACTACCTGCGCAGCGGGGTTACCTCGGTCGTGGACGTGGGCGGGCCGATGTGGAACCTCGACGTTCGCGCCCGCGCCGACACGACGGCGAAAGCCCCGCGCGTGACCGTGGCCGGACCGCTCCTGTCCAGCGTCGAGCGTCCGGAACTCGACGAGGGCGATCCGCCCATCCTGAAGATCGAGAGTCCGGACGAAGCGCGGACTGAGGTGCGGCGGCAAGTGGAGGCGGGCGTCGACCTCATCAAGATCTGGTACATCGTGCGGCCCAACGAGACGCCCGCCGCGTTCCGCCCCATCGCGGAGGCAACGATCGCTGAAGCGCACGCGGCCGGCACTCGCGTGGCCGTGCACGCCACGCAACTCGAAACGGCCCGCGCCGCCGTCGAGGCCGGCGCCGACATCCTCGTCCACAGCGTGTTCAACAAGCCGGTGGACGACGCCTTCGTCCAGCTTCTGAAGGACGAGGACGTGCTCTACACGCCGACGATCATGGTGAGCGAGCGCTACCGCGAAACGTTCGCGCAGGCACTCGACTTCACGCCCGCGGAGCATCGGTTTGCACAGCCGAAGGTTCTCGCTACACTCTTCGACCTGTGGACGCTGCCCGACTCGTTCGTGTCGCCGGAGATGAGGGAGCGCATGCGCACGGTGCCGTCCGTGCCGTCCGACTCGACGGCGATCCGCAACCTGCGCGTGCTGCACGACGCGGGCGTTCCCATCGTGGCGGGCACCGACGCGGGCAACATCGGCACGCCGCACGGCCCGGCGATCCACCGTGAGATTGAGCTGATGCGCGCCGCGGGCCTGTCGCCGCGCGAGATCCTGACCACGGCCACCGTCGGCGGCGCGCGCCTCGCGGGCCGAGACGACCTCGGCACCATCGAGACGGGCATGCTCGCCGACTTCGTGGTGCTTGCCGAGGATCCGCGCACCGACATCCGCCACTGGAGCCGCATCCATCGCGTCGTGGCGGGCGGGCACGTCTTCGCGCCGGAGGATCTCGTCCCTGAGACGCCGGAGACGCTCATCCAACGGCATGTCAACGCCTACAATGCGATGGATCTCGAGGCGTACGTCGGCACCTTTGCGCCGGACGTGCAGGTGTACCTCCACCCGGACAGTCTGCTCTACGACGGCCGGTCTGCCCTCCGCCCGCGCTACGAGCAGCGCTTTGCCGAGTCGCCGTGGGTGCACAGCGAGGTGCTGAACCGCATCGTCACGGGCTCGACGGTCATCGACCACGTCCGCGTCCGCGGTCTGCCGGAGCGCGGCACCGTCGAGGCCGCCGAAATCTACGACGTGGGGCCGGACGGTATCCGGCGCGTGTGGTTCATTCTCGAGTAGCGGGTCCGGCGTTGAACGTTGGAACGTTAAACGTTCGGGGTTGGACATCGAACGTTTTCGCGTTTCGACTTCGGAAACTCGGAATCCGAAATGCCGAGCGCGTCGGTCTGGGTCGCAACCCTCTTCGGGGCCGTCGGTACCGCACACATGTCAATGGATTTCTGCCAATCTGCCGAATACCGCGATGCCAACCGCAGAGCACTCCCACCCTGGTTGGTCCATCGGGCTGAAGGAGACCAATGAACGCAACGAGGTCCTCGAGCGCATCGAACGTGGATTCGACGCGGAAAGCATCGATTTCCTCCGGTAGCGACTGGACCTGTCCTTCGAAGACATGGCCGCTCTCCTTGGCACCCCAGCACGGCCGCTCCATGATAACGGGCCCAGCCCGGGTTCGAAATCGAGGCGGTGGGGCAGGGGTTGAGCCTCGCCATTGTAGATCCTATCATCAAAAATGGCTGAACCCTTTTTCGATCCTGCCCAACGCCCATGCTTTCCGACGACATCGTTTCTGAACTGGAGCAATACGCCGCCGACTGCGACGCGGCCCGCGATGCGCTTGTGACGGCGCTGCGCGAGGCCGAGTCGCTGGACCGGCGCGCGCCGGAAGAGAAGCAGCGCCCGGTGCTTGAGCCCGTTGCCGAGGCGCTTCAGGACTGGCACGATGCGCAGACGAAGTTCATGGACGCCGTCGGGCGGTCCGGGGCACCCAACGTGGAGATGGCCGCGCTGCTGCTGAAGAACAACCATGCCATTGAGACGGACAATGCCCGGCGCGGCCTCCCCGGCGCCTCGGTTGACGGGGCCAATCAGCCGTTCGACGTGGATACCACCGGCATGCGAGGCGAGGCGCTGACGCGGGCGCTGGACTATCTGTCGTGATGGCTCTGCGTCCCGGTGACGATGCCGGGCTGTCTGTAGACCGCGATGCTCAGGTTCATGAGTGTCCCTGTTGCGCTTCTTCTTTTCGCGGTGGGACTTGCCCTCGTTCTGGTGTTCTCCGAGCGGCTCGTCGAGTCCGTCGTCGGTACGGCGGCGAACGCCGGGCTGTCGGCCTTTCTGATCAGCGTTCTCTTCGTCGGGTTCGATCCGGAGAACCTGTTCATCGGCAGCACCGGCACGTGGGAGGGTGCCCCCGGCATTGCGCTCGGCACCGTGGTGGGCTCCGCGATGGTGGCCATCGCCCTTGCGCTCGGCATCACCGCGCTCGCCGTTCCCCTGCGGTTCGAACGCGCGCCCCGGTCCATCGTGGTGCTGCTCCCGCTGCCGGTCGGGCTCCTCGGCGGCCTGGCTGCTGATGGGATGCTGTCGCGGATCGACGGCGTCCTCCTGCTCGGCGCCTACGCGTTGGCACTGGCCTGGCTCTACATTCTCGGGCGACGCGGTGTCCACATTGAGCCCAGCGGGGAAGTGGCCGAGGCGCTGCACGAGGACGACTCCGAAGCGACGCTGTGGCAGGCAGCGGGCATGCTGGCGGTGTCGCTGGCGGCCATTACGGGCGGAAGCAAGCTGGTCGTCGAGGCCGGGACGGTGCTCACGGCACGGATCGGGCTGACGGACACGGCCTTCGGCATGACGCTCCTCGCCCTGCTCGTGAGCATCGAGGAGTTGGCGCGCGAGCTGCCGGCAGCGCTGAAGGGCCGGCCCGAGATTGCCCTTGGAAACGTGGTGGGCTCCGTCCTCGCATTTTTTCTTTTCAACGCCGGAGTGATTGCGCTCGTCCGTCCTGTTCCTGTTGGGGCCGACACGCGCTTCTTCTACGTGCCGGTGGCGCTCCTGGCGGTCGGCTTCACGGCCGCCGTGCTCCTGCGACGCACGGTGCCGCGCTGGGCCGGGGGCGTACTTGTGGCGCTGTACGCCGCCTTCGTCATCGGCGGGTTCCTGATGTGAGGCCGGATGCAGCGTGCAGGGACGCGTCCCGGACGGCCGCGCCTATCCGTGCCGCGGCCGCCGCCCGAGCCCTCACGGCCAGATGCCGCGCTTCTTGGCGACGTCGGCCACGCGTCCCACC
>CAYFSC010000099.1:0-4046 GCA_964345695.1 uncultured Rhodothermales bacterium | reverse complement strand
GAGCCCTCACGGCCAGATGCCGCGCTTCTTGGCGACGTCGGCCACGCGTCCCACCGCCTCGACGAGCGCCGCAGTGCGCAGGTCGATGGGGTCGGGCGCGTCGGACGGTGTGCCGTTGGACCGGTTCTGGGCGATCTCGTCGAGCGCACTGTTGGTTTCGGCCTGCCGGTCGATGACGGCGTGCGTGGCGCGTTCCATCTTGGTGCGCAACTTCTCGTTGACCACCTCAAGCTCCCACTGCTCGTTCTCGATGTTCTGCACCCACTCGAAGTAGCTGACGGTTACGCCTCCGGCGTTGGCCAGGATGTCGGGCAGCACGGGGATCCCGCGCTCCGCCAGGATGCGATCGGCGGCGGGGGTCGTAGGGCCGTTCGCAGCCTCGACAATAAACCGGGCCCGGACGTTCGGGGCGTTGTCGCTGCGGATCTGGTTCTCCAGCGCCGCAGGAATCAGGAGGTCGCAGGGAAGCTCCAGCAGGGTCTCGTTCGTGATGGGTTCCGTGCCAGCCAGGCCGACGACGGAGCCGGTCTCGGACTTGTGGGCGAGGGCAGCATCGGGATCGAGGCCGTCGGGCGCGTGAACACCGCCCTGCGAGTCGCTCACGGCGACGACCGTGGCTCCCGCCGCGTCGAAGAACTGGGCCGTGATGGATCCGGCGTTGCCGTAGCCCTGGATGGCGACCGACGCGCCGGTCAGATCCTCAAGCCCGTCCACCACGCCGCGCTCGATGGCGATGCGGGTGGCAAAGAGCAGTCCGCGTGCGGTGGCTTCGCGCCGTCCGTACGAGCCGCTCATGTCCACCGGCTTGCCGGTCACGACCGGGAAGTTGTTCTGGCCGGGGTGCATCATGTCGTACGTGTCGTAGACCCATGCCATTGTCTCCTCGTCCGTGTTGACGTCGGGCGCGGGCACGTCGGTGTGCGGTCCGATGTTGTCGCCGAGTTCCGCAATGAATCGACGGGTGATCTTGCGGAGTTCGCTTTTCGACAGCGCCTTCGGGGTGCATGCCACACCGCCTTTCGCGCCGCCGAACGGCACGTCGACGACCGCGCTCTTCCAGGTCATCCACGACGCGAGCGCACGGACCTCGTCGGGCGTCACGTCTGGGTGATACCGAATCCCGCCTTTGCCCGGCCCCCGCATGTGGCTGTGGAGCACGCGGTGGCCGACGAAGCTTCTCACGGAGCCGTCGTCCATCTGGATGGGGAACTCGACCGTAATCACACGGCCCGGACGGATCAGAAACTCGATGAGGCCGCTGTTGAGGTCCGGCAGGTACCGAGTGGCCTGCTCGACCTGCTGGCGCGCGATGTGAAACGGATTCAGGTCCTCAGAGCCAGCATCGGTCCGCTGGCGGGCCTGGGCGTCTGAAGCAGGTGACATACAGACTCAAAAGTTTGAAAGGCAGAACGCGAAAATGGAAGCGCTTCCGCATGGATCTCAACATACCGACGCGCGGACAAACGCGCAACGAGTGAGGCTGCAGAGAGGCCGCTGCACGTCTTCTGTTCTCTCCGGCGAGCAGCCCGTTACTGACACCCTTGGTCCTGCGCGGAAGGCCCGTCGCAACTCGGGTTGCAATTCGGTTTGGTTCCCTTCCCCATCGAAGGCAAAAGGGGGGCGGGGCCGCGCTGCCTACCGTTCGACCCTGACAAAAAAGTTTTCGATCCTCTGTAACCATCCCAAGGGAGGTCTCGTGTTGGTGGATGAAGACGGTGCCAGTCGCACCTCCTCCCAACGTCTCGCTCTCACGACCAACCTCCGATTCTGCCATGACCTCTGACCGACGCCCTCTTCTCTTGACCTCGTGCTTTCTGCTCATCACCGGTGCAATGCTTGCGCTCGGCGCACCGACGGCGCAGGCCCAGGATCAGACGACCCCTCGCTGGACCCAGCACTTCGAAGCGCAAATGACCAAAGTACTCACCCAGTCGGTGCAGGACGCACAGGAGGACGGCCTCGCGACGCTTCTCATCGTAGTGCGTGAGCAGCCGCCGAACGTCACGTTTGATGCCCTCGTGGCGCCTGTGACCAACATCGTGCTGGACGAGAATGCACCCGAGGACCTGCGCATTATGGCCCTGTCGGTGCTAAACGAAATGGATACACGAAGCGGTTATAACACGCTTATGCGGTGGGCGAAGAGCGACAAGATCAATTCTGAGCGGCTGCGGCGGCACGTTTTCAACGTGTTGCGCTCCTACCAGAACCGGCACGGCATCGCGTAAAGACAACGCGTGCTTGCGACGTGAAAAGCCCCGGCGGTCGGCCGATCGCCGGGGCTTTTTGTGTGTGCCCGGATGGCAGTGCCGGTCTGGAAGTCCGCTACCTACCGGGTCGGGAATCGCTCGCAGGAAGGCCTACGACGGCGCCGAACGTCCATGTCCGGTCGGCCCCCGTGGTGGGCGGCACGCGCCCGTCCGAAAAGCGAACGTAGAGCTGCTCGACGACGCCCACGGCGTCTCGAAACGCGTACAGGAGCGTGGCGGCGGCGTAGAAGGCCGTGTCGAGCCCTTCCGACCGCCACGCCGACCCCGTAGCACCTTCCCAGCGTCCATCGACCAACACGTGGAGGTCGAGTGGATCCAGCCAGTCGGGGGGCAAGGCCGCGCCTAAACCAGGGGTGATGGAGGCCATGCCACGGAGGAGCACGAATCCGTTCGTCTCGGCGTCGACCGCTTCGCGGGCATCGGCGCGGACGGGCAGCGCGCCCTCGGCAGACAGGTGCACGCTTGGAATCAGGCGTGCCCACCCCGATTGTCCGCGCATCGAGTACGTCAGCTGGAGTCCGCCCGTCAGGGTCTGATCCTCAAACGTCTGGGTGGTCTCGTAGCGAAGGCTCAGCCCGGCGGCCACCCGGCCGAAGTCGCGCGCTCCGGTTCGCGGCGGAGAGGGGACGGTCGGTGCGCCGGGCGGGGGAGGCGGCGTCGGGCTCGGACGAAAAAAGTTGCGGGCGATGCCGAGTGCAGCGGAGACCGACAGCGCTTCGGTAGCCAAATCGGCGTCTAGCAGCAGCGGTCCTCCGGTCTGGGCGCGCGCAAACCAGGACGTTGAGAATCCGGTGTGTTCGGCGTTCAGGCGGAGATCCGGCGTGAGGCCGGGGGCCCACGTCCGATCGGCCGTGAGGAGATGAGGTGCGAGGTCCGCGTCGAACGACGTGACGGTCTGGGCGCGGGCCGCAGGTTGGGTTCCTAGCAGGACGAGACCCGCCAGTGCGATGAAGAAAAGCCGGATCATGACGCGTCAGGAGGCGGTGAAGGGAAGCGCTGCACCTGTTCTTGCTGGAAAAGGTAGAGGCGATCGCAGCGCGCGCCAAGCTCTACGATGCGGCGCTGGCCGTCGTCGAGAAAGGCGTCGAGCTCGCTGCGCGCTTGGGCACGGTTGTAGTCGGCTTCGTACGTAGCGCCCCACGTCGTGAGCTGCATGTCGATGCGTTCGGCGAAGGCACGCCGGTGGGCGGCAAAGAGGGATGCCGGATCGTGCTCCTTGGTCCAATACTTGAGTTTGCGGAGCCGCAGAGAGCCGGCCTCGTCGAACGGCGGCTGATGGTCGGGGCGCATCTCGTTGTCGCGCAGAAACCAGTACAGATGCCAGTGTGCCTGATTGTTGCGGCTCCAGCGCGGGCCGAAGTCGGAAACCGGGAACGTCACGTCGCCGAACCGCTCCTGGATGGCCTCGGCCAGCCAGGGAGCCGGATGCGAAGCGCAGCGCTCGCTGTTCTCGGCGACGAGCCGGACGTGGTGGTCCAGCGCCCACGACAGCCGGGCCGGCCGTGCAGACAGGCCCAGAAACCGGCGGGGATTGGCGTCGGTGATGCGGGCGAACGCGTCGGCAGAGAGGCGGTCTTCGAAGTACGCCCAGAAGCTGGACTCTCGCAGGCGCATGCGGATCAGAAAATAGTCCGTACCGAACAGAATGCGATCGCGCCGCACCGGATCGTCGAGCAGCCGCTCCAGATGGCGGAAGTAATGCGCCTCGCCGTCGCCGCCGGCCATCGGCGCATCGTTGTACGAGATGTCGGCGTACACGCCCTCAAACTCGGCCAT
>CAYFSC010000098.1:9787-11440 GCA_964345695.1 uncultured Rhodothermales bacterium | reverse complement strand
CAACGCAAACGCATGCTTTCTGACGAAACGGTGGCGATCATCGGAGCCGGCAACATTGGCCGGTCGATCCTCGGTGGCATGATTCGGGGCGAGCTCGTGGCGCCCGACCAGATCATCGCCACGCGGCGCACAGCGTCGGCACTGGAGGCGCTGGCGGACGAGCACCCCGGCCTGCACACCACCCCCGACAACGTGGCGGCGGTGCGTGAGGCCTCGATCGTCGTCCTCACGATCAAGCCGCAGAGCAAGGCCGAGGTCATCACCGAAATCCGCGATTACATTGCGCGCGACGTGCTCATCGTGAGCGTCCTCGCGGGCGTAACGACGGAGCGGCTGCAGCTTGCGATGGGCCAGGACCAGCCGGTCGTGCGGGCCATGCCGAACACGCCCGCCCTGGTCGACGAGGGCGCGACAGCCATCGCTCGGGGCACGTACGCTGGCGATGAGCACGTGGCGAAGGTGACGCAGATGTTCGAGGCCGTCGGACAGGTCGTCGAGACGCGCGAAGAGATGATGGATGCCGTGACGGGCCTCTCGGGGAGCGGTCCGGCGTACGTCTACATGTTTATCGAAGCGCTCACCGACGCAGGTGTCAAGCAGGGACTGTCGCGCGACGTGGCCGCCAAGCTTGCGGCTCAGACCGTCTTCGGCGCCGCCAAGCTGGCCATCGACACGGGCAAGCACCCGGCCATCCTGCGCGACGAGGTGACGACGCCGGGCGGTACGGCGATCGCCGCGGTGTCGGAGCTGGAATCACGGGGGCTGCGGACAACCATTATCAACGCTGTTGCTACGGCCACTGAGCGCTCCAAAGAACTCAACGACGAATAACCCCTTGTCGATTTGCGCGCGTCAAGCACCGATGGAGGCCGACGTTCGTGCAGTTGACAATCAAAAACCGACACGCGGCGATGGTCACAATTATCGACTACGGCATTGGGAATTTGCGCTCGATCGAGAAGGCGTTTGAGCGCGTCGGAGCGGAGGTGCTGCGCACGGATGACCCGGAGCGCGTGACCGCGGCGGAGCGGCTGGTGCTGCCGGGCGTCGGCGCGTTCGGGGCATGCATTGGCGAGATCCGGGAGCGCGGCCTCGAAGCGCCCATCCTCGACGCCATTGATGCTGGCGTTCCCTTCCTCGGCGTGTGCGTGGGGATGCAGCTTCTGTTCGACGAGGGATTGGAGCACGGCGTGCACGAGGGCCTCGGCGTGCTGCCTGGGCAGGTGGTGCATTTCCACAAGGCTGCCAATGGCGGGGCGGACGGGCTCAAAATCCCACACATGGGCTGGAACACCCTCGACGTGACGCATGCCTCGCCGCTCACCGACGACCTCGGCGACGAACCGTACGTCTACTTCGTCCACTCCTACCACGCCGTCCCCGACCGTTCCGAAGACGTCCTCGCCACGACGTCTTACGGCCGTGACTTTCCGTCGATGGTGCATCGCCAGAACGTGTACGGCGTGCAGTTTCACCCGGAGAAGAGCCAGGTGTGCGGGCTGAAAATTCTGGAGGCGTTTGCGACGACGGACGAGGACGTGCTGGCCAGTGTCCCTGCGTAACTGCGTTGCACATCCAGGATTTAGGTTCGACGTGATTCGTGATGCGTGACTTCGTAATGCGGGCCTTCGCCTCCGAACGCAGAACTCCGAA
>CAYFSC010000098.1:0-9687 GCA_964345695.1 uncultured Rhodothermales bacterium | reverse complement strand
TCGTGATGCGTGACTTCGTAATGCGGGCCTTCGCCTCCGAACGCAGAACTCCGAACGCAGAACTCCGAATTCGGGGCGCGGAACTCCCACGCCGGACTCATCCGTTCACTGATTCTCTGCGTGTTCACGACTCGCTCCGCCAATCATGACGTTGGTCATTCCCGCCATCGACCTTCGCGGTGGGCGCTGCGTGCGCCTGCATCAGGGGTCGTACGAAGACGAAACGATCTATTTTGACGATCCCGTCAAGATGGCGAAGCTATGGCGGGTGCAGAACGCCCGCACGCTGCATGTGGTGGACCTCGACGCGGCACGCGGCGGATCGGAGGATCGGGCGGACAACCGGGACGAAATCCGCGCCATTTGCGACGCGCTCGACATTCCCATCCAGCTTGGCGGTGGCATTCGCACCATGGACCAGATCAAGGCTGCGCTCGACTGGGGCGTATACCGTGTCATCCTGGGCACGGCAGCCGTCGAGAATCCCGACTTCGTGGAGGCCGCCATCGACCGGTTCTCGTGCCGCCGGGTGGTTGTGGGCATCGATGCGCGCGACGGGGAGGCCCGCGTGGAAGGCTGGACGGAGGGCTCGGGCGTCGACGCCGTCGACCTGGCGCTGGAGATGGAAGACCGCGGCGTCCGCCGTATCATCTACACCGACATCAGCCGCGACGGAACGATGGAAGGGCCCAACATCCAGGCCTACCGGGAACTGGGGAATCACCTCGAGGACGCGCGCATCACAGCCTCCGGCGGGGTTGGCGAATACGAGGACCTGCTCAAGATCGAAACGCTGGAGTCGTACGGGATCGACTCCGTGATCATCGGAACGGCGCTGTACGAGAACCGCTTCCCCTGTCAGCAATTCTGGGGCTGGAACGAGAAGGAGAATATCGACCTCGATACGTTCTCCACAGCCCGTCTCCGCGAGGACATGTCGCCCCCGACGGAGGAATGCTGAGCCGAATCCGCTGCGCGTCTCCGTGTGTGGAAGGATGGATGTGTGTAAGTATGTAGGCAATAGATACATCTACTCCTTTGCCCATCACCGACGCAGGAGTTGGTGTTCACATTTCACCTTTCGAATTTCGCACTCCACCCTTCGCATTTATGCTCGCGAAACGCATCATTCCGTGCCTGGACGTGGACGACGGACGCGTCGTGAAGGGCATCAACTTCGTCGACATTCGCGACGCGGGCGACCCGGTTGAGCAAGCGCGAACCTACGACGCCGCTGGGGCCGACGAGCTTGTGTTTCTCGACATCACGGCCACCCACGAGGATCGCGACATCATGCACGAGGTGGTGCGCGAAACCGCCGATCAGGTCTTCATCCCACTGACGGTGGGCGGCGGTCTGCGCTCGGTCGAGGACATGCGTGCGATGCTGCACGCCGGGGCCGACAAGGTGGCGATCAACTCGGCCGCCGTGAAGGACCCCGATCTCATCACGCGCGGCGCCGAGGCGTTCGGCAACCAGTGCATCGTGGTGGCCATCGATGCAAAACGCACCGACGCCGACCCGCCCTCGTGGGAGGTGGTGGTGCACGGCGGCCGCAAGCCGACCGGTCGCGACGCGGTCGAGTGGGCCATGGAAGCTGAAGAACGCGGTGCCGGCGAACTGCTCGTGACCTCAATGGACCGCGACGGCACCAAGGACGGGTACGACATCGAGCTCCTGCGCGCAATCACCGACCGTGTTCGCATCCCCGTGATCGCGTCGGGCGGCGCCGGAACGCTGCCCCACCTTCGGGACGGACTGGTGGAGGGCGGCGCCAGTGCCGTACTGGCCGCGTCCATCTTTCACTTCCGGGAGCACAGCGTGGCGGAGGCCAAGGCCTTCCTGCGCGACGCCGATCTCCCGGTCCGCCCGGCGTCAGACGAATGGATCGAACGCTACGTGCCTGACCATGACGAATGATCCGTCTCCTTCTCCGGCCGCGCGCGTGCTTCGCGCCGGTGCGCTCGGGTTTCTGCTCGTCGGCAGTGGCATTGCCGCGTGGCTCGGCGTGCAATGGGTCGAGCATCCGGGTATCCGCGCGAGCCAGTTCGGCTTCGAGGCTCCTCTGTGGCCGGCGGCCCTTGTGTTTGTGCTGGTGGCGACAGCCGCCGGGGTCGCGTTGCTGTGGCGCGCGTCCAAGCGTGTGGCCCGCGGCGAGGACCTGTTTGCGCAACGTCACCGCCGCCGTCCCTCGGACGACCGGCCGGAACCGGACGACACGACCGCGGAGTGAACATGGGTCGACGTTGCCCGAGACCTATGTCGTGGGCTGTCGTTCCTCGACGAGCAACCGGTCCAAGATGGTGCGGGCGCGGTGGTAGATGCCCGGAGCCTCGCTGGTCCGGGGCCCCGCAACGTTGAGCACCCGGATGTCGTTGTCCTCCCGCCAAGCCTGGATCATAATCACCGGCACAGGGTCGGTCGTGCGCACATGCACCACCGGCTTGCCCATGTCAAGGGCGAGCGTTTGCGTCAGCGCCGTTCCGCCTTCCAGCTCGCCGTCTGTGATCAGCACCGTCCCGTCGCTGTCCCGCACGTTCCATTCCGTGCGTTGCGCGTATTCGGAAGACGGCGTTTCTTTGAGCGGATACCGGTCGGGGATCGGACCGTCCTCCGCGCGCCGCCCCTGTGGACACCATCCGCCCGCTGGAACATCGTGCTCCTGGGCCGCGTCGAGCGCGGCACGATCTACACCAGTCTGACCGCCCGATACTAGTTTCTGAATGCCCATGGCGTCGATGCCCCGAATGTGAGGAAGAGTTGAAAATATAACCCCCGACGGATCCACCGGTTCGCCGCTTTCATGTTTGTCTGCAACTCGGGTGGAGGTGTTACTGTGTTTTGTTCTCGTCCCCTTGCGTCCCAATGCGTCTTTTCACCGCTCTCGACCTGCCTGAAGCCCTGCGCGAGCAGTGCGCGGCGCTCCGCGACCCCGGTGCTCTGGACGCGCGCTGGTCGTCGCCCCGTCAGTATCACGTCACCCTCCGGTTCATCGGCGACGTGGAGGCGGCCCGATTTCCGCAGTTCCGCGACGCACTGGCCGACCTTAGTGTCCCTCCGGTGTCGTGCAAGCCCTACGGCCTCGACGTCCTGCCCTCCCGCCGCACTCCCCGCGTGCTGATGGTGGGCTTCCAGCGCACCGACTCGCTGCTGATCCTGTATACCGCCGTTTCGGAGGCCCTGGAGGCGCTCGGCGTGGACCCGGAAGACCGCACCTATCGTCCGCACGTGACGCTGGCGCGCCTGAACGACACTGCCCCCGACACCGTGCAGGCCTTCCTCCGTGCGCACGATGATCGTACCTTTTCCGACTTCACCGCCGGAGCGTTCCATCTCTACGAGAGCACCCTCACCCCCGACGGGGCCGTGCACGAGCGCCGGGCCCGTCTTCCCTTGTCCGATTAGCTCTGGATTGACCCAAATCGAACAGGCCGCGCGGCAACCTTTTGGGGCTGGATCGGGTTTTGAAAAAGATCTCCTCAGAAGATGAGGGCTCCCTCTGTGTCGCTCCACATACCTTTCAGTGCCTGATCGCCATGTCTCGCCTCTGTTCGATCTTCCTCGCGGCGCTGCTGGCTGCGATTCTGGCCCCGTCTCCGGGTCAGGCGCAGACCGCCGACAGCCTTTCCCTGCTCGAAACCATTCAACAGCGGTACGAGCAGCTTAACGGGCTGCAGGCCACATTTACCCAGGAGATCCGCTCCGACTTCGCCAGCGGCTCGACGCGCATGCGGGGCACGCTTCTCCTGAAACAGGAGAAGTACCGGGTCGAGACCGAGGAGCAAACGCTCGTCACCGACGGCACAACGACATGGATCTACACCCCTGCCGATCAGCAGGTCATCATCAATCATGCCGACCAGGATGCGTCGACGTTCTCTCCGGAGACTTTCTTCACCGACTACGCGAACCACTATCGGATTGTCCGTGCCGAAGAGGAATGGCAGAACGGGGTGCGCCGCCGCAAGCTGAGCCTGACGCCATCGTCGTCGCAGACGCTTTTCCAGGACGTCACGCTCTGGGTGCGTGCCAATGATCCCATCGTGACGCGCCTGCAGGTGACGGATCGCGAGGGATCGGTAATCACCATCTCCCTAGACGACATCGATCTGAACCCCGGGCTGAGGGCAAGTGACTTTACGTTCACCCCGCCCGACTACGCCGACGTGGTCGACCTTCGCTCCTCCTGACGCCCCCTGCGGCGACCCGTCCGCTGCCCCCTCCTCGCACGCACTCCCTCCCCTCCCTGATGACGAAACGCACGCGTCGCCGATTGCTTCAGGCCGCCAGCTTCGTGCTGGCTGCGGGGCTGTTGTATCTGGCGTTCCGCGGGGTGGACCTCAGCAAGATCGCACATGCGTTCCGGGTGGCCGATTACCGCTGGCTTCCACTCCTTGTGTTTGTCGTCATCTTCAGCAACGTGCTGCGGGCGTGGCGCTGGCAGGTGATGATCAAGGCGCTCCCCGCCGACACGAGCCGCGTCTCGGAAGGAGACGTGGAGGACGTTACGCTGGAGGCCTCCTTTTCGTCGACCATGATCGGCTACATGATGAACTATGTGGCCCCGCGCATGGGCGAGTTTGCGCGTACCGCCAACATGGCCACGCGTACCAACCTCCGCTTCAGCAGCCTGTTCGGCACCGTCATTTCGGAGCGCATCTTCGACATGGTCGTGCTGGCCCTCGCCACCGCCAGCGGCCTTCTCGTCGTGGCGGACCAGCTGTCCCTGCTCCAGGAGCGCCTGCTGGATCCGAGTGTGCTACAGATCGAGTCGTGGCCGGTTGACACCATCGTTCTTGCAGGCGTTGGCATCGCGGGGCTTTCCGTGGCCGTGGCGTTGTGGTTTTGGCGGAGCCTGCAGCGGGAGCAATCGGCCGTGCGCCAGCTGTGGACGTCCACCCTGCGCCCGACGCTCGTGTCGATGCGCGACGGCATGCTGACGCTCGTTCGCTCGCCGCGCCGGGGCGTCATCTTGGGTACCACAGCGGTGATGTGGGGCGGCTACCTGCTCATGGCGTACATCCCGTTCCGGATGCTCGATCTTGCGGAACCCTACAGCATTGGACTGCTCGACGCCTGGGCCCTCATGGCCATCGGCGCCCTCGGCATCCTCGTACCGTCTCCGGGCGGACTCGGGTCGTATCATTTCATCACGATCCAGGCCCTCATCCTCCTGTACAACGTGCCCGAGGCTCCTGCCGCCACCTATGCGGTCCTCACCCACGCGGCCCAGCTCGTGTTCTACAGCCTCCTCGGCGGCCTCGCTCTTCTCTACCAGGGCCGCGGCTTCAGCACACTTCTCCCCTCCTCCGACGAGCCCACCGCCTCTCCGACCGACGAGTCGGTGCCGCAGTCGACCCAGTAGTGGATCGCCGTCTCGCATTCTGCCCGATACCGACCGAGACTGGTCACTGTACGCTCCTCCCGTGCAATACCGGTGAACGATCGACGTCAGGATCCCGTCTTGTCGGTGTTTCGCTGCGGCTCGCTTTCCTCCATTGCCTCCCGTCCGCCCATGGCTCGTCTGCGTGCGTTTCTTCTCCTGTGTACAAGCTTGTCAATCTGCCTCCTCGGACTTGTCCTCTTGCGCGGACCGTCTGCGCCCCCCATGGATCGCGCGGTGCACTCCGTAAATTCCGTGCTGGGCAACGCATCGTACCGAACGGTCTTCGGCACCGCGCCAGACGCCAATACGCCCGAGTCGCTTCGGATTCGCACGCACCTCGCCACCGTCGAGTCGATCCTGCGCGCTCGCGACGTGTCGCATCTCCCGGCCGAGAAACAGGCCCGCCGCGCCGATCTGCTGGACGCGCTGCACGCGTACTGGACCGCCGGCCGGTTCCCGCAGAACACGGAAGTGCCGGGCCGAACCCCCATCTTTATCGATGAATCGGGACGGTTATGTGCCGTCGGCCATCTCATCTCCGAAACCATTGGGCGCGACCTGGCCGAGTGGATCGACGCGCGCTACCACTTTGCTGCCGTGCGCGACATTGACGCGCCTGTTCTGGACAGATGGGCCACGCGATACGGATTCAGCCGGCAGGAGCTCGCGATGATTCAGCCCTGGTATGGAGGGCCTCCTCCCGAGAGGAACAAGGATACCGTCAATGAAGGGCTAGAGACCGCCAACCTCGGCCTGAGCGTCGGATCGGCGCTCCTCAACGGCGTCATGCAGGAGCGCGGCATGGAGCCCAGCTGGATTGCCGGTGGGGTCGGTGTGGCGAGTGGAACGACGAGCCTCGCCATCGCCCTGTCCGATCGCGCCAACTTCGAAACCGCCGACGTGCTGGCGGGCGTGACATCGGTGGTGCTGGGCGGATGGACGCTCGTGGACGCGATCCGCGCGACGGGCGATGACCCGCACCAGCCCGCCGTGGCCAAAGAATCGTCCACGTCGGTGCGGGTGGAACCGACGATGATGACGCCGAACGGAAGCGACGCGCGCCCCGGCCTCCAACTCCGGGTTCAGTTCTGAACGGTCGGCGCCTTCTCGATGCGGGGGCGAGCAGCGGCAAACAAGAGGATGCCCGTCGCCACGGAGACGTTGAGCGACTCGGCCGGGCCGCGCATGGGGATGGACGCGAGCACGTCGCACGCGTCGGCTACGCCGGACGCCAGGCCCTCGCCCTCGCTGCCCATCACGACGGCAAGCGGCCGGTCCCAATCCACGTCCCACAGGGTTGTCTCGGACGATCCCTCCGCTCCACACATCCAGTAGCCGCGCTCTTTGAGGGCCTCGAGCGTGCGCGCGAGATCGTCGGTGCGGGCGATGGGCAGGCGTGTTGCCGTGCCCGCACTCGCCTTGATCGCCGCCGCGTTCAGGGGCGCCATCGAGGTGGCCGGCACGATGACGCCGTCGACGCCCGCCGCCACGGCACTGCGCAGCATGGCCCCGTAGTTGCGCGGATCGGTGACGCGGTCGATGACGAGGAGGAGCGGCTGCCGGTGCTGCACCTCGTCCCACGTCGGCGCGATCTCGGACAGCATGTCATCCACGGCGGCGTACTGGATCGGCGCGGCGATGGCCACCACGCCCTGGTGCACCGCGCCCTGCGCCTCGTGATCCAGCCGGTTCGTGGGCACGTACTGCACCGGCACGCCCTGTTCGCCGGCCAGCGCCCGAATTTTCCCGATCCGCTCGCCGCCGACGCCCGGCTCCAACATCACTTTTTCCAGACCCACGTCGCCACGCTCCAGGGCTTCGAGGACGGGATTGCGACCGATGAACGTGGAGGTGTCGGGGTCGGACATATGTTTTTGTAAACGTATAGGATCGATGAAACTGCGCGCAATCGCCGCTTCGATACCACAGAAGACGACGGACGGCGGACGGCAGACCGCGGCGAACTCGTTGCATGCTTCAATCATCCGGAGCCAGCGAGGTTCGATCCTCCATTCTCCATCCGCCATTCTCTATCTCCCCCGTCCACGCCGGTTGCACGTAACGGTGTTAAGTGTTACGCTACGGGCGGATCGTGACACGTATACGAGAGTTCGATCTCGACTGTCTCCAGCGCGTTGGATGCGTCCCTCCCGGTAGCCGTTGGACCGAACGCCACACCGCGGGTCCCGTGAAAGAAACGACGGTCCGCGGTCTGCGGTCAACAGGCACAGCGACCCCGGGTCCGACACGGTGACGGTCGAGCCTCTGCCTTCTCGTTCTCCCTCCCAACCCCCCTCGAACGATGGCTTCGTCAAACGGGCGTTCGCATTCCCAAACCGCCGTCCTCGTGGACGGCTGCCGCATTCCGTTTCAGCGCTCCGGAACGGGCTACGTCGATTCGATGGCCTACGACATGGGTCGCATGGCGCTCAAGGGCTTGCTGACCCGGACGGAGCTCGATCCGGCCACGGTCGACCGCGTGGTGATGGGCTGCGTCTTGCAGGACCCGCGGACGAGCAACGTGGCGCGCGAGGCAGCCCTGGGCGCCGACATTCCGAAGCACGTGCCCGCCTTCACGGTGACGATGGCCTGCATTTCCAGCAATCAGGCCGTGACGAGCGGTGTCGATCTCATCCGCGGCGGGCTGGCGGACACGGTCATCGCCGGCGGCACCGAGACGCTCAGCGACCTGCCGATCCGCGTCAAGCGCAGCGTGCGCAAGCGGCTCTTCAAGGCGCGCAAGGCGAAGGACGCGGGCGACTACCTGCAGCTGCTGAAGGGTCTCGGCCCGAGCGATCTCCTTCCGGAAACGCCCGCCATCGAGGAATACTCGACGGGCGAGGTCATGGGCGAGAGCGCCGACAAGCTCGCGGCCCTGTTCGGCGTCTCGCGGGAGGCGCAGGACGAGTACGCGCTGATGTCGCATCAGCGCGCTGCCGAGGCGCGGGACGACGGTCGCCTCGACAAGGAACTCGTCCCGGCCACACCCGCACCCGACTTCGAACCCATCACGACGGACAACGTGATTCGCGACGACACGTCGATGGAGAAGCTGAAGGGCCTCTCCCCGGCGTTCGTCAAGCCGTACGGCACCGTCACGCCCGGCAACTCGTCGGCGCTCACGGACGGCGCCTCGGCGACGCTGCTGATGGCCCAGGCGCACGCCGAGGCGGAAGGCTACACGCCGACGGCTGCGCTCCGGGAGTACACCTACGTCGCGCAGGACCCCGGCACGGAACTGCTCCTCGGCCCGGCGTACGCCATCCCGCAGGTGCTCGACGCCGCCGGGCTTGCGCTCGACGATATCGACGTCATCGAGCTCCACGAGGCCTTTGCCGGACAGGTACTCGCCGTTCTCGAAGCGCTCCGCTCGCAGACTTTTGCCGAAGAGTCGCTGAACCGAAGCGAACCGGTCGGCAACGTCGACATGGACCGGCTGAATGCACGCGGCGGCTCCCTGTCGCTCGGCCATCCCTTCGGCGCCACCGGCGCGCGGCTCGTCACCACCGCCGCCAACCGCCTCCACGAAGAAGACGGCCAGTGGGCCCTCGTCGCGGCCTGCGCGGCCGGCGGGCAGGGACATGCGATGCTCGTCGAACGGCTCTGATTTCCTTCGCGAGGCACCGAGGACGAACGCACCCCCTTCAATCAACCGAAGTCGCTCATGACCCAAACAACGTTCGATCTCGACACTGATCTGCTCCGCCTGGAGGTGGATGACGCCGGCATCGCAACCGTGTGGATTGACGATCCCGACGAATCGGTCAACAAGATTTCGGAGCCGACGATCGAGGCCTTCACGGAGGTGTTGGAGCGACTGGAGACCGACGGCGCCATCCGCGGGGCCGTGTTCATCAGCGGCAAGGAGGACTCGTTCATCGTGGGCGCCGACATCGAAATGCTTCGGTCGTTCGAGGCGCCCGCGGACGCACGGGAGGCGAGCCGGCTCGGTCATCGCATGGTCGCCCGCGTGCAGAACCTGAGCATTCCTACGGTCGTCGCGATTCATGGCCCATGCATGGGCGGGGGGCTCGAGTTTGCCCTCGGCTGCTCGTACCGCATTGCCACCACGGGCGACAGCACCAAGCTCGCTCTCCCCGAGGTGAAGCTCGGCCTCCTCCCCGGCTCGGGCGGCACGCAGTACCTGCCGCGCCTCGTGGGCGTGCAGCAGGCGCTCACGATGATGCTCACCGGCAAAAACATCTATCCGAAGAAGGCAAAGCGCATCGGCCTCGTCGACGCGCTGATCCACCCGCCGGGCCTGCACCGTGCGGCGAAAGAGGCGGCGCTTGGACTCGCCC
>CAYFSC010000097.1:0-11529 GCA_964345695.1 uncultured Rhodothermales bacterium | reverse complement strand
CTCGAGTGGAGCGACCTGCAGGTAGAGGTGATGGGGCGCGGCATGGCCTGGCTCGACACCGGCACGCACACGTCGCTGCTGCAGGCCGCCAACTTCGTGCAAACCATCGAGGAGCGCCAGGGGCTGAAGGTGAGCTGTCCGGAAGAGATTGCCTGGCGCAACGGTTGGATTTCTTCCGACGACGTGATGGAGATCGGCCGGCGTATGTCCAACAACGAGTACGGGGACTATCTGATCGAGTTGGTCGCACGGTCCCCGTCTTGATGGACCGCGCGGATTCTTTTCGCCACAACGAATGGGCTCGCGGAATCCCGGCTTGGCACGACCTTCGCTTCAGTTACAGGGAACCCAAGCTTGCGCCGATGTTCTCATTGGTGCCCTGTGATGAGGGGACCGTGCTTGGAAGAAACGTCTTCCCTTCGTAAGTTTCGGAAGAGTACACACGTTTTCCAGCGTGCCTCGGGCCGCCCTCCACGCCGCGACGACGCGCCCGAAAGACGCCACGGGGTCCGATCGCAGATCTCCGCCTTGCTGCCGATTCCACGCACATCTTTCCCGAGTCCATCATGGTATCCACGATTCGCACCCTGATCGTCGACGACGATCCCATGTTTCAGAAGGTCCTGAAGAAGTACTTGGACCGCCACGACAAGCTGGAGCATGTGACGACCTGCGACGATGCCATCCAGGCCGCCAATGTGTTGCAGGAGGAGAACGTCGATCTTGTTTTCCTAGACGTCGAAATGCCCGACATGTCGGGACTGGAACTCGTCGACTCGCTGGACGCTCCCCCGTCCATTGTGATGGTGACGGGCAAGGAAAAGTATGCCGTGGATGCCTTCGAGGCTGCGGTGACCGACTACCTGGTCAAGCCTGTTCGCTACTCTCGATTCTTGCAGGCCGTCTCGCGTGTCGAGGATGAGATGACCAAGGAAGCGAAAGCCCAGGCAAAGGAAAGCCCGGATCTGGAAGACGAACCGGACGTGCGTGTCGCCCGGTCCGAAACCGATGATGCCGACTCCCCCGATCACGTCTTCCTGAAGGTCGACCGCCGGCTTATACGGGTCCATCTTTCCGACATTCAATGGATCGAGGCGCAGGGCGATTACATGATGGTCCAGGCCGGGCCGAAGCGCTACCTCATCCACAGCACCCTGAAGGAGCTCGACGAGAAGCTTCCGTCCGATCAATTCGTGCGCGTGCACCGGTCCTACATTGTGCGCATCGATCAGATCAAAGACATCGAAGACACCACACTTGTCATCGACGGCGAGGTGATTCCCATCGGCGGCTCCTACTACGAGACGCTGATCGACCGCATCCAAACCCTGTAGGTTTTCGGCACGCAACAAACAGAAAAACCCTCAGGCCGGAAAGCCTGAGGGCTGTGGGGTGAAACTGCCTGCCCGGGAGGATTCGAACCCCCGACCTGCTGATCCGTAGTCAGCCGCTCTGTCCATCTGAGCTACGGGCAGAAGTGAAGCGAGCATCTGCGCCTCGCTGTGTCAATGACCACACACGACACGCCAGAGGAAATGATCCTTGCCGGCGGCGTCTCACGGATAGTTCATTCGAAGGCAGCGTCCGCGTCGAGGTGGAAAAAGTGATTCGTCGGTCCATGCCCGCTGCCGAGCGGGAGCGCGTGTTCGATGGCGCGGGTCACGTAGCGCTTCGCCCGATCTACGGCGAGCGGCAGGTCGCGTCCGTGCGCCAGGTGCGCCGCGATCGCCGATGCGTAGGTGCAGCCCGTGCCGTGGGTGTTCTCCGTCTCGACGCGCGGCGCGGCAAACATGCGGAAGCAGGTCCCGTCGTACAAGATGTCGACCGCGTCGGACGTGTCGGCAAGGTGCCCCCCCTTGACCAGCACCGCCTCCGGGCCGAGGGCATGCAGCGCTTCGGCCGCGGCTTTTGCGTCGTCGACCGTATTGACCGCGACGTCGGTCAGGTGTGAAGCTTCGTGCAGGTTCGGGGTGAGCAGCGTGGCTTGCGGAATCAGCGCCTCCCGCAATGTGTCGATGGCCTCGTCTTGCAGGAGCTTGAAACCGCTCTTGGAGATCATCACAGGGTCGAGGACGAGCGGCGCCAGGCCGCGCGCCTCCACCCGCTCTGCCACCGTCTCGATGATGGCCGCCGAGGACAGCATGCCGGTTTTGTACGCCTGAACGTCCAAGTCATCGACCACAGCGTCGATCTGCGCCGCCACAATATCGGGCGGGAGGTCATGGGCAGCCGTCACCGCCTGCGTGTTTTGGGCGGTCACCGCCACGATGACGGACGCCGCAAACGCGCCGTTGGCCTCCATCGACTTGAGGTCGGCCTGAATACCGGCGCCGCCACCGGAGTCGCTTCCGGCAATGGTGAGAGCGATCGGTTTGGTCATCGAGACGTCAGCGTGTCGGTGTATGGTGTGCAGTTCGAGGGATGGTCGCGTTCGAACAAACGGCCTGCGCCTGGATCGGGCAATCGGTTCTGACGGCGCCGCTACTCCGTCGTGGCTCCCAGAGCCCGGAGGTAGGCGCGCGTCGCAGCGACCGGAGCTTCCGCCTCCATGATGCCAGAGAGCACGGCGACGCCCCGGGCTCCGGCCTGTATGCAGGGTCCGACGCGCTCGGGGGTGATGCCTCCGAGGGCCACGACCGGAACGGGCGACGCCTCGCAGAAGTCACGCAGAGCGGGAACGCCGGTTGCCGGATGGTCCGGCTTGCTCGGGGTGGGAAAGACGGGGCTGAAGAAGTAGTAGTCCACCGCCAGCGTCCGGTCGCTGTGCGCATCGACCTGCTCGTGTGCCGAATAGCCGATCAGCGCGTCGGTGTCGAGCGCCGACCGTGCCGCAGTCACCGACGGCCCGCGCCACCCCAGATGGATGCCGGTTCCCTCCGTCTCGGCCGTCGACAGATGCGTGTTCACCGAGAGGGTAACGGCCGACTCCATCGATCGCAGCCGATCGATGAGCGTGTGGGCCGCCTGCTTGAAGCGGTCTGGGGCCACGGTATGATCGCGGAGATGCACCCACCGCACGCCGGCTTGCACTGCAGCGAGCGCGGTCTCGGCCCGCGCCGCGTCCGTGAATCGGTCGGCAATGAGGGCAAGCGGCGGATACGGAAGGGGTGCCATAGGAGCGTGTCGAAACCGAAGAACGCGTGATCACGGCCGCTGCCGAGCTCACGACCGGGTTCGTCGAGGTTGACCTCGGCAGGTGCAGAAACGATCCGCGGGGACGGGGAGCAGTAGGAACCGTCATGTGTCTTCCATGACGCGTCCCTCCATCGGGGAGGACGCCTTCGCGTAGAGCCGACGCGGAATGCGGCCCGCCGACCGGGCCAGACGGCCGGCCTCAACGGCGTGGCGGATGGCGCGCGCCATGGCCACCGGATGCCGGGCTTCAGCAATGGCCGTGTTGAGGAGAATGCCGTCGTAGCCGAGCTCCATGGCCGTGGCGGCGTCGCTGGCCGTGCCGATGCCGGCATCCACAATGAGGGGGGTGTCGTCGATCACCTCGCGGATAATGCGAAGATTGTACGGGTTGACGATGCCCATGCCGCTGCCGATGGGCGACCCGAGCGGCATCACGGCCGCACAGCCGAGATCGGCCAGCTTGCGACACGTGATGGGATCGTCGTTTGCGTAAGCCAGCACGGTGAACCCGTCATCCACGAGCGTCTTGGCGGCCTGCAGAAGCTGCTCCACATCCGGCATAAGGGTTTCGTCGTCGCCGATGACCTCCAGCTTAATCAGGTCCGTGTCGAGGGCCTCGCGGGCGAGGTGCGCCACGAGCGTGGCCTCCTTGGCCGTGTAGCAGCCCGCGGTGTTCGGAAGCACGGCGTAGCCGCCCTGGCGGATCAGGTCGAGGTGACTTTCTGGCGCCGGGTTCTCCACGTTCACGCGCCGGATCGCCACGGTGACCAGCTCGGTGCCCGACGCTTCCAGGGCATCCAGCATGACCTGCGGATTTGGGTAATTGCTGGACCCAAGGATGACGCGCGACCCGAACGTGTGGTCGCCGATGTGCAGGCCGGGGTTGTCCGCGGTCCGTTCGCCGTTGGTGGGTGCGTGGTCAGTCATTCCAGTGGTGGCAGTGCCAGATCAAACGAATCCGCCGGGCCCGTCATCCGCCCTGCTGGGCTTGAATCACTTCGATGGTGTCGCCAGTCTGCAGCGGCGTCTTCGCCCAGTCCTGCCGCCGCACCACCGATTCGTTGATGGCCACAGCGACGCCGGACGCTCGATCCGGGTCGATCTCCATGTCGGTCAGCAAATCGGGCAAAGTGTACGACGCCGGTACGGTCTGCTCTTCGCCGTTGACGACAAGATCGATGGTCGTGTCGGAAGCAGTCGTCATGGTGCGTGTGTGGCAGGCGAGCGATCAGGGGAAAAACGGGTGGGAGAAAACGGTGCCAGCCATTCGGAGGTTTCTCCGGTCCGCACCAGCCGGGTGATCTCCTGGGCGGTCACCGGCGTGAGCAGGACGCCGTGGCGGTAGTGGCCGGTGGCCATGATCACCCCGGGTGCGGCGCTGGACCCGAGCAGAGGCGCATGGTCGCGGGTGGCCGGGCGCAGTCCTGCCCAGGTGTCGTCGACCGGCAAGTCGTGGATGCCGGGCACAACCTCCCACGCCCCTTCGAGCAGGTCGTACAGGCCGCCGGCCGTGACCTGCGTATCGAATCCCATCTCTTCGCTCGTAGCCCCAATGACCAGCCGGCCGTTGGACTTCGGCGCCAGATAGGCATCGGGACCGCGCACGACGTGCCGCAGGTCGAACGGCAGCTCCATCTGGAGCTGGATCATCTGGCCCTTCACCGGTCGCACCGGCGGCTGGGCGTCCGCGGAAAGCCCGTCGATCTCGCGCGACCAGACGCCTGCGGCGACGATTACGTGCGTTCCTTCGACGCGATCGCCGGACGCGGTGACGACAGCAGGGGCCTCCGCATCCGGGACGATGGCATCTACCGACGTGTCCTCGTGGAGCGTTCCCCCTTCCGCCTGGAACGCGTCCCGGAGAGCGTCCATCAACGCGCGGTTGTCCACCTGATGGTCGGACGGCGCGTGGATGGCCGCCGACAGGCGCGGGGCGACGAACGGTTCGATCTCCCGCGCCTCTTCCCCGGTGAGCCACTGGACCTCCAGCCCCTGCTCGCGCTGAAATTCGTAGAGGCGACGGATCTTCTCGGCTGCGTCGCGATCATCCGCCACGATGAGCGTGCCCTCGTCGCGATAATCGACGTCCTTGCCACTGGCCCGCTCCACCGCTTGGGCAAAGTCGGGCCAGCGCCGCAGGCTTTCCCGGCTCAGCCGGTACAGCTCCAGTTCCTCGAAACCAATCTCGGCGTCGGGAGCAAGCATCCCGGCGGCCTGCCAGGACGTGCCGTGCCCCGCCCGATTGCGCTCCAGAAGGGTCGCCGGCGTGCCGCGCCGCACCAGCTCGAAGCCGGTAGCCAGTCCGATGGCGCCTCCTCCAACGATGATGACGTTGTTCATCGGCATTGTTTGGGTGCTCAGGCTACAGATATTGACTATTTGTGCAAACGGAGCGCTCCACGGGAATGTCCCGAACCGTCGCCGTTTCGAGCCGTGTTCAACAGGACTGTTGATGCTTGCCTCCCACACGCGCAATGGCTTCGCCCCCGGACGTTCTGATTGTCGGTGCCGGCCTTGCGGGGGCCTGTGCGGCTCTCGTTCTGAGTGAATCGGCATCGGTGACCGTCGTGGAAGCCGAGGCTCCGGCGGCTGGCGCGTCGGGCGCGGCTGCTGGACTGGTAAACCCTCTGATGGGGCGACGGGCCAATCCTGTATGGCGGCCCCACGACGCCCTTTCGGCCGTCTCCCTTCTCCTCGAGCGGGCGGAGGCCACTGCGGTCTTTCAGAACGACGGCCTGCTCCGTCCGACAGTCGAGGACAAACAGGTCACATGGTTTCAGGAGGCGGTTGCGGAATTTCCCTCCCTGGCGACATGGCTTCCGGAGCGCGAGGCACGCGAGCGCTTTCCAAACGTCCAGACCGTTGACGGCGCCATGTTGATCCCTGAGGGCGGCGCTGTGGACGTCCCCGCTATGATCCATGCGCTGCTGCGGGCGGCGGTGACCAACGGGGCGACCGTCGAAACAGGTGCTCGCGTGACGGGGTGGGACGAACGCTCCGGCGCGGCGGCCGTCACCGTGGCGACCGCGAGCGGCCCCGAACACCGGTCAGCCGATCGGGTGCTGCTGTGCCTCGGACAAGGCTATCCCGGCCACGCCGAGTTGGAGGCGCTGGACCTGCGCGGCATCAAGGGGCAAACCGTTCGCGTCGAGCGTCCGGAGGGCATTGCCGGACCGCAGCTTCCCCTGTCGGGGCGCGGCTACATCGTCCCTGAGGCCGACGGGACACTGGTGCTCGGGAGCAGCTACGACCACGACTTCGACGACCTGTCGCCCGACCCGGAACAAACGGCGTACATCCAGGAGAAAACGGCTCGCATGCTGCCCGGCGTGGACGCGATGGCTCCGCTGGACGTTGCGGTCGGCGTGCGCGTGAAGCAGGCCCAGACGAACCTGCCCATCGTCGGCCCCCTCCCCGACCGCGAGCGGGTGTGGACGTTCACGGCCCTCGGCTCCAAGGGACTGCTCACAGCGCCCCTGCTGTCGCTGGCGTTGCCGGACTATCTGCACGATCCCTCGGCGATTCCACAAGAGGTGCAGGTTCCGAAGCAATGAGAACGGCACGGGCTCACAGAAGGCGGGGGGCTACCACCCGCCGCTGGCGCCGCCTCCGCCGAAGGATCCACCGCCGCCGCTGAAGCCGCCCCCTCCCCCCGAACTGAAGCCGCCGCCTCCAGAGCTCCATCCGCTGCTGCTTCCGCTTCCCGAGGTGCGGATGGCACTGGCGGTCCAAAAACTGGGTGCAAGGGTCATCCAGCCAAGATCCACGGTTTCGTCGATGGCTTCGTCCTTCCCAGCCTTCTCGCGCAGCCGCTTCAGTTTCGGGTGACGGATGAGCCACACGCCGGTCCCGAGGTAGCCCACGGCCGCAGTGACCCCACCAATGAACCCGGCGCCCAGCGCCCAAGGGCTCTCGCCGAAAATCGACACGGCCAGGCCGCCGACGAGCAGGAGTCCCCCAACGAGCACAAACGGGCCGAGGAAGAGAAGGGTGAGAAGCCACGCCACCCATCCGCCTCGGGCCGCCGCGCGCAGGCTGGCGTACATCGCTCCGCCGCCGAACACGACTCCAAAGATCGCAAACAGCAGTCCGATGAAGCGAGAGGCCAACGGGGAGGACGAGTCGGACGAGCCCGTTGGCGGCTCGTAGGTGCCCTCGATGGCCCCGAGGATCGCCTCCACGCCGGCCCGCACCCCGCCGTCGAAGTCCCCCTTTCGAAAGCGAGGCGTCATTTCGTAGCGGATGATGCGGCTGGCCACCACGTCGGGCAATTCGCCCTCAAGGCCATATCCCACCTCGATCCGGATGTCGCGCTCCTGCTCGGCAACCAGCAACAGCACCCCGTTGTTAAACTCCTCCTGCCCCAGTTCCCAGGCCCGGGCGACGCGAATGCTGAACGGCTCCAAGATCGCTCCCTGCAGCGACTCGATCGTAAGCACGGCGACCTGATTGCTCGTCGAGTCGGCGTGGGCCTTCAGGCGCGCCGCGAGCACGCGCTCGGTCTGGGAGGACAGAAGCTCAGCGTTGTCGACGACGCGTCCCGTGAGTTCCGGCACCTGCGGCTGGGCCTGTGCGCCTCGGGGGCCCGCTAGGCCGATGAGCAGGAGGAGAACGAAAGCGCCGTGCGGCATCCACGCCCGCTTTCGGCATCTACGATTCGACATGGGCACTCAGGAATCGGGGGTACGGAGGCGGTTGGACAGCTCGTCTTCGTCGTCCGGGTGAACGTCGACCCCCTTGCGTTCGAGGAGGCGCCCGCACATGCCAATGGCATCGACGAGGCCGCTGGTGAGCTGCTCGTTTTTGATGCTGGTACGGATTCGCGCAACGACGTCGGCCCAGTCGTCGGGCTCGACCGCCTGGTTGATCCCGGTGTCTCCCAGCACCTCAATGCGGTGCTCGCGCAACGAGACGAACAGCAAGATGCCGGTACGATCGCGGGTGGCGAAGACCTCCTCCTCCACAAAGGCCTGGAGGGCCCGCTGGTGAACGGTTCGATCCAACTGATCATCCCCCACGAGCGCGCGCTGCACCGGAGGAAGGTATGCGCCCAGCAGGGCCCCAACGGTGCCGGCCGCCGAGACAACCAGCACCGGGCCCCAGGCGGTGAACAGCCACCCAAGCCCCCATCCGGTGTAAAAGCGTACGACCAACAAGACGACCGCCATGGCGAGCAGCGCCAGCGCCGACGCGCCGCGCCATACAGCCACATCGTAGGACCCGCTCTTCGGAATCACCACGGGCACGATCTCGCCGGCCGTGCGCTCCTCGGCATTTGCCACAGCCTCGGCCACGCGCTCGGGATCGAGCTCAGCAAGCAGGGTTTTCATAACGAAAGGCGGAATCGAGAGGAGTCACGGGTGCACAGCGCACGGGCTGCCACGACGGGAACAAACGGACACTCGGGAATCAACGTTTTGCGGCGTTCAAACGCAAACGCCTGCCGAACCGCAGGGGCAATCGCGGAGGGCCCCTTCGGGCGCGCTACTGCGTCTCATCCCATGGATCTCGCTTCTGCAGGGTTCCACACAACGGACAGGCAGTGAGTGGCCCGCGCCGGACTGATTCACTCTGGCGTACGCCGCCTACCGGTCGGAGCGGGGGCCTCGCCGGCGTCCTGCGAGGAGGCCGGAAGCGCCACGGCACACCAGCAGCCGTGGAGCCGGTCAAACCAGACCGCCCAGGTCTTGCCGCCTTGAACGTCGACGGTGGCGCGTCGAGCCGAAACGTCGACCGACAGGTGCAGGTCTTTGGGGGAACGCCGGAACCCTGAGCGACGGGCCTTGAGAACCGACTCCTTGAGCGTCCAGCACAGCAGGAGCGAGGTATTGGCGTCCCACGGGAGAGCATCCGGGAGGCCGCGCCGCTCGGGGGCAAAGAGAAATCGGCGGAGCGACGAGTCGCGGGGTTGGATCTGCTCGAGGTCGATTCCGACGGGATGCGGGGCACAGGCGGCCACGGCATGGGCGCCGGAGTGCGCCAGCGAGACGTGCCATCCCGGCGGCTCGACGTCCAAGGCTCCGTCATCGGCACGGCGCAGGCAGACGGCTCCGGGGCGGACCGACAGCACCTCGGACAGCACCGTCCGCGCGGCGGCGCGACCGGCGACGAACTCCCGCTTCCGCTTGACCGAGCCAAACGATGCGCAACGGCGGCGCTCCGCGTCCGAAAGCCAGTCCTCCCACCGGGACATCGCCTCTGCGGTTGCCGTCAGCCCGTGAAGGTAAACCTGTTCCGGCATCCGCTCTCGCAATGCATCAAGGTCCGTCGACACAGTCATGGCAGGCCGAGGAGTTTTGGGAAGACCGTTCATTCGGCCGGCCCCAGGCCGCGGTGCACGTGCTTCTCGAGCGTTCCTTTGATGCCCGCAATGACGTCTTCCCCGCCCTCCGTCTCGACGTTGATGGTGTGGATGTAGAGATGCGATCGGTCGCGGGACACGTCGAGCGTCAACGTGCCGGGGGTGAGACTAATAAGGTTGGAGAGCGCCGTGATCTCGCGGTCTGTCGTCACGTCCAGCGGATACTTGATGATGCCGGACCGGATGTCCAGCGTCGGCTGCACGGTGAACTTTGCCATCTGCAGGCTGGACGTGACAAGCTCATACAGGAACACCAGCACCATCACGAAGAAGCGCCACAGACGCCGCAGGGGGCGAGCGCGAAACGAGGTGCGCGTTTGCTCCATCGGGTCGGAGGCATCGAACAGCGGGTGGGAAAACCGGACGATGGCGTACGCAAGGAGCACACCGAAGACCAGGTTGCCCGGTGAAAAGGACCCCTGGAGCGCAGTCCAGAAAATCGTCAAGATGGCGGTACGGACGATCGTGCCAATCATGGGTCGCCAACAGCTACGTGAGAAGAGTGCGGCCTCGCGTCACCCGAGAACGGCCTGAATGTAGGGTTGCGTGTTGGTCAGATTGACGGCGGCCTGCTGGGCCAGCACGTACAGCGGCTGGGCGTACACGCCAATCACGAACAGAGCCAGCGCCAGAGTGGCCACCGGTCCCTGCAGCAGCGAGCGCGTGCTCAAGGCCTCCAGCGGACGCAGTCCTTCTTCGCGGGGCGAGGCGCGCCAGAACGCCCGAGCCCACATCTGCCCAACGACGAGCAGGGTCAGCACCCCCACCACGAGCGCCACTGCCACGAGCGTCCACTGCCCGGCCTGCAGACCGGCTTGCACCAGCGTCAGCTTTCCCCAGAACCCTGGGAACGGCGGAAATCCAGCCAGCGAAAACGCCGGCACCACGAAGGCGATGGCAAGCAGCGGGCGATGCTCGTACAGGCCGCCCATCTCTGGGATCTGGTTCGTGCCGGTCTCCCGTTCCATGATGCCCCCAATGAGAAAGAGGGTGGACTTTGTAAGCACGTCCTGGAAGATGTAGAACACCGCCCCCACGAGGCCCAGCGTCGTGAAGAAGCCGAGGCCCATCACGATGTAGCCCATCGCGCTGATGACGAGGAACGAGAGCAGCCGCAGCACATGGCGCTGCACGAGCGCTCCCAGGACTCCGACGATCATCGTCGCGGCCGCGACAACGAGGAGCACGTTTTGGGTGTATCCGGTGGGCTCGGGGAACAGGAGCGTAAAGACCCGGATGAGCGAGTAGATCCCCACTTTGGTGAGCAGCCCGGCGAAGATGGCGGCGATGGGCGCGGGCGGCGTGTGATACGACGCCGGAAGCCAAAAATACAGCGGAAAGAGCGCCGCCTTGATCCCAAACCCAATCAGAAACAGCATCGCCACGGTCGCCTCCAGCCCCGAGCCCCGGATGTTCTGCATGCTCCCGGCCAGGTCGGCCAGGTTGAGCGCGCCCGTCATGCCGTAGAGCAAGCCGATCGCACTCAAAAAGGACACCGAGGCAACAAGATTGATGCCCACGTACTTGACCGCCCCGTCGAGCTGTTCGCGCCCGTTGCCCAGCACCAGGAGTACGAACGACGAGATGAGGAGCACCTCGAACCACACGTACATGTTGAAGATGTCGCCTGTGATGAACGCCCCGTTGATCCCCATCAGCAGGATGTGAAACATCGTGTGGAAGCCAAACTCCTCGCGGGCCGGATCGAGCCCGGCCAAGCTGTAGATCGCCACGCACAGGGCGACAAACCCGGTGAGAGCGATAAGCCCTGCGCTGAGCGTGTCCGCCACGAGCGTGATGCCGAAGGGCGCGGGCCATCCGCCCATCTGCGCCGCCTGAATGCCGTGGTTGGAAACCTGCACCAGAAGCGTTGCCCCGACGCCGAAGAGGGCCGCCGCGCCCAGGACGCTGACGATGCGCTGCAGCCGTCGCGTCCAGCGCAGCAGCAGCACCACGGCCCCCGTAATCGCGGGCAGCACAACAGGCAAAGCGAGCAGTGTATCCATCAATCCAAGAATGCGTGTCGAAAGGGG
>CAYFSC010000096.1:3710-11826 GCA_964345695.1 uncultured Rhodothermales bacterium | reverse complement strand
CGGGCAATAACTCGGCGAGGGACTTCGTTCACAAATGGTGAACACGCTCTGCACGTCTCCGCTCGCAACCGCCACGTCCGCCATGCGCTATTTCGCCGGGATCAGTGTTTTTCTCTTGCTTCTCACCGCCACCGTTTCGTTCGACGCATCGAGCGCTGAAGACGACCGCGATCTGCGTGGCACGATCGTCGGGACGGTCACGGACGCCCAGCGCGGGCAGCCCGTTCGTGGCGCGCAAGTCCGTGTGGAGGGCCTTTCGAAGCGTGCCACCACGGACCGGCAGGGCACGTTCCGGCTCGAATCGGTTCCGCCCGGGCAGCACACGCTCGGGGTGCGCGCGCCGGGCTACCGGCAGGCGACCCAGTCGGTTCGCGTGGCGGCCGGAGACACGGTTCGGGTGACGCTCCGCCTGCAGCCGCAGCCGCAGCCATCCGTGCAGCCGCAGATGGAGGCGCGCAGGTCACTGGATGCGTCGGGGGCCGTGCGAAGACCGGCGCACCATCCGCCGCACCGTCCGCCGCACGGGAACACGGAGGACTACGCGCCGATCGAGACGCACGACTTTCGGGCCGTCGCCGACCACCCGCTGTCGACGTTTGCGATCGACGTGGACGGCGCCTCGTACACGAACGTCCGGCGCTTCGTCCGCGACGGCGAGCGCCCGCCGAAGGACGCGGTGCGCATCGAGGAGCTCTTGAACTACTTCCAGTACGACTACCCGGCGCCGACGGCCGAGGACCCGCACCCGTTCGCGGTTACCATGGAGGCCGGCCCCGCGCCGTGGCGGGAGACCCACGACCTCGTGCACGTTGGATTGCAGGGCCGCCGCATCCCGGTGGAGGAGCGTCCGCCGAGCAACCTCGTCTTCCTGGTCGACGTCTCCGGCTCGATGCGGTCGCGGGCCAAGCTGCCCCTCCTGAAGCGCGGCTTCCGCATGCTGGCCGACCAGCTGCGGCCCGAAGATCGCGTCGCGATGGTCGTCTACGCCGGATCGTCGGGGCTCGTGCTGGACTCGACGCCCGGCAGCGAGACCGACTCCATCAAGCAGGCCATCGAGCGGCTGCAGGCGGGCGGCTCCACGGCGGGCGCGGCCGGCATCCGGCAGGCGTACGCCGTCGCCGAGGAGCACTTCATCGAGGACGGCATCAACCGCGTCATTCTGGCCACCGACGGCGACTTCAACGTCGGCGTCTCCAGCGACGGCGCGCTGCAGCGGCTCGTGGAGAAGAAGCGCGACGGCGGGACCGCGCTCACCGTGCTCGGCTTCGGCACGGGCAACCTGAAGGACAACAAGATGGAGACGCTCGCCAACCACGGCAACGGCAACTACTACTACATCGACTCCGCCTCCGAGGCGCGGCGCGTGCTCGTCGAAGAGCTGGGCTCGACGCTCCACACGATCGCGAAGGACGTGAAGGTGCAGGTCGAGTTCAATCCAGCGGAAGTGCGTGCGTACCGGCTCATCGGGTACGTGAACCGCACGCTGGAGGATGAAGAGTTCGCCGACGACAGCACCGACGCCGGCGAGCTCGGCGCCGGACACAGCGTCACGGCCCTCTACGAGGTGGTGCGGCGCGGGGTGGAGACGGATGTCGAGATCCCCACGACGGGCGAACTGAAATATCAGGAGACGCGACCCTCCGACGACGCGGCGGCGTCCGACGAACTGATGACGCTGAAGCTCCGCTACAAGGAGCCGGATGGGGACACGAGCCAGCTCCTCGAACATCCGCTGTCCCGCGACGTGCTCGACGACGAGGTGTCGACGGACTTCCACTTTGCCGCGGCCGTTGCCGGGTACGGCATGCTGCTCCGCGACTCGGAGTACAAGGGCACGCTCACGCTCGACGGCGTGCGCCGCCTCGCCGAACGCGGACGCGGCGACGATCCCCGCGCCACCCGCGCCGGATTCATCGCGCTGGTCGAGGACACGCGAGGACTGGACGTTGCAACGTCTGAACGTTGAACGTTGGAACGTTTTGATTCTGCGAGATGGTGTGCGTCCAACTCAGCGGACATGTAGACCGGTACGCTCTTGTTTGAAACGCAGACGCCATGCTCCCCACGTTCCTCGTCATCGGGGCCATGAAGGGCGGGACGACGAGCCTGTACTACTACCTCGACGAGCACCCGGAGATCGGGATGTCGGTGCGGAAGGAAACGGATTTCTTCCTCGATGACCCCGGAAACGGGGAACGGGGGCGCGAGGGGTATGCGTCGCTCTTTCCGGAGGCGCCGATGCGGGGCGAGTGTGCACCCAATTACACGAAGCGGCATCTCTTCGACGGCGTGCCGGCGCGCATCGCGTCGGTGTGCCCGGACGTGAAGCTCATCTATCTCGTGCGCGACCCCATCGAGCGGACCGTCTCGCACTACGTCGGGGCGCGGATGCAGGACCGAGAGGATCGGTCGTTCGAGGCTGCCGTGGCCAACCCCGAGACGAGCAACTACGTCCGCACCAGCTGCTACCACTGGCAGCTTCGTCCCTACCGTGATTGCTTTGCCGAGGAGCAGATCCTCGTTCTGCCGAGCGAGGCGCTGAAGGAGGAACCTGCAGCGACGCTACAAACGATCTACCGCTTCCTTGGGGTCGATGACACCTTCCGCAATCAACGAACCGAACGGCAGTTCAACGTCGCGGCGGCGAAGAAGAAACGGAGCGGGTGGGTGCGATGGCTGTCACACCAGGTGCCCCAGCGGTGGAAGGATCGTCTCCGCCCGCATCTGCCACTGGACTGGCTGCCCGGCGAGCGGGTGCCGCGTCCAGTCGTTTCGCCGGCCGTCCGAACGCATCTGGAGGCCGTCTTCCGCCCAGATGTGGAGGCGCTCCGCGCGTGGACCGGACGCGACTTCGCGGCGTGGACCGTGTGATCCCAACTCCGCACGCGTCGTTGGGGTGTGGAAGGATGGACGTGTGGAGGGGTGTACGTTCTGGAAGCACGGAGGGACAGTGGCGTGGGAAAAGGGCATTGAGCCGAATGCTCACTCCGTGTCCTCCGCTCTTCCATTTCTCTACGGCGGCCGACACCCCCGAGACTTCCATACATCCACACCTACATCCCTACATCCCCAAATTCTGTCCCAGAATTTGGTCACCGGATCACCGCGATTTTCTCCACGTCGCCCTCAAACGTGTTCTCGGAGCCTTCGACGTTGACGCGGTACAGGTAGACGCCGGTGGCCACCCGGTCGCCGTCCTCGTCGCGCCCGTTCCACGGCAGCAGGTTCCACCCGACGCTGAGCGGGCGCTCCAGATGGCTCGCGTCCAGCTCCCGCACAAGCCGGCCCGAAAGCGTGTAAATGCGCAGCCGGAAGTCGCGCAGCATCTCGTTCGTTCCCCCCTGTACGCGGAAGGCGAAGGTCGTGTGCGTGTGCATCGGGTTGGGGTATGGATACACATCGGTGATGACCTGCTCTTGCTGCACGCGGAACGTCGACTGCAGCGGCTCCAGCTCGTTGCCCTGTGCGTCCTCGGCTTCCACCTTGAGGGTGTAGGTCGAGTCGGTCTCGGAAAACGTGGGCTCGAAGAGCACGCGCGCTTCGTTCTCGCCGTCCGAGGAGGCGGGGCGGAACTCCAACTCGGGGCTTGAGAAGGGGATCTGACGGAAGGGCGAGCCAATGGTCGGGCCGCGCTGGGGGAGGCCGCCCTTCAGGAAGACCCGCACCACGCTGGTGTCGCGCAGACGGAAGTTCGGGTTGTCGTCGCTGACGAGGATCTCGAACGACGGGGTGGCCGACACGAACGGGAGGCGCGGGTCCTGCAGGTTGGAGATCGGATCGGGGGCGGGCGGCAGGTCGCGTCCGTTCACCAGGATCTCGACGGAGGGCGGGGACTGGTCGCGCCGCACGGCGAAGTTGCGCACGGCCGTGTTGTTCGACGACAGCCGCTCCGGCGGCCCATCGCTCTCGGCGGTCACGTTCAGCAGGTTGGCGCCGGGGCGGTTGGCAGTTTGCAGTTCCAGTTGGCTCGTGGCCTCCTCGCCCGGGGCCAGCGCGGAGAGCGTGTCGACGCCGAGTGTCGTCGTGGTGTTCGCCGCGTCGGTGAGCGCGTAGCGGACGCGCACGGGGCCGCTTGCGATGGCACCGAGGTTGACCACCGGTACCGCCACGGAGACCGACTCGCCCTGCTGGACCGTGTCGGGGACCGAGGCCTGCAGGGCAGCGGGGTCGAGTGCCAGTTCCGGCACGCCGGTGTACGACACGCTCCACCGTTCGAGCTGTGGGGGCATGCGCTCGGTCGAGTCCGTAAGCGACGCACGGAGGCGCAGATAGGGGTACTCGGCCGCGTCGATCTGCTCGAGTGCCGCCTCGCCAGAGAGAGTGTTCAGGTTGTCGACGAGCACCGTCGAGTCCCGTGCCAGCACGTCGATGTTCAGGCGATCGCTCGGGCTGGACGCGGCGGCGGTCCAGCGCAGCGACGACCACGCACTGGCGGGGCCGATGAGCGGCGTCGTGGTTTCGCCATAGGGGAACGTGAGCGTCAGGCGGTTGTCGAGAACGATCTCATTCACCTCGTCGGCTTCCGACGGCGGGGACACGCGCTCGACGGTCACGTCCGGAGATCCCTTGCGCGCCTTCATCGCCCAGACGTGGTTGTACGTGAGCGTATCGATGGCCTGCGAATGGGGGGCGGAGGCCACCGGGGTGGACCCCAGGGTGCGAAGCAGTGCCTTCACCTCGGCGGGAATTTGCGGCGCGCTCCGCCGGGCCAGATGGCGCGTGCGCACAAAAACAAAGTCGCCCTCCTGCGCGACGTCGTCGAGGAACGTGCGCATCGCGTCGACGGCATCCTGCTGATCCCCGACGTCGTCCTCGAACTGATCCGCGAGGTCGTAGGTCGGGAACGAGTCGCTGTCGCGCACGCGGCCCGTTGTGCCGTTGATGACGAGGATGCCGAAGCCGAACTGCAGATACTCGTAGTTGGCTGTGCCATTGACGTTGAACGCGTTCACGCTCGACGCCTGCCCGCGGTTGGCGTTGGTGGTGACGGTGACCGGGAACGTCTCGAACGCCCACGCCCGGCTTTCGCGGACGAGGCGGCGATTGTCGTTTGCGGCAAAGAGGCGATCCTGCTGGAGCCATCCGTCGCCCTCAGCCCCCGGCTGCACGGTGAACCGGCCGGTGCGCCACGTCGTGCGGTCGGCGTCGGCGAGGCGGGCGCGCCAGAAGTACGTCGTGCCGTCCTCCAGCGGTGCGGGCGGCTGCCACGTGCCGCGGACGCCCTCGACGTCGACCTGCGCCTCCTGCAGAGCGGGGGACGAGAAGTCGGGCACGGAATCGAGCTGAACGGTGACCGGGGCGGCCTCCTGCGTCTGTCGGCGCACGCTTACGGTGAGGGCGGGCGATGTCGAGGGGACCGTGCCCAGGTCGGTCGGCGAAATCAGATCGACCCCGGTTCCGAACACCACCTGGCTCCGCTCGGCGACGTTGTTGGTTTCGTCGGCCTCCGCAAACGCGTTGGACGGGTCCACGCGGACGCGAAACGTATTCGTGCCCAGCGCCCGCTGGTCGAGCGAGAACGTAAACGAACGTCGTTCCTCCAGGCGGACGCGCGGCAGGCGACGACTCCGCTGGACGGACGCACCGTCGGGCCGCTCCCAGGTGAGCGTCACGTCCACACTGTCCGACGGGATGAGGCCATGGTTCTGGACGCGCACGCTCACCGTCAGGTCCTGCGACGGGGTCGGCGAGGTGGGTTCGATCGCGATGAGGTCGGAGGCGACGTGCAGGTCGGGCTTCGCGGGGATGGCGATGTTGGTGGCCGGGTCGCCGAGCAGTCCGTACTGCAGCAGGTGCTTCTCGTAGAGCGACACGTTGCGGAACTGCTGTGCGATGTCGGCCTTGGCGAGGCGCACGGCTTCGCCCAGAACGCGCACCGTGTCGACGAAGACGCGCTCCACGAGTTCGTCGTTGATCTGCGCGGAGGGGAGCAGGTTGCCGAGCGCCGACTCCCCGAAGTGAGCGATGGCGCCGTTGCGCGATCCCTGGCGGGGCGTGCCGTTCGCGTCTACAGTGCCCACCACGAGTTGCTCGCCGAGCGAGGGCAGGTTCTTTTCCTCGAAGCGCCCGCCGGCGAACGATCCGGTGCGGCAGGCGAGCGACGTCACGATGGGCAGCGTGCCGGCGTTGTTGAACTCGGAGGGCGGATCCGTCACGATCTCCCACGTCAGCGCGGCCGAGTGGCCAAAATAGTTGAGCCAGCCGGAGCCGCGCTGGAGATCGGCCGAGAGCGAGTCCTGAAAGCTGGCGTCGAGCGCCGACGTGCTCTGCTTGTAGTACTGCAGCGTGTCGGCGCCGGTGTGGGTGCGCACGGTCTCGCCGTTGACGGCGGCCGTGGTGTCGGCCATGATCGCGCCCCACCGGTTCGAGTAGAACTGGAGCCGGTTTTGCTCGCTCGTATTCGTGCCGCCGGCCAGGAGCAGCATTCGCTTCTGCCACACGTCGAGATCCGACGATTCGTAGCGCTGCAGTTTCTCGAGAAAGAGGTCGCCCTGCGCGACGGAGCGCACCGGAATGCGGCCGATGGCCAGCACCTCCGAGAAGTCGTTCGGCCCGCCGGTCTGCATCGCGAACCAGCCGTCCGACGGCGAGAAGCCGAACGACGGCACGCTCCACTCCGGGCGCACCTCGTCGATGTCGCCGGTCACGATGGGGAACTGCGCGTCGCCGAAGATGGAGAGGAAGGCGGGCGCCGTCTCCCACTGCTGCGTGGCGCGCACGAAGCGGCGGATGGCGATGGGGGTGGGCCGTCCGTAGTCGAACTCGTCAAACACGTCCTGCAGCAGCGCGATCTCGACCTGGTAGCCGTCGTGCGAGCGCCGGTAGTCGGCGAGACGCTGGGCGGAGGGCAGGAGCGCAGCGGTCGTCAGGATCAGGTAGTCGGCATTGTGCGCGGACGGCACCGACCAAGTGCTTGAGGCATCTGGCAGCACGACGGCCGGAGCGCGCGTCCCGTTCGGGCCCACCGCCCACAGCTCGGCGTCGGCCGATGGGACGGCGGGGATGCGGGCGATTCCGCCGTTCGGCGTGGCGGCGTAGCGGCGTCCGTCGGTCGCGTTGTAGAGCGTTACCGGACCCTCCGTGTAGCCGGACAGCTCGAACGTCGTGGCCTGTGCAGACGGCGCGCGAAAGTGCTGCGCGTCGTTCTGCGCCGCGAGCGAGCGGGTGTACGTGGCCTCGATGAAGTCGAGCAGCACGAAGTTGGGGCGAGACGCCGGATCGCCGCAGCCCGAGAGGGAGAACGCGTCGTTGCGCGACGTAAGGCGGAGCTGCAGGCCGTCCTCGGGGATGCGCTCCTGCACGACCGACGCGGTGAACGTCTGCCGCTCGAACCCGGACCATTCGACCTCGCCGAGCGACTCGAAGGCGACGTCGCCGCCCTGCTGGAGCTCGGCCTCGACCTCGACGCGGTGGCACGAGTTCGTCTCCGAATCCAGACGCACCCGAAGCTGAAGCTCGGTGCCGGTGGCCGCGCGCCGGCTCACATCAAGCCGGTGCTCGAAAGCGATGGGCTGCGTGTCGTTATGGCGAAACTTGAACCAGTAGTAGCCCTCCGACTCCGTGTACGTTGCGTTGCTGTTCTCGAACGGGCGCCCGAAGTAGTAGAACAGATCGCGCTCGTCGTGCACCGTGTCCTGCACGGCGGTGACCGTCGTGCCGGCGCCCACCGAGGGCGTGTCATAGCGACGGCCGTCGGCGCCGCCCCACGTCAGCCAGTAGTACGTCGTGTCCGTGTAGAGGCTTCGGAAGGAGCTGCTCTGACGGGACACGTTTCCGTTGTAGGCCCAGCGCTCGTCGGTGCCACGGTTGCGATGGCCGACGAAGGTGAGCGCGTCGGAGGCGTCGAGCGTCCCGTCGTCCGTTCCGCTCAGATGAAGGGGGATTTCCTGCCCGTTTTCCAGAAGACGGAGCGTCGACGGATCGATGCTGGGGAGGGACGCCCCGTCGGGCAGCGCGCCGCGGAGCTGCTGGCCGGGCACGCGGTAGACGCCGTCCTGCGTCACGGCAATGCGGACGTGCGGCGCCTCGGGGTCGTACCACGACGGGTCGTAGTCGCCGGACTGTGCGGCGGCGGGAGGGACGTACAGGCCGACGAGAAGGCCGAGGCACGCAACGA
>CAYFSC010000096.1:0-3610 GCA_964345695.1 uncultured Rhodothermales bacterium | reverse complement strand
CCGGGCCGAAGCGTTCGACCGTGGCGGTGCGGATCGACGCGGGATCGAACGTGAGCCACGACGCGCGCATGTCGCGCAGGGCGGCCGCCAGATCGTCGGGGTCGGCGTTGGGGAGACAGCGACCGGTGGACGGCGTGACGATGTCTCCGGGGCCGCCGCGGGCGGTGGCGAGCACCGGCAGCCCCGTCGCCATCGCCTCGATCAGCACGACACCGAACGTCTCGAACGCGCTCGGCAGCACAAACAGATTGGCGTCCCAGTACATCTGGCGGACCTGCTCCCGCGAGCGATTTCCGAGGAACGTGACCCGGTCCGAAACGCCGAGGTCACGGGCCTGCTGCTCCAGACCGCTTCGGGCCGGACCGTCGCCGCCCACCAGCAGACGCGTCTCGGGTCCGTCGCGGAACGCCGTGGCAAACGCGTCGAGCAGCACGTCGATGCGCTTCTGCTCGCGCAGGCGGGCCAGCGTGGCGATGCGGAATGGCGATGCGGCGCGTGGCGCGGGAGGCAGCGTAAAGAAGGCCGGATCGACGGGATTGGGCTGCACGTCGATGGCGTCGCGCGGTGCCAGCCCCCGTTCGACGAGTTGGTCGCGGAGCGCCGAGCTCACGGCGGCGAGGGCCGAGGCGTGCTCGAATCCCTCGCGGACGATCTCGTCCTGCCACGAAAAGACGGCGTCGCGGTGGAAGCCTGAGAAGTGCTCGGTGAGCACGTACGGAATGCCGAACCGCTCGCGGATGCGTGCGGCGGCGGCACCGGCCCACTGTGCGCTGTGCGCGTGCACGAGACCCGGACGCCCGCGCTCGCCGATGTACCGCGCAGCGAGATCGACCGCCGCCTCGATGCGGCGCTCCAGGCCCTGCGGCAGGCGCCACCACACATTCCAGCTGAAGCGTCGGAGCGTCGGCGGTGCCTCGTCCGTCCAGGCTGCGTGGAAGCGTTTGCGTCCAGCAGCCGATGGCGAGAGCCGACGCAGGCTCTGGTGCTCCGGATAGACGACGCCGACCGTCATCCCGTCGCCCGCCAGCATCTGCGCCTGCTCCCGAAAATACACGCCGTTGGTCGGCGCTTCGGTCGTCGGGTACCAGGACGGGAGGACGAGGACGTGCATCGCGCGCGGTCCGTGATGCGTGGTGCGTGTCACGTGATTGTGCGACGCGAAGGGAAACGCGATCACGCCGCCTTTTCTGCTTGCTTCGGCAGCGATTAGGTTGAGATCCGGACGACTGCACCGTCTGTAACGTCTCGAATCTGCCGGTTTACCCTCTGCATCAGCGGTTGGAGGTCGGTGAGGCGGTTGCTCCTTGCCTCCAGAATCACGATTGCAAGTCGGATCTGCGAAGGATTTTGCTGGTGGGGGATGCCTTGATCCGTTGTGACGAACACCTCGAACTCTGCTTCGGCACGGCGTAGAAGCTCCCCGTTTTGTGTTCCCTTCCAGCCTTGCTGTCCAACCGTTCTTGCCTCTACGTCATCGGCGAACTCGCGCGTGAGTCGGCGTGGCAAATTCTCATCAAGCAGCACGCGCATTCGACGCTTTGGTCTGCTCGAGAGCCATTTCGAGATAGGCGACGGCCTGCTGGCGCTCAACGGTTGGGAAGTCCGCGAGGAAGTCCTCTAAGGAGTCGCCGGCCGCGAGATGTTGAATGAGGATATCAACAGGAACGCGGGTACCAGCAAACACGAGGGCACCGTTCATAACGTCGGGATCGCGAGAAACAACGTTGCTGGGATCCATAAGCAGGAGAGAAGTCAGTGCTGAAGATTAGTCACGTCAAACGTTCTCGCACTGCTTGGTGGTCCCGCTTACGACGACGCGTCCTGCTCCGCCGAGTCGAGGTGCGTTTCGAAGAGGGCACGGCGGACCTGGGCCTTCGAGGCGTGCGGGTTCTGGCAGAGCGATCGCAGGTGGCGGAAGTACAGCTCCAGCTCCGTCCGGCTGAACGGCACGGCGCTGTCCACGCCGACGATGCTGTCGTGCGTCGTATTGTCGGGCGTCTCGGTGGGAGTGAGCAGGTCCTCGCTCAGCTTCTCGCCGGGGCGGCGCCCCACGTACTCGATCATCGCGTCGGGGTCGACGTGCGGGTAGCGACGCTCGATCATCTGCTCGGCGAGCCAGCGGATCGAGACCGGGTCGCCCATGCGCAGGATGTAGACGGGATGCGCGTTGAACAAGACCGTCTGCAGAATCAGGCTGCACGCCTCGTCGACGCTCATAAAGTAGCGCTCCATCTCCGGATGCGTGACGGGCAGCGGCTCGCCGGCGTCCAGTTGCTCCTCGAACCGCGGGACGACGCTGCCCTGGCTTCCAAACACATTGCCGAACCGAACAATTTTGCGCTTGACGTCCGAGGTCGCGGCGCGCACGTACCATTCGGCCATCCGCTTCGTGGCGCCGAGAACGCTCGTGGGTTCCACCGCCTTGTCCGTCGAGACGAAGACGAACTGCTCCACGTCGTGCTGTTCGCTGAGGTCGAGCAGGTGGACCGTCGCGAGGGTGTTGTTGCGGAACGCCTCCGCCGGGTGTCGCTCCATGAGAGGAACGTGCTTGTAGGCGGCCGTATGCAGCACCACGTCCGGTTGCATGCTGGTGTAGAGCCCGTCCATGATCGACGCGTCGCGCACGTCGGCGATGCAAAACTCCATGTCGCCGTCGTAGCGCTCCGCCCGCATCGACGTTTCCAGCTGGTAGAGGTTGTACTCGCTGACGTCGACGAAGACGAGCCGGAACGGATCGAGATCGACCAGCTGCCGGCTCAGTTCGGAACCGATAGACCCGCCGGCGCCGGTCACGAGCACGGTGCGGCCCGACAGATAATCGCGCAGCGCGGCCCGGTCGATGTCCACCGGCTCCCGCGGCACGAGGTCGCGCAGCTGCACCTCGGTGTCGGCGATGCCCGGTGCCGTCTCCTCCGGCGCCGTCGACAGGTGCTCGATGCCGCGGCGGAGCACGGCACGAAGCCCCAGGATCCCCACGAGCGCCACCAGGCCGTGCACGGCCATCACGCTGCGCGGCGGCAGGTTTTCGGGACTCACAACGTACGTCACCGTCACCGACAGGCCCCACGCGCCGATCAGCCAGGTGCCCACGCGTAGGAACTCGCGCAGGTGCATCCGGCGGGGCGACGTCGTGTAGAGGCCACTCGCCACCATGGCCCCGACGTACACGCCGAGCACGATGAGCGTCCCCACGCCCCACTCTGTCGTGTGAGGCAGCAGCCAGCTCTCGAAGCGAATCTTGTATCCGATGAGCAGGCCGGCGTACAAGATGATCACGTCCGGAATCGCCAGCAGCAGCGGAAGTCGGACGCGCAGCCAGTGCTCCCCGGAAGGACCACTCGAATTGGGAGCGAGAGACGTCATGGGCGAGACGCGAGAAAGAAGAGCGTCGGTCGAAGAACAGAATAACAGAACAGGAAAACAGGATAGGTCGGCCCAGCCGAGGACGCAACGTGATCCTGCAAAGAATGTGTTTGCGAACCGGCTGCCAGCAGCGCTGACCGTCTGCGCGGCACGCTCACGTGCCGTCGTCCGGGGGCGGGCCCCGTTCCGCTGTACGCTTGGGAGGGGATCCGAAGGCCCCGTTCTGCAGCAATCCCGACATCGCGAC
>CAYFSC010000095.1:6484-11844 GCA_964345695.1 uncultured Rhodothermales bacterium | reverse complement strand
CGCGGGTCACGTAGCCAACGGTTCCGTCGCTTGTCTCCACGCGGGCGAGTCCGTCGCGAAAGTCCCACGCCCGCTCGAACTGCGGCTCGATGACCACGTCTCCATCCCGGTTGATAAAGCCCCACTGTCCGTCTTTGCGGATGCGGGCCCGTCCGTCCGAAAAATACCAGGCCTGCTCGAAGCGCGGCGGGATCACCATCGTGCCCTCGGGATTGCGATATCCGTACTGTCCGCCGACCCGCGCGCGCCGATAATCGGGGTCGCTCGGGTTCTCTTCGAGGGTGCCGGGGGGCAGCTCGAACTGCGGGTCGACCACGACCTCTCCGTCCCGGTTGATAAAGCCCCAAAGGCTGTCCTGTGCAACCGGCGCGAGGCCTTCGGAGAAGTGCCACGCATCGGCAAAGCGAGGCGCCACGGCCAGCGTTCCCGTCGAGTCGATGAAGCCGTACTGCCCGTCGACGCGAACGAGGGCGTGTCCGTCGGAGAAGCGCCAGGCCCGGTCGAAGCGGGGTTCGATGACGAGGTCTCCGCGCGGGTTGATGAAGCCCCAGAGGCTGTCCTGCTGCACGGGGAAGAGGACCGATGCGGCCTCGGGGGGCGTCGACGACTCCGGCTGACACGCCGAAAACGCGAGCAGAAGAACGCAGAGTCCAGCACCGACGACGGCAGCGCGTCGAGTCATAAGCAGAACAGTCCGAGACGCAGACGATGAGTTGCACCTCTCCTGTACCCATCCGCGGAGAAAACGTTCGTCCCAGGCAATGAACGGAGCGGGCAGCGGCATCGTACAAGGGCTGCCGGTGGAGGGCGGTTCGCAGACCGGTACCGGGGCGCAGAAATCTTGGTGGTGTTCCCGCGTTTTTGCTGCCTGCCGATCCCATCGGCGTTCCCCAATCGATGCACGTTCCGAAACGCTCAACACAGGATGTCCACAACGTCGATCGGTCTCTCCGACGAACTTCACGAGTACATGCTGTCCGTGTCGCTGCGGGAGTCGGATGTGATGCGGCGCCTGCGCGAGGCGACCGCCGACCATCCAAAGTCGAACATGCAGATTGCGCCGGAGCAGGCCCAGTTCTTCCAGCTTCTGATGCGCATGCTCGGGGCGCGGCGGACGATTGAGGTGGGGGTCTTCACCGGGTACAGCGCGCTGGCGGTGGCCGAGGTGCTTCCTCCGAACGGGGAGATCGTGGCGTGTGACATCAACGAGGAGTACACGCGCGTCGCCGAGCGGTACTGGGAGGAGGCCGGGGTCGCCGACAAGATTGACCTCCGCATCGCGCCGGCGCTCGAAACGCTGGACACCCTCCTCGACGAAGGAACGGCCGGCCTGTTCGACTTCGCGTTCATCGACGCCGACAAGGAACCGTATCCGGACTACTACGAACGCTGCCTTCAGCTCCTGCGTCCAGGGGGCGTCGTGGCGCTCGACAACGTCTTTCGGGACGGACGCGTCGCCGATCCCGGCGCGGAAGACGAGAGCGTGCGTGCGATCCAGCGTCTCAACGAGAAAATCCATGCCGACGACCGCGTGCATCTCTCCATGCTCCCCGTCGCCGACGGGGTGACGCTGGCGATGAAGCGGTAGAATGGCGGACAAGAGCCGGCGTCCTGCATCCGAGGGCCGTTTGTATCATGATCTTAACACCTGGTTTAACCATTTGGTTGAACCAAGAAACGGAGCGTCGGTTGAGACGGGTGCTTTTTGCCTGACGCCCCCACCGCATGTCCGATTCCGACTCGCTGCCTCGCGCTGATTACTCCGAAACGGAGCGGGACATCTTCGACGCGGCGCTCGAAGTTTTCGCCCGCAAAGGAAAGGATGGCGCGCGCATGCAGTCTATCGCCGACGAGGCGGACATCAATAAGGCGATGCTGCATTACTACTTCCGGTCGAAAGACCAGCTGTACGACGAGGTGTTCGGCTTCACGATGCGGCGCTTCATGGCGTCGTTCGGGGCGTCGTTGCGCGAGGCTCCGACCTTTGAAGAAACGCTTCGCGCCTTCATCGAAGGGTACGTGGACTTCATCCGCGATAACGAGCACACGATGCGGCTGATGGTCAACGAGAACCTGGCCGGCGGATCGGTGCTGGGCGACCACCTCACGCGGCTGAAGGAGTCGGGAGCTGCCCCGCCCCGGATTCTCGCCGAGCAGATCGAGCAGGCCGTCGAGCGAGGCGAGATCCGGCCCGTGGATCCTGACCACACCGTGCTGTCGGTGATCTCGGCGTGCATCTTCTTCTTCGTGGCGCGTCCTACGGTTGAAATGATGCACCCCCAGTCCGACGACTGGATCGCGTTCGTGGAGGCGCGCAAGGAGCACTTGTTCGATCTGGTCTACCACGGCCTCGCCCTTCGGGAAAACTGACGTTCAACGTTCGAACGTTTCACGTTTCAACGTCCTGTGTCCCTTCGATGATGGCTTCTTCCTTGCGCATTGCTGCCCTCCTAACGGGACTGCTCACACTCGTGGGCTGTTCGATGACGCCGACCCTGCCGACGCCGGAGACGGAGGCATCGCTGCCGGCGAACTACGCGCAGGCCGCCCCGGATTCGCTGGCCGCCGACACGCTCCTGCCGATGACAGCGACCGACACGGCACGCTACAGAGCCACGCGCTGGTGGACCGACTTCCGCGACCCGACGCTAACTGCCCTTATCGACACGGCCCTTGCCGGCAATCTGACCCTGGCCGCCGCCCGGGCGCGGCTGGAGGAGCTGCAGGCCCAGTACCAGATTGCCCGCGCCCCGCTCTTCCCGAGTGCCGACGTCAGCGGCTCGGTTTCACGGCAGAGCCAGCCGGCGAATACCGGCATCGGAGGGGCCATCGGGGGCGACGGGGACGGGTCGGGCGGGGGCGACCCCTCGCAGCGCGTTGCGCCAGACCGATTCGAGTTCACGGACTACAGTGTGTCGCTCGGGCTGTCGTACGAGATTGATTTCTGGGGACGCATTCGCAGTCAGAAAAACGCCGCGCTCAGCGAGTTCTTCGCCACCCAGGCCGATCTGCACGGGACGCGGCTCGCTATCGTCAGCCAGACGATCTCCACCTACTTCCAGGTCGTCACGCTGGCCGAACAGGTGCGCCTCGCGAAGCAGAATGTGGAGCTTTTGCGGGAGCGCCGGGACCTCACGCGCGACCGCTACAACCGGGGGCTCGCCACGTCCTTCGAACTGTACTCGGTGCGCCAGCAGTACGAGCAGGCCCGCGCCGATCAGCCCGAACTGGCGAGCGAGTTTTACGACGCGCGGAGTCGCCTGGCCGTCCTGCTCGGACGCTTCGCCGGGCAGGAGCGCGCCCTGCTTCCCGACATGGCCGTCGACACGCTCCGCTTCGACCCGATTCCGGGGGGGCTGCCCTCCGACGTGTTGCGCCAGCGTCCGGACGTGATGGCGGCCGCGGCCCGGCTGGAAGCCACCCGCCAGCGAATCGGCGTGGCCCGCGCCAGCGTGCTGCCGAGCGTCACGCTCACCGGGCAAGGCGGGTTGCAGAGCAGTAGCCTCGAGAACCTGTTCGATCCGGGGCAGTGGTTCACGAGCTTCATGGCATCGCTCGCACAGCCTCTCTTCCGGGGCGGGCAGCTGTGGGCGGGCATCGACGCGTCGAGAGCGCGCTACGAGCAGCAGCTGGCCACCTACGAGGAAACGCTGCTGACGGCCTTCCAGGAGGTGAAGGCGTCGCTCGTGGCCTACCAGCAGCAACAGCAGCGCTACCGGCGCGTCGCCGACCAGCTGGCGGCGGCCCGCGCCTCGGCGCAGAACCAGCAGCGCCGCTACGAGCGCGGCATCGGCGACTACCTCGCGCTGCTGGACGCCGAGCAGAATCTCACGCAGGTGCGCCAGCGCTTCGCCTCGGCCCGTCGTGCTGTCGTGGAGGCTCGCCTGGCCGTGCACCGCGCCCTCGGCGGCGACTGGACCGCCACGCCCGCCCCCGAGGATCCGCGCCTGTTCCAGTGATCCGCGTCTGGGCGTCTGGGCGTTCAGGCGTGAGGGCGGAACCGCGTGTCTGGCGAAGTCACGACAAAGGCCGAAACCAGAACGACACACCACGCACAACCCACAACGCACAACCCACAACGTGCAATGAAGTCCTATCTCATCGGCGGGGCCATTCTTGCAGGCGGCGGTTTCGTCGCGTTTCTGCTGATTGCCCTTGCCCCCGAGCCGCCCAAAAGCGATCCGCCGCCGCAGTCTCCGCTCGTATCGACCGTGCCCGCCGAGATGCAGCGCCGGAGCCTTCACGTAACCGGCAACGGAACGGTTCGTCCCGCGCAGGAGATCGACCTGACGGCCGAGGTGTCGGGCCAACTCGTCTCGGTGTCGGATGCGCTGGTAAGCGGCGGCACCTTCTCGGAAGGCGAGGTCCTTGCCCGCATCGACCCGTCGGACTACGAGGCGGCCGTCGAACAGGCCCAGGCCGCCGTCACGGAGGCGCAGTTCCAGGTGTTGCAGGCGCGCGAAGAGGTGCAGGTGGCGCAGGAAGAATACCGGCGGCTGGAGCAGCGCACGGGCCAGGCGCCGGATGCCGACAGCACGATGCTCGGACGGCTCGTTTTCAAGGAGCCGCAGCTGCGCCGCGCACAGTCCAACCTGCAGAGCGCGAAGGCGAACCTCCGCACCGCGCGCAAGAACCTGGAGCGCACCCGCATCCGCGCGCCATTTGACGGGCAGGTGCGCACGAAGCGAGCCGATAGAGGCGCCTACGTCGCGCCGGGCACGCCCATCGCGCAGATCTACAGCACCGAGACGGTCGAGATCGTCGTGTCGCTTCCCTCCCGCGAGGCGGCGCTCATTCAGGGCCTGTGGCAGACCCGGGCCGACGAACGCCGGTCCTCGATCTCGGCCACAGTGACGACGGAATACGGCGGACAGACGTTTGCCTGGGACGGCTACGTCGACCGGGTCGAGGGCGCTATGGATCCGAGCACTCGCACCATCGACGTCGTCGTGCGCGTGCCGCGTCCGTTCGACCAGAGCGCGGAGCTTGTCGCGTCGGCCGCCCCGATGGGGCCGGGCGACGAAGCGACGTCCGGTGAGCCGGAGGCGCGGCTTCCGGGGGCTGTCGAGCGGCCGCCGCTCCAGATTGGGCAGTACACGACCGTCTCCATCGAGGGGCAGCCCGACGCTGAGTACCTGACCGTGCCCCGCCGTGCCGTCCATACGCGTGAGCCGGACCGTCCGCCCGTGGTGTGGACCGTCGCCCATGACACGCTGCTCGTCGAGCGCGAGGTGCAGGTCCTCCAGACCGTCGAGGAAACGGCCTACCTCGCACCCACCCTCTCCGCCAACACGCCCATCATCACCACCGACCTGCGCGTCCACACCGACAGCATGCGGGTTCGTGTTGGGCGTTAGGGG
>CAYFSC010000095.1:0-6384 GCA_964345695.1 uncultured Rhodothermales bacterium | reverse complement strand
AAGCAGAACTGAGAAAAAGCATGGCTACGGTGAGGCGGTTTGAAGACCTGGACGTGTGGCAAACGGCGCGCGAGTTGGCCAATCACGTGGACGACTGCACGGCGGATGAGCCGTTTTCGCGGGACTTTGGACTGCGCGGCCAGATCCAGCGGGCGGCGACCTCTGTGATGAGCAACATTGCGGAAGGCTTCAACAGCCGAACCCAGCGAATCTTCATCGACCTGCTGGGTCGTGCCCGCGGCTCGGCAGCCGAAGTCCAGTCGCAGCTCTATCTGGCTAAGGATCGCGGATACATCACGGAGGCGCAGTTACAGGAGGGGTATGACTTGGCCGATAAAGCGTCCCGGCAAATCTACGCTTTCATTCGCTACCTGGAGTCCAACCCCAATGCGAATCGCGTTGAGGAGAATTCCGTCGTCTACGAAGTCGAAGGGTAGTGCAACGATACCTCCGACCATCCACGGGCCAAACGCAAAACCCATAACGCACCACCCACAACCCACAACGAGCCCATGAACCGAGCGATCGAATGGATGACGCGGAACGGCGTCGCCGCCAATTTGCTCATGGCACTGCTGATCGTGGCGGGCGTCTTTGGGGCGGCGACCATCGTGCAGGAGGTCTTTCCCGAGTTTAGCCTCGACGCGGTGCAGGTGCGGGTCGAGTTCCCGGGCGGCTCGCCGGAGGAGATCGAGGAGTCGATCGTGCAGCGCATCGAGGATCGCATCGAGGGCATCGAAGGCATCGACCGCATTACAGCGACGGCGGCCGAGAACTTCGGCATTGTCACCGCCGAGCTCACGCGTGACGCCGACATCGCCCGGGTGCGCAACGACATCAAGCAGGAGGTGGATCGCATCACGGCGTTTCCTGAGGAGGCCGAGGAGCCTGTCGTGCAGGAGCTCTCGAACCGCCGTCAGGCGCTGCAGGTGGCCATTTATGGAGACGCCAGCGAGCGCGTCCTCAAAGAGTCGGCCAAGCGCATCAAGAACGAGCTCACCACCTACCCGTCCATCTCCTACATCGAGATCGATGGGGTGCGCGACTACGAGATCTCCGTCGAGGTGTCGAGCGAGGCCCTCCAGGCGTACGACCTCACCCTTCCGCAGGTCGCCACGCTCGTGCGTCAGGGAAGCCTCGACCTTCCGGGCGGTGAAGTCAAGACCGATGAAGAGCAGATCACCATCCGCACCGAAGGCCAGAACTACACGCAGCAAGACTTCGAGGACATCGTCCTTCTTGGTCAAAGCGACGGGACGAAGGTGCGGCTCGGCGACGTGGCTACGGTCGTCGACGGCTTCGAGGATTCGGAGCTCATTACCCGCTTCAACGGCAAGCCCGCCGCGTTCCTCAAGATCTTCCGCACGGGCGACGAGCAGGTCCTGCAAATCGTCGATCAGGTGAGGCAGCACCTCAACGAGGAGGTCCGCCCGTCGATGCCTGCCGGCATGGAAACGGCCATCTGGCAGAACGACGCCGAGAACCTCCGCAGCCGGCTGAACCTGCTCATCGAAAACGGCTTCTTGGGCCTGCTGCTCGTGATCCTGGCGCTCGGGCTGTTCCTCAATCCGCGCCTTGCGTTCTGGACGTCCGTGGGCATCTTCCTGTCGTTCATCGGCACGTTCGCGGTGATGATCCTCCTGGACGTGTCCATCAACTTGATTTCGCTGTTCGGCTTCATCCTGTCGATCGGGATCGTGGTCGACGACGCCATCGTGGTGGGCGAGAACATTTTTGCGGAACAGGAGACCGGGAAGCCGCCTCTAGACGCGGCCATCCAGGGGACGCAGCGGGTGGCCGTTCCCGTCATCTTTGCGGTGCTGACGACCTGCGCCGCCTTCGCGCCGCTCCTCTTCGTGGAGGGCACGCTCGGCAAGTTCCTGGGCGACATCCCGACGATCGTCATCACCGTGCTCCTGCTTTCGATCGTGGAGGTGCTGTTCATCCTCCCGTATCACCTGTCGGAGGGAGAAGCCGACGCCGAGCCGTCCGACAACGCCGTCCTCCGCACCCTGCGGAACGTGCGCACGTGGGTGGCGCGGCGCCTCCAGCAGTTCATTCATGGACCACTGGAGCGCGGCCTGCAGTACGCGACCGGGTCGTACGGCGTCGTGATCAGTGCCGGCATCGCAATGCTGCTCGTCATCGGCGGTCTCGTGGGGGGCGGATACATTCGGTTTTCCTTTCTTCCGGAGGTGGAGGGCGAACTCGTGACGGCGCAGCTGGAGATGCCCGTCGGCACATCGGCCGAGCAGACCGAGCGCATCACGAATCGCCTGGAGCGGACGGGGCGCGAGACGGTGCGCCGGCTTCAGGCCGATCTGCCGGAGAGCCACCCCGACATCCTGCGCAACACGTTTGTCAGCGTGGGCCGCCAGCCGCAGGCCAACAGCGGGCCCGACCAGGCCGGTACATCGCTCGTGCAGGCGAACGTCGCCGAGGTCTCGTTCGAGCTCATCGACCCTGGCGAGCGCGCGGTGTCGGCCTCGGCGTTCGAAGAGGCGTGGCGCGAGGAGACCGGCCTCCTGCCTGGCGTGCGCTCCCTCAACTTCACGTCCAACGTCGTGCAGCTTGGTGAGCCGGTGTCCGTGGAGCTCTCGGCGCAAAGCGACGAGCAGCTCGACGCGGCCGTGAGCGCGCTGCAGGACTCGCTCCGCCAGTACGGGGGCGTCTTCGACGTGAAAAGCGACCAGCAGCAGGGCAAGCGCGAGGTGGAACTGCGCCTGAAGCCCGCGGCCCGAACGTTCGGGCTCACGCTGGAAGATCTGGCCGGACAGGTACGCGCGGCGTTCTTCGGGGCGGAATCCTACCGCCTGCAGCGCGGTCAAGACGAGGTCCGCGTCTTCGCGCGCCTGCCGGAATCCGAGCGCAACGCGCTGGCCGACATCAACGACTACCGCATCCGCACGCCGTCGGGGGGCGAGGTGCCGCTCGAAGAGGTGGCCGTCGCGAGCCTGGGCTCCGGACCGTCGCAGATCAACCGCCGCGACGGGCGCCGCGTCATTACGGTGACGGCCGACGTCAACGAGCAGATCGTGACGGGCCAGGAGGTCGTCAGTAGCCTCGACGCCACTGTGCTCCCCAACATGCAGCGCGCGTTCCCGCAGCTGGAGTACACGTTCCAGGGCGAGCAGCGGCAGCAACGCGAGGCACTCGGCTCGCTCATCATCGGCTTCGCCATTGCACTGTTCGTGATTTACGCGCTGCTGGCCATCCCCTTCCGCTCGTACCTGCAGCCGCTCGTCATCATGAGCACGATTCCGTTCGGCTGGATCGGCGCCATCCTGGGGCATCTGCTGTTCGATCTCCCACTGGGACTGCTCAGCATCTTCGGCATCGTCGGGCTGAGCGGCGTCATCGTGAACGACGCGCTCGTGATGCTCGACTTCGCCAACCAGGGGCGCGCGTCGGGGCAGCGCTGGTCGGAGGCGCTCGTGTTTGCCGGAAAGGCGCGCTTCCGTCCCATCCTCCTCACATCGCTGACCACCTTCCTCGGCGTCTTCCCGATCATCATCGAGACGAGTGTGCAGGCGCAGTTCCTCATCCCCATGGCCGTCTCGCTCGGGCTCGGCATTCTGTTCGGCACCGGCGTGCTCATGCTGATTGTGCCGGCGCTGGCCATGCTGCAGCGCGATGCCACCGCCTGGGTGCAAACGCGGCTGCTCGATTACGATACGCCGTCCTTCTCGTACGGCCCGTACGGCGGCTCGGAAGCCGGTGAGGCGGCCTCCCGCCCGTCAACGGCGTAAGCCGCCGGCGTCCGCCTCCCGGGTTGACATTACGCCCCGCCGGACCTACCCATACGATGTGGGTCGTACGCACCCCCTTCGCCTCGCGTCCTGCCTCATCGGTCTCTGGTCCATCTCATGCGCACACGGATTGTCCTTCTTACGCTCGTCGGTCTGCTCTTCGGAACCGCCTCCGCCGTGGCCCAGATCGACGCACGGCTCCTGCGCCACCCCGACGTTTCAGAGACGCAGATCACGTTCGTCTACGGCAACGACGTGTGGGTCGTCCCCAAGGAGGGCGGCACCGCGCACAAGCTGAGCTCGCCGGAGGGGGAGGAGCAGTTTCCGCGCTTCTCGCCGGACGGGCAGACGATCGCCTTCAGCGGCAACTACGACGGCAATCCCGACCTCTACACGATCCCGGCGGGCGGCGGCGTGCCGACGCGCGTGACGCACCACCCCGAGGCCGACCGCATGCTCGACTGGTACCCGGGCGGCGACCGACTGCTGTACGCCACGCAGATGACGAGCGGGCGTGAGCGGTACTCGCAGTTCTACCGCACGGACGCCGAGGGCGGCATGCCGCAGAAACTTCCAGTGGCCTACGGCGAGTTCGGCGATCTGTCGGCCGATGGCGAAACGCTTGCGTTCACCCCGAAGTCGCGCCTCTTCCGCACCTGGAAACGGTATCGCGGCGGCTGGGCGGCCGACATCTGGCTGTTTAACCTGGAGGACGAGACGGCGGAGCGCGTGACCGATCACCCGGCCAACGACGAGATGCCGATGTGGGCGGGCGACACGCTCTACTTCCTGTCGGACCGCGGCCCGAACCAGCGCTACAACATCTGGGCGCACGACCTGCAGAGCGGCGAGAAGCGGCAGGTCACCGCGTTTTCGGATGTCGACGTGCACTTCCCCGCCATCGGGCCGTCGGATCTCGTCTTCGAGGCGGGCGGGCAGCTCTACCTGATGGACCGGGAGACGGAGGACCTGCGTGAGGTGGACGTCGACGTGATTTCGGACCAGCGGGCCGTGAAGCCGAAGACCGTAGAGGTGGGCACCGACATCCGGCACATGCACGTGTCGCCGTCCGGCAAGCGGGCCGTTTTCCAGGCGCGCGGCAACGTGTACACCGTCCCGAACGAGCACGGCCCGATCCGCCCGCTCACCCGCACCTCGGGCGCGGCGGAGCGGCATCCGGCATGGTCGCCCGACGGCGAGAAGATCGCCTACTTCAGCGACGCCTCTGGCGAGTACAATCTGGTCGTGGAGAACGCCGACGGGAGCGGTGAGGCGCAGACGCTCACCTCCCTCGGCCCCGGCTACCGCTACACGCCGTACTGGGGACCGAACAGCGAGCGCGTCGCCTTCGTCGACCAGGCGATGCAGATCCAGCTTGCCAACACGGAGACCGGCGCGGTGACGACCGTCGACGAGGGACGGTGGATGTACCAGGGCGGGCTCAGTAGCTTCAGCGTCAGCTGGTCGCCGCAGGGGCGGTGGATGGCCTACAGCCGCGGGCTGGAGAACCGGCACGACGCCGTCTTCCTCTACGACACCGAAACCGGCGAGCGCCATCAGGTCACGTCCGAGTTCTACCACAACAGCCAGCCCGTCTTCGGGCCCGACGGCGAGTATCTCTTCCTCACCACCAACCGGAACCACAGTCCGGTTTACAGCGATCTCGACAACACCTTCGTCTATCCGAATTCGACGCAGATCGCGGCCGTCCCGCTGCGTGACGACGTCGACTCGCCGCTCGCGCCGCGCAACGACGAAGAAACCGACGAGGACGCGGAAAACGGAGAGAACGACGACGAGGAATCCGACGGCGAGCCCGCGCCCATCGAGATCGACCTCGACGGCTTCGAGCAGCGCATGGTGATCCTGCCGCCCGAGGCCGGCAACTATCCGCGCCTGGCCGCGGCCAGCGGCACGGTGATCTACCATCGTGCTCCGCGCTCCGGCTCCGGCGACGAGCAGGCGCCCATCGTGTACTTCGATCTGGAGGAACGCGAGGAAAAAACCATCCTGGGCGACGCCGACGCGTTCCGCCTCTCGGCCAATGGCAAAAAGCTGCTGGTTGCCAGCAACGGGCGGTACGACATCATCGACGTGGCACCGGAGCAGTCGATGGAGGAGCCGCTCAAGACGGACGAGATGACGACGGAGCTGAACCCGCGCGCCGAGTGGGAGCAGATCTTCACCGACGTGTGGCGCCTCCAGCGCGACTTCTTCTACGACCCGAACATGCACGGCGTCGACTGGGACCAGATGCGCGAGCGGTACGGCGCGCTCCTCGACGACGCCGCCACGCGCAGCGACGTCAACTTCATCATCGGCGAGCTCATCGCGGAGCTGAACGCCTCGCACACCTACCGCGGCGGCGGCGACACCGAAACGCCGGAGCGGCGCGGCACGGGTCTGCTGGGCGTGAACTGGTCGCTCGAAAACGGCGCGTACCGCATCGAGACCATCATCGACGGCGCACCGTGGGACGCCGAGACGCGCTCGCCGCTGCATGCGCCGGGCGTCGACGTCAGCGAGGGCGACTACGTGCTGGCCGTCAACGGCACGCCGATGGAGACCGACGAGGACCCGTGGGCCGCCTTCGACGGCCGGGCGGGCGAGACCGTCGAGCTCACCGTGAACGACC
>CAYFSC010000094.1:0-11852 GCA_964345695.1 uncultured Rhodothermales bacterium | reverse complement strand
GCCGCGCCGAGAAGGAGATTTTTGGTGAACTGGCGTCGGTCGGTTCCCGAAGAGGAGGCGGCCTCGTCCTTGGATGTACTGGAAGGAGAGGAGGGATCGTCAGTCATAGAGAGGTCGGGATGAGGCGAAGAACCAATCGGAGCCAGTGCGTGGTCTCTCAACATAAGACGCGCTCGGCCAAAGTTTCATCCTGCCGAACATCGTGGTGCCGCACAGGTAGCGGAGTCACGAGGCCGGATGGGCAGTTGGCCTCCCGCCTGCAATCAGGCGTTCGCTGTTCTGCCGCACATCGTCCCTTTCAGGCCCATGACTGAGAACGCTGCCAGCGAAGAAAGTAGGATCGTTGCCACCTACACGACCCGCCGCGATGCGGAGATGGCGCAGGATCGGCTCCAGGAAGACGGAATCCAGGCCATCATCACCGCGGATGACGCGGGAGGAATGCACCCGCAGCTCCAGCTCCCGCATGGAGTGAAGCTCGTGGCCCTCGGCCGCGAGGCCGAACGAGCCCACTCGATTCTGCAGGACGCCGGCTTGCTCCCGCCCGAAACGGCCGAATCGTCCCCGTCCGATGGGCCGGACGATCGGGCCGAACAAAGTACCGAGGCATCGGAGTCGCTGACGTTCTCGATGGAGCAACCGCTTTTCTCGGCGACGGGGATTGCGTACCTCGTTGCCTTTGGGCTTCTGTTCTTCGGCCTGCTCATCGCCGTGCTGCTCTGACAACGGGAGCGGTCTGCCTCCTACGATGTTACTCCTCTGGCCCCGCAGGCGGCTTCGTTTCCCTTGGTTCTCCCTTGAATCGATTTGGCATATGCGGTCTTTCTGGTGGCTTGTCCTGCTGGTTCTGTGGCTTCCCGGCTGCGCCGTGCACGTCCCCATGAGCCAGACGCTGATGTTTCACGACGAGGGGGCCACCCAGCCCTCCCACCCCACCGGCTTCGGGGTGGGTCTGGCCACGACCGGCCGCCTCACCTCCACCGAGTATCTGCAAGAGGCCGCCCAGCAGCGCTTCACGGTTGAGGAGGCCGTCGACAATTTCATCGACCCGAGCAACCTGGACAACGAGAGCCTGGGCCTCTACGGCAGTATCTATTCCGATCCGCGGTTCGCCATTTCGGCCACTCTCGGAGGAGCCGTGGCAGGAGTCGACATGACCTTCAAGACCTGGAAGCGCAATTACCTCACCGTTAGTGGCTCCTTTCGGGGAGGAGCACAGGCCTTCGTGCAGCACCGAACGATCAACAGTCCCTATCTCGGCCTCGCGCTGGGCGCCGGATACCGGTACGAGCCGCAGCTCTTCGATGTCGAGACGCTGTACGAAGGAGATGCGCCGAGCGTTTTCCCGACGTACGAAGCGATTCCCGTCCACTCCGTCGGCGGACGGGCGGTTCTCGTGCTGCGCCCGGGTCCGGAGGCGCCGGGTCCCGTGCTCGGAACGCTCTACGCGGGGTACGCCCCCGAATTCCGTCGGGCTGTAGTCACGTTCGGAATCTCTGTCGGCGTGTTTTAGCGCAGGGGCGGCTCCGCTCGCGATTGGGGTGGCGAAGACATACGTTGGTGCCACCGCTTTTGCTTTCTCTGCACTACCCAGTCGATCCCATGCCGTTCGTCTCGCTCGACGACCTCGACGCCTCCGAAAAAATCCCGGGATACCTTGGGCGATTTGTTCACGGGGAAACCATGACGATGGCGCGGTGGGAGGTGGACGCGGGGGCGTCGTTTCCGGAGCACGCGCATCCTCACGAGCAGATCTCGATGGTCGTGAAAGGGGAGTTTGAGCTGACCATCGAGGGCAACACCCAGGTCTTGCACGCCGGGCGCATCGCCGTCATTCCATCCCGAGCTACGCATTCTGGACAGGCGCTTACCGATTGCGAGATCATTGACGTGTTCAGTCCTGTGCGCGACGACTACCGATGAATTCCGATCCGACCCTTGACGCGCTTTGGGAGTCCGCTCCGTCGGGGGGCCGTCCGTTCCGTCCCGAGCAGGGGGCGGAGGTTCTTGAGCCCGCCCGTCGGTATCTGCGGCATGCGATTGCGCCGGGGACACCGCTCGCGTCCGCGGTTCGATTGCGCATGCATGGCGAACTGAAGCTCGGGCGATGGTTCCCCTTCGAGGGCGAGCAGGTCATCGTGCGAGAGCGCGGCATGATCTGGCGGGCCACCGTGCGCGCCTTCGGTCTCCCCATCCAGGGATTCGATCGCGTCCTGGAGGGGAAGGGAGCACAGAAGTGGAGGCTGTTCGGATGGATTCCCCTCGTATCGGCTTCGGGGCCCGATGTGTCACGCTCTACGGCCGAGCGGATGGCCGCCGAATTCGTATGGCTTCCGTCGGTGCTCTGCCGACCCGGTGCGCACTGGTCGATCAACGACAACGGTACGCCAACGGTGGAGCTGGTCGTGCAGGGACACACCTCCACGATAGAGGTGCGGGTGGACGAGAAGGGAGCCGTGCAATCCACCGCCATGATGCGCTGGGGGGAGGCGGACGACGGGAGCTTCCAATCGAGACCGTTCGGAGCCGTCGTGGAGGCGGAGCGCACCTTCGACGGCTACACGATTCCGTCCGAGTTGCGCGTCGGCTGGCACGTGAACACCGACCGGTTTGCGTCCGAGGGCGAGTTCTTTCGCGGGATCATCGACGAAGCCACGTTCCGGTAGACGCGCAGGCTATCCCTTCGGACGGAGGGGACGCAGCACGACCTCGGAAATGAGGTGGTTGTCGGGAGCTTCCAGCACGTGCAGGATGGTGTTGGTGACGTCCTCGGGCTGCAGTGGGTTGTCCGTCATGTCGACTCCCGCCACGTCGAAGAAGCTCGTTTCGATCGATCCGGGGTAGAAGCACGTGACCCGAATGCCGTCGTCGCGCACCTCCTTCATGAGCGACTGGCTGAAGCCGCGCACCCCAAACTTGGTGGTGTTGTACGCCGTCAGGTTCGGGTTCCCAATCAGGCCTGCGATGGAGGCAATGTTCACGATGTGTCCGCCGAATCCGGATGCCTCGTTCTGTGTGCGCATCATCGGAACGGCCTCCCGCGTGCAGAGGAAAACGCCCCGCACATTGGTGTCCATCTGCACGTCCCACGCGTCGAGCGACAACTCGTCTACGGCATCGAACTGGCCGAGGCCGGCGTTATTCACGAGCACGTCGAGGCGTCCGGCTTCGTCGCGGACGGCCTCGAAGGCGTCTGCAACCGCGTCTTCGTTCCGCACATCGCACGGGGTGGGGCGAAACGCGTCGCCTGCGTTCTCCTGCATGTCGTTCAGCGCGTCGGCACTGCGGGCGAGCCCGTACACCGTGGCGCCGCGGTCGATCAGGGCGTGCGAAAGGTGGCGGCCCAGTCCACTGCTGGCACCGGTGACGAGAGCGACAGAGTCAACAAGATCCATGAAAGGAAAACAGTCGGGTCGAAGAACAGACGAACGGAAAGTACAAAGCGCCTCCAGCAACGTCCACGACGTACGGACACCGACCGCGTCTGGTGCTCTCTCGATGTGAAATGCTCACAAGCTGTCCACCGGATCGACTGTGCCGGTGCCAGGCCGCTGTTTGGTGTCCATCGCTCTCGATCACGGAAAGCCGCTCGCCGGGTCGGCGCTCACGAGTCGGCGAAGACATCGTCCGGAAGCGGAACGTTGACCTTCACGTCCTGCACCTCGATAACGGTCGGCTTCCCGGACATCATGGCCTGAAGCTGCTTCAGCTGTTCCTTGCCGAGCATCCGCTCCATTTGCTTGCGCTGCTGCTCCGGCATTTGCTCCATCTGCGCCTGCAGCTGCTCCATCTGCTTGCGCTCCTGGTCGGAAAGGGCATCCGACAGGTCGGTCTTGATCTCCATCCGGAACGGAACCGTGAGCCCATCGATCGTCCGATAGTCGGAAAGCGTGATGGTCATGCTCGTCGGAGTGGGACCGTCCGAAGAGGGATCCATGGTGGCGTGATAGCGGACGGGGACGTGCATCTCGGCGTCTACGTAGTAGGTCATGGAGCTGAGGTTGTCCCCGAACTCCTCGTCGAGGGCCGACGGCTCGGTGACCTTCAGCACGTGGCAGGGAGCGTCGCCGATCCGTTCGGTTCCGGCGTACGTGGCGTGGGCCCCGAGCCGGTCGAGGTGGTCAATCTGCGAGGGCGACGACATTTCCGTGAATCCGTTCATCGGGGAATCGGCGGCTCCGCGCATGCGTGTCGAACTCATGTAATGCATCTGATCATCGGAGGCCACGCGCTTGTGGTACGCCGTGTAGAGGTTCGTCTCGAGAATGTACGTTTCGACGCGCTCCAGTTGCTGCTGATGGTGCGCCTTCATCGCATCGACGACCGACTGGACGGTCTGCCCCTGAGCCCCCACGGGCAGCACGGCAAGGACGAGAAGGACGGCGAGGATCTGAGGCAGAATGCGTTGCATGGTGGATGGGCGTGGTGAATGGGAACGGACGGCGGATTTTTGGATTGCTGCTCGGTGTAAACCGATCCAGAAACTCCCCGCCGCCACAATCGATCCAGCATGGCCGCCGATTTCTCCCCGCACGACGTCGATGCCGAGCAAGCGATGAAGACCCTGCTTGCCGCCGGAGGCACGCCGCCCGTGGACAGCAATCCCTTTCTGGTGGACGAGCAGCGGCTCGCGCCGGAACGCATCATCAACCTGCTCGCCCCGTTCATGACCGACCGGCGCCGGGCGCGCATCCAGGAGGTTGTGGCGCAACGAACCCGAAGCGTCGTGCCTGTGATCGAGGGGCTCGTGAATACCGGAAACGTAAGCGCCGCGATGCGATCGACGGAGGCGCTCGGGTACCAGGATCTCCACGTGGTGAAAGGCGACAACGAGCGCTACAAACACTCAAAGCGAACCGCGCAGGGGGCCCAGCACTGGCTCGACGTGTGGCGCTGGCCTGGACCCGCGGCCTGCGTCGATCATCTGCACGACCGCGGCTACCGCGTCCTGACCATGGACCTGAGCCCCACCGCACGCCCCATCGACACCGTCGACTTTACGGAGCGGACGGCACTCGTCTTTGGCAATGAAGAAGGAGGGGTGTCCGATGCGTTTCGGGCGGCCGCCGATGGCGACTGCCTCATCCCGCTGGACGGATTCACGGAGAGCTTCAACGTCTCCGTTGCCGCGGCCCTTGGGCTCTACCATGCTCGTCAGGATCGCCTCCGCCGGCAGGGGCACCACGCCGATCTTTCCGAGGACGAGCAAACGCGCCTGGTCGCTCGGTTTTACCGGCGGAGCGTGGGCAATGCCACAGACATTCTGCGCCGGCGGCTGCGAGACGAAGCGAAAGAAAACGGCGGGGAATGAGCCGCCCAAGATCGCGTCGTGGAGGCGGCTACTCCGATCCGGAAGCGTCGCTCGATGACGCGGAAGCGCTCAGCGTTTCCAGGCGTTGCTTCACGGCCGGATCGGCGGCGTCCCACATGGCGGCGAGCTCGGCCCGTGCCTCGTTCGCGACCTCGGCGTGCCCGGCTTCGGCGGCGGCCTTTGCCCGGCCCCAGGTGGAGAGGGCCCGCCCCGGATACCGGTCGAGCGCCGCCTCGAAATGCGACTGGGCCTCCGCAGGACGATCTAGATCCAGGAGGACCTCCCCGTAGAGCTCATGCGTCGGCTTGAGGGGGGCTGCCGGACCGTACGAGAGCGGCTGCTCGTCCTCGATGGCAGTCGCCTTATCGAGGAGGGAGAGCGCACGCTCGGGGTTCTCGGCGTCAAGATGGAGGAGCGCGTCCAACTGGAGAAGCGGGACGCGGTCGATCGCTGCAATGTCGCTCTCTGCGGCAGACCGAGCATCGGAACGATACTGCTCGGCGGCAGACCGATCCTCCGTCTGGAGCGCGGCCATGCCCTGCACCGCCCGCACGCTGATGAGACGTGCCGGGCGCATGCCCGTCGTGTCGATGTCGAAGGCGTCCATCGCCTCCCAGCGCTGCGTTTCCACCACGTACATGGCCGGGAAGCCCGACAGGATGTAGCGCTCATATCCTGCCGCCATCCCGTCGGAGGCGCGGGCGTGCTCCCTGCCTGTCTGGACGACGGAGCGTGCCTTGTCGTACTGCCCAAGCTGAGCCCGAGCGTAGGCGCGCCACTGAAGCGCGTGGTAGCCGTGGCCGTTCAGCGGCTCGCCCCGGCGCTCGGTGGCGGCCTTGGCGGCCTCGTAGGAGTCGGCGTTCGAGGCCGCGGCGCGCTCCCACATCCCGAGGGCGAAGAAAATGTGCGACGGCATATGCAGCGCGTGGGAGGCCGCAGGAGCGACGTCGGCATACACCTCGGCCGGACGCAACCCAAGCGGGGCGTGCACGGGGTCGTCGTAGGCGTGAATCAGATAGTGGGCGGCGCCAGGATGCTGCGGATTCTCGTCGAAGACCGCCTCCACAATGGCTGCGGCGCGCATGTAGGTGGCAAAGTCGCGGCCTTCATGGGCGGTGCCGAGGATCGAAAGGGCGTGGAAGGCCTGCGCGTTCAGGTCGTCGGGATGCTCGTCGGCGAGATCGGCCATGGCCTCGGCATACGCCTCGTCGCGCTGTTCCTTGGAAGGAGAATCGCCCGCGCCCGCTCCATATAACACATGCAGGGTGCGCAGGTAAGCCTTCTCCCGCTCTGTTGGGGCCCGCTCCAGTTGGGCTGCGGGGGTGGGACCCAGCTGCTTCAGAGCCTCCAGCGCCGCCTTGCGATCTTGCTCCATCCAGATGGGATGGTTGTGCGTCATCGCCTCGCCCCAGACCGCCATCGCGAAATCCGCGTCGATATCCTGGGCCTTCTGAAAAGCCCGGCGGGCCGACACGTACTCGAAGCTGTGGAGCATCAGAAGACCTTTCTTAAACGCCTCCTGCGCCTCCGGGGCGCCCGAGTTGGGAAAGGTGGTGGATCCGTAGTCGCCGTCTTGCGCGAGGGCCGGGGCAACACACAGAGAAACGAGAACAACACCGACAATCCGGCGGATCAGGACGGGCAGAGCCATTTCGGGAGCGTGCATCCGGTGAGTGGAAAAATGGAAGTCTCTCGGTCCGATGGGAGAACCGTGAGGGATGCCTCAGCCGAGGAAGTCGGAGATCGAGAGGTCGGGGTCGCTCATTTCGTCGCGCGGATCGGCCTCATCGGTGTCGTCTTCGTACGAGATGTTGTGCTCCTTCAGCCATTCTTCGGCGGTCTCCGCGACGGACTCCTGGCGAAAGGACCGCCAGTCCTCGTGCATCCCGTGCTTTTTGACCTTCTCCTTAAACATTTCGGAGGCACCGCTTCCGTACAGGGCGTCCATCAGGTCGCGGCACACCTCGTCGTCGGGCAGGCACTTGCAGAAGCTGCGCATGATGGTCCGGTCGCTTACGTAACTGGGATCGGGAAGCTCCACCCAGTCGTCGCTGCTGCGGGCTTCCTTGATCGTCTCCAGGGGTTCGCGAATCCACTCGGGCGCCTGCGCTGGATCCCGCGCCCCGTCGAGGTAGGGGCGGATGTCACTTTTCGTGAGCCCGACGATGACCCCGGTTTCGCGGTGGAGATGCTGCTCGTACTCGTCGGACAGAGACTGAAAGGCGAGGACGACTTCGGATAAGGAAGCGGCCATGAGTTCACCGTTCGTTCCGAGAGAAAATTATGGATCAACAGCACAGTGAAGCGCGTGCTGGCCAAACCGTTCCGCGACATCACCGAGAAAGGGGCGGTTCCATCCGGTATCCTTCTGTAGCGGCGACCCGGCCGCCCGACGAGGCGCGGTTGCCCTGCGGCTGTCACGGGCGCAACAGGTGAACCTCTTGCACGCCCCCCCAGCGCCACACGTAGAGCCATCCCGCCGCGCCCCAGCCTTCAGCGTAAAAGTCGACGCGGTAGCGCCAGATCAGGGGCATAGCTTGCAGGTCGCTCATCCGCGTGATGGGGTGATTGGTGGGAAGGGCCGACGCCCAATGGGTCGAGTCGCGCCGCTCGAAGGCAAGCACCGGAGGCGCCTCGTCCGTCGCCGTGTAGGCCACCAGTGTGCCTCCGGCATGCGAAAGGCGTGCAGACACCTCCCGCTCTCCGAGGTCACCATCGAAGGGTTGTGCACGGTAGGGGCCCAGGTCGGTCAGTGACCCATGAGTGAGGAGGCCGAGCGGGACAGTTACAAGCGCCACGAAGGCGATGCCGTACAGCAGCAGACGTCGCCCGCCAGGCGCGTGCAGGAGAGTGCGCCCCCCGGCGTAGGCGAGGGCCAGCGTTAGAAGCGGTGCCAGCGGATCGACGGCAGCCGCGAAAGACGTCCCAACGAGCAGGACGAGCAACGCAAGGGCAAATCCAAGAATCAGAAACGACATGACCAGGCGGCCGCCGTGACGGGGACATTCGTTCGGGTTCAACGCCGTCGCCTGAAATCGTTCACGCCAAGCCACGGTCAGGTGGGATCGGTATGCGACGATAGGAATATATGCCTCTTGAGATTCCACTTTGTTACAAGCCTTTCGTCCCATGCGCCGCTTTCTCCCCAGCCTGTTCGCGCTGCTTCTTGTCGCAATTCCCGTCCACGCGCAGTCGTCCGGCACGCCCACCACGGTCGTGGTGCGCGCCGTCTCAAACGACGCAAAGCTGCTGCAAGACCCCGTGGGTGGGGCGCAGATCATCCTTCGGGACGCCAACACTGGGGCCGTCCTCGCCGAGGGTATTCAGACGGGCGACTCGGGCAGCACCGAAACGATCATGCGTCAGCCGCACGAGCGCGGGGCCACGATCTACGAGGCGCCCGGCGCCGCCAAGTTCGAGACGACGCTCACCCTGAACCGGCCCGTCCCGGTCGAAATCACCGCCGAGGGCCCGCTCGACTTTCCGCATGCCCTGCAGCGGGCGCGGAAGTCGGTGCTGCTGGTGCCCGGCAAAGACATCACCGGCGAGGGCATCACCCTGACGCTCCACGGCTTCATCGTCGAGCTGCTGGCCCCAAGCGACCTCGACGTGTCCCCGGGCGAAACCGTTGCCGTACGAAGTCGCGTCCGCATGATGTGTGGCTGCCCGACGGAGCCCGGTGGACTCTGGGACGCCTCCCGCTACGACATCCGTGCGCAGTTCGTTAACGACGATGGGGACATCGTCAGCGAAACCGACCTCTCGTTTGCCGGGACAACGAGCGAGTACACCGGCACCCTGCTGGTTCCGCAGGACGCTGCGACGCTGCGTGTACTGGCAGCGGATGCCGACCGCGTCAACTTCGGCATGGTTGAAAAGAGCCTCGACTAAAAGTCTATCTCACAACATCAACGGCTGTCGTTCCGAGCGCAGCCGAGGAGGTCCGGAGCATCATCGTCTGGAAACCTCCCCGGGCCAATCCGCTCGTTCTGGGGAGCTCCCTCGACAAGCCCGGGATGACGGGCCCGTTTTGGAGATCGTTTTCAATTGCCCGGATCGTGGCACGCTCACTGCCCTCAAAATTCTGCGGTCGGCGCTTCCATTTCGTTTCCGATTGGTGGCTCCGACCGGATAGACCCCGGGTGCTTCTCGGTATCCCGCGTTAGTCCAGAGAGACCGCATGGCCGATGCGCACCCACTGAAGGTCGTCGAGGGCAAGAGACACGCGGCCTTTCCGGTCGATGAACCGGTCGGCCGCGTCGTCCGGAATCGACAGCAGATCGAACGGTCCGCTGCGGTCCACGCCGTGCACGGCCGTTTCCACCTGCTCCACGAACGGATCCAGCGAAGCGTCCCACTTGCACATCGCAAAGTGAACCTCGGGGTAGCGACGCACCAGCGCCTCGATCTTGTCGGTCCCGACCTGCCCGGCTTCCCCCCAGAACACAGGCGCCCTGCGCAGCGGGTCCATCTGCACGACGTCGGGCTTGTACTTGTCTCCGACCGACACCTCTACCGATAACTCGGGATAGCGGGGCAGATAAAGCGCCCACAGGAACGCTTTCATCCAGACGTGCTCGATGCGCTCCTGCTTGTGCTTCACGAAAACCACCTGCTCGCCGTGCGCCCGCAAGGTGATCTTGCGTCGGAGGTGTTTCATCGACGGTTCGGGTTGGCCAGTGTGACTTCGCATCGCCTCCACGCGGCGAAAGAAGGGAAGTTCGCCGGTCTCCGTCCTCGGCTCCTCGCCTGCGATGCATGGCTTCCGACGTGCCGTGCTTGCTGTACTGATATTCCTGTTCGCGGCCTGCCTGCCGTTCCTGCATCCGGGCAGCGCCGACCGAGAGATCGAGGGGACGTACACTCAGGTGTTTGAAGCCACCCGGCAGGAGCTGGAGGAGCGCGGCTTCCCCATTCGGACGCTCGATCGAGAGAAGGGAGCCATTGTGACCGGGCAGCGGCCTGTGTGGATGATCGAAACGCACCGGCGTGTCGAGAAGGCCGAGGCGCGCATCCGCGACGACGACGGGGAGGTGAAGATCAGCCTTCTATTGACGTTCGTCGATCAGGCCTCGGGCACCCCGCCGCCTGTCCCCGACGATGGCGATGAAGATCGCGCCGATGACGCGGTGGATGCAGCCGTGGACCGATCGCTCAGTGCCAGCGCGATTTACGACGACTACCTGGATGCCATCGAAGATCGCGTGGCGGACCTGCGCACGCCTCCGGGGGCCGGTCAGGAGTGACGCCGGTGGATCTTTGCTTCCGTGCTCGTGTTGGGGACGATGTGCCTGCGTCTCACCGACCCTGTCGCCGTTCCGCACCGACTGGCGATTGAACCCCTCCGCGCGTATGTCCCCCGGGCTTGTTCGACCCCTTCTTGCGCTGTGCACCGTCTTTATGCTGGTGGCGGCTCCGCCGGCGCAGGGCCAGCGCATCGCGAAATACGGCGCCGATTTTCTGGCCGGCGGCGTCGATAGCCGCGCCCTCGGGATGGGCGGGGCATACGTGGCCCACGCCCACGAGGTGAGCGCCGGCTACTGGAATCCGGCAGGACTGAGTCACACTACCTATCCGCAGATCAGCTACATGCACGTCGAGCGGTTCGCTGGGGCCGTCTCGTTCGACTACGGCGCAGTGGCGTTTCCGGTCAACGAACGGTCGACGCTCGGCCTCTCCCTCTTTCGCAGTGGGGTGAACGACATCGTGAACACGCTCAACGCGTGGGATCCCGTCCGCAACCAGCCCAAGCCCAACTTTGAGAGCCTCGTCACCACGTTTTCGGCGGCCGACTGGGCGCTGTTCGTCAGCTACAGCCGCCGCGTCAACGACCGTCTGACGCTGGGCCTGTCCTTCAAAGGCATCCGCCGAACCATCGGTGACTTCGCCGACGCGTGGGGCTACAGCGTCGACATGGGCGCCCAGTACCGGCAGGGACCGTACCGACTGGGCCTGACGGTCCAAGACCTGTCGACCATGCTGCAGAGCTGGAGCGTCAACCGGTCTGCGTTCCAACTCGACAGCGCAGACATCAATCCGGAGACCGGCGAGCCGTTCACTTTTCAAGACGTGTTCGATCAGGACATCCCAGACGGCGGAACGGCACTCGTGCTGCCGGTGGCCCGATTCGGCAGCGGCGCCGTCTGGCCGGTGGGAGAGCACACCGTTTCGGTGGGTCTCGACGTCGACATGGCGTTCGACGGGCAGCAGGCCTTCGTGCCGAACGTGGGCGACGTGTCGTTTCATCCGCGGCTCGGAGGGGCGTTCAGCTACAACGGTGTGGCAGAGCTCCGCGCCGGAATCAGCCGCGTGCAGGTCGGTAACGACATCGGGCTGGACATCACACCGTCGGTCGGGGCCGGGCTCGATCTGGCGCAGGTCTCCGTGGATTTCAGTTTTGGCGACTTTGCGGGACTGGTGGCCGACGACCTCGGGTTTTCCTACCGCATCTCGGCTCAGTTGACGCTCGAGCAACCGGGCCTCAAGCGCGGCGGACAATGACCGCCCTTGCCGGGGAAAAATCGGGAAGGAACATCGATGA
>CAYFSC010000093.1:2104-11890 GCA_964345695.1 uncultured Rhodothermales bacterium | reverse complement strand
CAATTAAGGATCTGGACGGACGTTCACTCCCCGTGTGAAAGAATCCATTACGTCGGAGTAGGGGAATCCCTCTCCGTCCTGGGCGGGTGTGCTTGAGACGTTCCGAAGCACAGCGCCCGGTTTGCTTCGGATCGGAGGGAACGCCGCGAAAGATCTGCCGGCACAGCCGTTGTAGGCCCGAGAGAAACGCACGCCGGTCCGACGGCGATACTGGCAGAGGCCGCTCGGGGACGGACACTTTCACCGGATGCACATTGACACCGCACTCCCATGCCTGTTCACAACACCGACGTGGCGCGCATTTTCACGGAAGTCGCCGATCTCTTGGAGATCGAGGGGGCGAACGAGTTTCGCGTTCGGGCCTACCGGAGCGCCGCGCAAACGATCGGTCAGCTCTCGCGCCCGGTCACCGATCTTCTGGAGAAAGGGGAGGATCTGACCGAACTGGAGGGCATTGGCGACGACCTGGCCGAAAAGATTGAGACGATCGTCGATACCGGATCGCTTCCGCTGCTGGAGGAGCTGGAGCAACGCGTTCCCCCCGCGCTGGCCGATCTCATGCATATTGAGGGACTCGGCCCCAAGCGCGTCCGCAAACTCCACAATGCCCTCGACATCACGACGCGCGACGACCTGCGGCAGGCCGCCAAGGACGAACGCATCCGAGAGGTGGAGGGCTTCGGCGAGCAGATGGAGCAGAACATTCTCGACCACATCGAACAGGATGAGGAGGAGCGCACGCTCTGGTTCCACGCCGAGCCCATCGCGGCCGCGCTGGCGGACTACCTTGCAGCGCACGAGGCCGCAGAACGCGTTGAAGTGGCCGGCAGCTTCCGCCGGAAGAAGGAAACCGTGGGCGACCTCGACGTGCTCGTACTCGGCGCGGAGGACGCGGGCATTATGGAGCACGTCGTCGGCTACGAGGACGTCGACGAGGTCCTCTCGCAGGGATCGACGCGGTCGAGCGTTCGGCTGGCGTCCGGGATGCAGGTCGACGTCCGGGTCGTTCCCGAAGACAGCTACGGAGCGGCCCTGCTGTACTTTACCGGATCGAAGGCCCACAACATCGTGCTGCGCGACCGGGCGATCGACCGGGGCCTCACGATCAACGAGTACGGCGTATTTACGGAAGACGAGGAGGAGCGTGTCGGCGGGGCCACCGAGGAGGAGATGTACGAAACGCTCGATCTTCCGTCCATTGCGCCCGCGCTCCGCGAGCAGCGCGGCGAGGTGGAGGCCGCTGAGAACGACGCCCTCCCGGACTTGATCGAAGAGCGCGACCTGCGCGGCAACCTGCACACGCACACCACCGACTCGGACGGCAACGCCTCCATCGAGGAGATGGCGCAGGCCGCCATCGACCGAGGGCTCGACTATCTTGCCATCACCGACCACTCTCCTCTTGTCGGCGTCGTCCAGGGCCTCGACGACGAAGCTCTCCGCAAGCAAATCGATCGGATCCGGGCGTTGGACGATGAGCTCGACGCGCTCGCATTGCTAGCCGGCATCGAGGTAGACATCCTGGAGGACGGTACGCTCGACCTGTCGGACGACGTGCTGGAACGACTGGACGTTTGCGTGGCGTCGGTGCATACCCAGCTCGACCTGCCGGAAGCGAAGCAAACCGAGCGCCTCCTTCGCGCGATGGACCACCCGAGCGTTCACATTCTCGGCCATCCCACAGGCCGCCGACTCGGGCAGCGGGCGCCCTACGACGTCGACGTACACCGCCTCCTGGAGGCAGCGGTCGAGCGCGGATGTGCCGTGGAGCTCAACGCCCAGCCCGAGCGCCTCGACCTGCACGACGTGCACTGCAAGGCCGCCAAGGAGATGGGCGTCCCCATCGTGATCGGTGCCGACGCCCACGCGCCCGACGCGCTCGACTTCCTCCGGCTCGGAGTTGCGCAGGCGCGCCGCGGCTGGCTGGAGGCCGACGACGTGGTCAACACGCGGCCGTGGGACGACGCGGCGGATGTGCTGGCGCGAGAGTAACGAGGCGTTTTCTGTTCGAGAACATCACATCCCTTCTCCCTCCCCGCAGCTTGCAATGGATTCCGCCGACATAGGGATTGAGGACAAGGTGGCCTACCTCCGGAAACCGGAGCATTATCCGGATCCGGGGGAGCACGTGGAGGTTATCGAGACGCACATGGCCTGGGTGTTTTTGACAGACCGACATGCGTACAAGATGAAAAAGCCTGTTCGCCTGGACGGCATGGACTTTCGGACGCTCACGGCGCGCCGCCGCGCCTGCCGGGCAGAGCTCGTGCTGAACCGCCGGCTCGCACCTGACGTCTACCTGGGGCTCCGAACGCTTCGTCTCGATGCGAGCGGGCACATGGACCTCGGCCCGGAACCCTCCGACGCCCACGAAGGGGACGTGGTGGAGTGGCTCATCCAGATGCGACGCCTGCCGGAAGAGCGCATGCTGGATACGGCTCTCGAACAGGGAACGGTGTCCCCGTCTCACATGAAACGCGCGGGGGCCGTGCTGGCCCGGTTCTACCGCAATGCCTCGCCGGTGCAGCTTGCGGCGGCCTCGTACCGGCGCCGGCTGCGCGAGGACGTGCACCGCAACCGTCGCGCGCTGCTCCGGACCGGTCGCTCCTTGTCACGCCACCGCATCCAGGAGGTGGCCGATGCCCTCATCGCCGTGCTTCGCCAGCATCCCGACTCGCTGGACGCGCGGGCTCACGATGGACACATTATAGACGGACACGGCGACCTGCGCCCCGAGCACGTATGTCTGGAATCGCCGCCCGTCATTATCGATTGTCTGGAGTTCTCGCGCGCTCTGCGCCTCCTCGATCCCGCCGACGAGCTTTCGTTTCTGGCGCTGGAGTGCGAGCGTTTGGGGGCGGCGTGGGCCGGACAGGTCGTCTTTGACGTCTACCGGGCCGAGACGGACGATGACCCGCCAGCGCGCTTGTGTTCGTTCTACGCGTGCCGGAACGCATACCAGCGGGCACGCCTGGCCGTGCGGCATCTCAAAACGCACGACACCCGGGCCGATCCGACGGTGTGGGTCGCACAGGCTCAGGACTACCTCGACCACGCCGAAAAGCGACTGCCGGCCCTTCGCGCCTGGGCCGCATAGCTGCCTTTCCCACAAGATTTTCCCGGACAGATCGTGCCTCAACCGTCCCGTTCGACCCCGACCGTGCACCGTGAGCCAACCCGAGGAGAGACGTCTTCTGCGTACGCACGGACGAGCCAGCCCTGGGCGACGCCTGCCGACGAAGTGCGTAGCGCGTGGAAGACCCCCGAGCGCGGACTCAGCACGGACGAGGTCGAAGAGCGCCGAAAAACGTTTGGCCCCAATCAGCTCCGGGAGATTCAGCGGCGCAGCGTGTGGAAGATCCTGTGGGATCAGGTCAAGAGTCTGATCATGGTCCTCCTTCTGGGAGCGATGGGGGTCGCCTTCGTGTCCGGACAAATCGTAGAGGCCATCGCCGTAGCGGCCGTGATTGTGATCAACACGGCGATCGGGTTCGTCACCGAGTGGAGCGCCGTGCGGTCCATCGAGGCGTTGCAGGAACTGGGGGAGATCACGGCGCGCGTCCGGCGCAACGGCCGTGAGCGGCGCATTCATGCCGAGCAGCTCGTTCCGGGAGATCTCCTTCACCTCAAGCAAGGCGACACCGTGGCAGCCGACGTCCGGCTGCTTACCGTCGACAATCTGCAGGTCGACGAGTCGGCGCTGACCGGAGAATCGGTTCCGGTGCCGAAGCAGTCCGAAGCCGTGGAGGCGGAGACCGAACTTGCCGACCGGCGGTCCATGGCGTACAAAGGCACCGCGGTGACGCAGGGAGAAGGATGGGGCGTCGTCGTGGCCACCGGGATGCACACGGAGCTCGGCGAGATCTCCGAGATGGTGGAGACGGCCGAGGTCGGCGAGACGCCGCTGGAGCGAAAGATCGACCGTCTGGGCCGTCGGCTGGTAGGGCTCACCCTTGCCATTGCGGTAGGGGTGATGGTGGCAGGGGTGCTGGGCGGTCGCTCGCTCGTGCTCATGATCGAAACGGGCATCGCCCTCGCCGTGGCGGCCGTTCCCGAAGGCCTGCCCATCGTGGCCACCGTGGCGCTGTCGTACGGGGCGTGGCGCATGCTTCGGCGAAACGCGCTCGTGCGGCATCTCTCCTCCGTCGAAACCCTGGGGTCCACGACCGTCATCTGCACCGACAAAACAGGAACGCTCACGGAGAACCGGATGACGGCCCGACGCGCGGTGCTTCCGGACGGGCCGGACACGGCGGCCGTTGTGGAGCTTGGCGACGACGAAAGTCTTCCCTCCTCGCCCCCGTTCCGCGCGATGGTGAAGGTCGGAGTCCTCTGCAACGACGCCCGGCAGGGCACCGATGACCAGGAGGAGCAGGGCGATCCGCTGGAGGTGGCTCTGCTGGACCTCGGGGATCGATGCGATCTCACGCGTGCTGATCTGGAGGCGGAGGCTCCCCGCGTCCGAGGCGTGCCCTTCGACCGCGACACGAAAATGATGGCCACCGTTCACGAGGAAGAGGGGGCGTATCGAGAGGCCGTGAAGGGCGCGCCCGAAGCGGTGCTCGACGTGTGCACGCAGGTGCAGGTCGACGGGGAGGTGCAGCCGCTCGACGAGGCCGCGCGAGATGAGTGGAAGCGCGCCAGCGAGTCGATGGCCGAGGACGGACTGCGCGTCCTCGCGTTTGCCCGCAAGACCGTCCGCAATCCCGAGGCCGATCCGTACCACGACCTCGAGCTGCTCGGACTGGTAGGCCTGCTCGATCCGCCGCGTCAGGACGTCCGCTCCGTCATCGATCGGTGCAAGGCGGCAGGAATCCGGGTGATCATGGTGACGGGCGACCACCCCTCAACGGCCCGCTACGTCGCCAATGCCGTGCACCTGGATGATGGGGAGGGGACAATCTTGCAGGGACATGAAATTCCCGCGCCCGAAGAGGCCGACCGTGATGCCGTTCGCCGCATGCTCGACGCGACCGTGTACGCGCGGGTCAGTCCCAAGCAGAAACTCGACCTCGTTGATCTGCATCAGGAGGCAGGGGCGATCGTGGCCATGACCGGCGACGGCGTGAACGATGCCCCGGCCCTGCGCAGCGCCGACATCGGCGTGGCGATGGGCGAGCGAGGCACGGACGTGGCTCAGGAGGCCGCAGACATGATTCTGCAGGATGATGCCTTCTCGACGATCGTTTCGGCGGTGGAGCAGGGACGCGTCATCTTCAACAACATTCGGAAGTTTACGGTCTACCTGCTGTCGGGCAACGTGGGCGAGATCCTGGCCGTGGGGGCGGCTGCCGCTGTCGGTGCGCCTTTGCCGCTCCTTCCCCTGCAGATCCTGTACCTCAACATGATCAACGACGTATTTCCGGCGCTGGCGCTCGGCGTGGGGCCGGGGCCGGCCGCCGTCATGGAGCGCCCGCCCCGCGATCCGGCGGAGGACGTGCTGGAGCGCCGCCATTGGGGGCAGATCGGTGGCTACGGCCTCGTGCTCGCGGCGACCATGTTGGGCGTGTTCGGCACGGCCCTCGGCCCGCTCGGGATGCCGCTCGAGGAGGCCGTCACTCTCTCCTTCCTCACGATCTCCACCAGCCGGCTGCTGCACGTGTTCAACATGCACGACCCGGGTTCGGGCCTGGCCATCAACGAAATCTCGCGAAACCCCTTCGTGTGGGGTGCGCTGCTTGTGTGCATCGCGCTGCTGCTCGTGGCCGTGTACGTTCCGGCGCTGGCCGAGGTGCTGAGTCTCGTGCCGCCGAGCCCGGCAGGGTGGTGGCTCGTCGGCGGGGCCAGCTTCGTGCCGCTCGTCGCGGGCCAGGCCTACCTGGCGTGGCGGGCCCGGTCGTAACCCCGGCATTCACGCCCCTCACTCGCGTTCTCGCAGCGCGAATGTGACGTTTGTGGAGACTCTGCGCCAACCATGAACCTGGACGCCGCAGGACGCCTGTAACGCGTGCCGTACGATGTAACAGCTTCTTCATTAGCAGCGCGGGTGCGACCGATGACCACGCTTCTCCACCTCAACGGCCGGCTCTTCGACGCGATGGACCGGCGCCACGACGGTCGAACGGCGCGCAAGTTCATTGCCACGGTCATCACCAGTAGCTTCTTCCTGGCGCTTCTCGTGATTGAGCTGAACCGGCAGGGGATGCTGCCGCCAGCCCTCTCCGGGCTGCCTACCAACCACTTTTACGCGTTCGACGTCGCGTTCACCCTCTTCCTCGTCGTGGAGGTTGTCGAGCTCGTCTTTGGGCTCGCCACGAGCGTGGCCAACACGCTGGGCAAGCAGTTCGAAATCTTCTCGCTGATCCTACTGCGCCAGTCCTTCAAAGAGTTGGTGTACTTTGAGGAGCCGATCTCGTGGTCGCTCAAGGACGACACTGCGCGCCAGGCCGTGCAGTTCATCGTGTCGGACGCCGTGGGAGCACTGCTCGTGTTCACCATCACTGGCGTGTTCTACAAGCTGCAACAGCACCAGCCCATCACCGAGACGGAAGCCGACCAGCACCGCTTCGTATTGACCAAGAAGCTGCTGGCCAACGGGCTCCTGCTCATTTTCCTGGGGCTCGGCGTGTATACCGGACTGACGTTCGTCACCGAAGGCACGGCGATCCCGGTCTTCAACGTGTTCTACACTGTACTCATCTTCAGTGACGTGCTGATCGTGCTGATCTCGATCCGGTACGGCGCCGAATACCACATTGTCTTCCGCAACTTTGGCTTTGCCGCCTCCACGGTCATGATTCGCCTCGCCCTGGCTGCGCCGCACTACGTCGACGCGGCGCTCGGCATCGGAGCGGCGCTGTTCGCCGTCGGGCTCACGCTGGCCTACAACTACGTGACCCCGGCCGTGGAGCAGTCCCAGCACCTGAATGTGGAGCAGAAGTCCATCGACCGCGTCGTCGAGTCGGTTGCCGGCGAAGAGGACTCCCCGGCCCTGTAACCGCGCCGGGGTCGGTTCCGACCGGTTGCGTAGATCCCTCACACCCGCTATATTGCGACGTTCTTATCACCGCCTGCGGCAGCGCCACTGCGCGCTGTACAGTTGTAGTCGCATCCCACCTGCGTTCTCCTCGTGATTCTCCCCCACCCCCTCGCCCCTTGCGTCGCCGGGTCCCCCGTGTGCGGAGGGCCTACGGGTGGGAATTGCAGAACCGTCGACTTGCTCTGATAAGCCACTGAGTTCATGCTGCAAAGTACTGTAGACACGCTCATCCAGTATGTCTGGGGGGAGGGCATCCCGACGGGCACGGGCAACGACATCCCGATTGTCGTCATCCTCCTGCTCGGCACCGGATTGTACCTCACCTTTCGGCTGGGCTTCGTTCAGTTCCGGCGCCTTTTCCACGGCTTCGCCGTCACCTCGGGCAAGTACGACGACCCGGACGAACCCGGTGACGTCCCTCACTTTCAGGCGCTGACGACGGCACTCTCCGCGACGGTCGGCATTGGCAACATTGCCGGCGTGGCCCTGGCCATTCACTACGGCGGCCCCGGTGCGCTGATGTGGATGTGGGTGACAGCCGTCCTGGGCATGGCAACCAAGTTCAGCGAGGTCACGCTGGCGCAGTACTACCGCGATGTGGAACTGGCCGGCGAGGGCGACGGGCCGAGCTGGCTCGGGACGGTGTCCGGCGGGCCGATGTACTACATCGAGAAGGGGCTTGGGTCGAACTGGACGTGGATGGCGGTGTTTTTCGCGGGCATGCTCATGATCACGTCCTTCCTGACCGGCAACGCCAACCAGGCCAACACCGTCGCCGACACGATGGCGGCCTACAGTGGGGTCTTCGGCCTAGACGTGTTCACCATGAAGGTGATCGTGGCCGCCATCGTGGCCGCCCTCATCGCTGTCGTCATCATCGGCGGCGTGACGCGGATCGGGAAGGTCACGGGCATTGTGGCGCCGGTTATGGCCGGCATCTACGTGCTGGGCGGGCTCGTCATCCTCGGGCTCAACTGGGGAAGCGTGCCGGGCGCGATCGCCACCGTTTTTACCGATGCCTTCAATCCCACCTCAGGGGTGGCGGGCACGGGGGCCGGCATCTTCATGCTCACGATGGTGTACGGCGTGCAGCGCGGGCTCTTCTCGAACGAGGCCGGGCAGGGGTCGGCGCCCATTGCCCACTCGGCGGCCAAGACGGACGAGCCCGTTTCGGAAGGTGCCGTCGCGCTTCTGGAGCCGTTCATTGACACGATCATCGTGTGCTCGATCACGGGGCTCGTCATCGTCGTCACCGGCGTGTGGAACGATGCCGTGCCGACGCAGCTCGACCTCGACGCCGGGGCCGTCACCTACCGCGTGGAGGGCGAGGGCGGACTCATCGCCAGCAACGACCCCCCGGCCGAGATCCGCTTTGTCGACGGCGAGGCACAGGTCGACCCGGGCACGCCCGAGTTCGCCTGGAATGACGCCGTCGTCGATCGCTTCTACACCGATTGCCAGGGCGACTGCGAGGCGGCCGCCGACTTCCAGAATCCGTTCTCCGGCACGTTCTACCCCGATCGGGGCGTGGCCGTGGCCGATGACGGCACCGAATACGAAAGCCTGTACGGTCCGGCCGTCGAGTCAGGGGCGCCGCTCACGCAGCTTGCGTTCTCCCGCGGACTCTCGCCGCTGGGAGGCTGGGGCGGCGGCATCGTCGTGCTCAGCGTCCTGCTTTTCGCCATCTCGACGTCCATCTCATGGAGCTACTACGGCGACCGCTGCGCCATCTATCTCTTTGGCGAGAACGCGGTCCTTCCGTACAAGGGCGTGTTCGTGCTCATTAACTTCCTCGGCGGCATCGCGCCGCTCGCTACCGTGTGGGCCATCGGCGACATCGCGCTCGGGCTCGTGATCATCCCGAACCTGATCGCCATCGTCGCCCTCTCCGGCAAGCTGAAGGAGATCATGGACGACTACTTCGAGCGGGAGGCCTGGCGTAGCAACGTCGAACCCGCTCGCCGGGCGAAAGAAGAGAACAAGCGCTGAAAGGAAGAAGGCGCGTGACGCGTGACCTGTGATTCGTGACCTGTACGGTGTGCGGCTCCGGAACGCCGGGAAATGTCCCCTCACGAATGACGTTTTGCGAATCCCGAATCCGCACGCAAAAAGGCGCGCCTCACGGCTTCATCAGATCCGCCCGTAGGACTTTTCTCGTACCGTCCACCATGCAAGATATCACGATCGTCGATCATCCCGTTCTGAAGCGCGACCTGACGATTTTGCGGCGCAAGGAAACCCCGCACGGGGAGTTCCGCGCCACCGTCTCCGACGCCGCAGCGATTCTGGCGTATGAGGCCCTGCACGACATCGAGTTGGAGACGGTGCCTATCGAGACGCCGCTCGAAGAGACGACGGGCTACGCGATCGAGAAGGAGATGATCGTGGTGCCGATCATGCGGGCGGGCCTCGGCATGGTCGACGGCTTTATCCGCTTTCTGCCCGAGGCGCGCGTGGGGCATCTCGGCATGCAGCGCGACGAGGAGACGTATCGGCCCATCGACTACTACAGCAATCTTCCCGAAGGGATTGATTCGGCCCGCGTGTTTGTCGTCGATCCGATGCTGGCGACCGGCGGCAGTGCGTCGTTCGCGCTCGACCACCTCAAGGAGCACGGCGCCACCGACCTCACGTTTGCCTGCCTGGTCGCGGCCCCGGAAGGCGTCGCGCGACTGCAAGACGAGCATCCCGACGTGGCCATCGTGGCCGCCACACTCGACCGCGAGCTCGACGACAACGCGTTCATCCGCCCGGGCCTCGGCGACGCCGGCGACCGCATCTTCGGCACGCGCGGCGACTGAGTTCGG
>CAYFSC010000093.1:0-2004 GCA_964345695.1 uncultured Rhodothermales bacterium | reverse complement strand
GAGTTCCGGTTCCACGCCGAGTCGTTCACCTTGCACAACGCACAACCTGCACTTCCGCCATGCGCACCGTTCTCACGTTTCTCTGTGTGCTGCTCACGGTGGGGACTGTTCATGCGCAACAATCGAAAACGGTGGACGTCCCGGACCTCGTGCTTACGGGCATCGAGTTCTCGGTGACGGTGCCGGGCGACTCGTCGCTCGCCGCGCAGGGCGCGCCAACGGTGCGCGTCGGCGACCGGACAACGCCGCTTTCGTACGACGCCGAGCAGAGCGCGTGGACGACCGAAGAGGCGACGGCTGCGTCGAGTGGATCGGCGACGGTGGAGGTGGTCGGGGGCGAAACCGTGCTGCGAGAGGCCACGACGCGCGCGATTCCAGGATGGCTGTCCATCGTGCCGCCGCTGCTGGCCATCGGCATGGCGCTGGCGTTTCGGCGCGTGGTGCCGGCGCTCTTCTTCGGCGTGTGGATCGGCGCGTTCGTCGCCGCCGGATTCTCCCTGGGCGGACTCTTCCAGGGGTTGCTCGATGCGTTTCAGGTGCACGTCCTGAACGCGCTGGCGGACGAGAGCCACGCGGCCATCATCCTGTTCTCGCTGATGATCGGCGGGATGGTGGGCATCATCTCGAAGAACGGAGGCACGTTCGGCATCGTCGACCGCATCACAGGATGGGCCAGCGACTCGCGGCGTGGGCAGGTGGCCACCGGCGTGATGGGACTGGGCATTTTCTTCGACGACTACGCCAACACGCTCGTCGTAGGCAACACGATGCGGCCCGTCACCGATCGGCTGCGCATCTCGCGCGAGAAGCTGGCGTACATCGTCGACTCGACGGCGGCGCCGGTGTCGTGCCTCGCGTTCGTGACGACCTGGATCGGCTACGAGGTCGGGCTGGTGGGCACGGCCGTGGCGGGCATCGAGGGCTTCAGTCAGTCGGCGTACTCCATTTTTCTGAGCAGCATTCCGTATAGCTTCTACCCGCTGCTGGCGCTGTATTTTGTGTTCGTCGTGGCCAACTCGAAGCGCGACTTCGGCGCCATGTACCGCGCCGAGAAGCGGGCGCGCGAAACCGGGAAGGTGCTCGGCGACGAGGCCAAGGTCGACGCGGCCGCCGCGGAGGGAGAAGAACTGGAGCCGCCGGAGGGCACCCCGCGCCGGGCGTTCAACGCCGTGATTCCGGTCACTGTGCTTGTCGGCGGCGTGCTTGCCGGACTGTACGTGACGGGCGCCAACGTGGTCGGGTACGACGCCCCGCTCCGCGACATCATCGGCGAGGCCGACTCCTACGCCGCGCTCATGTGGGGATCGCTGCTGGGCGTGGTGGCCGCCGCCCTTCTCTCCCTCGGGCAGCGCATCCTGACCCTGGAAGAGACCGTCGAGGCGTGGTACGCCGGCCTCAAGTCGATGCTCTTCGCCATGATCATCCTCGTCTTGGCGTGGTCGCTCTCCTCCATCACCGAGGTGCTGCACACAGCCGATTACCTGACCTCCATCCTCGGCGAGACGCTGCCTGCCGGAACCGTTCCGGCCATCGTTTTCGTCCTCGCCGCGGCGACGGCCTTCGCCACCGGATCGAGCTGGGGCACAATGGGCATTCTGATGCCGCTCGTGGTGCCCCTTGCCTGGGCGGTGCTCGTGGCCAACAACATGGACGATCCCGCGCACTACCACATCATCTACTCGTCGGTCTCGTGCGTCCTGGCCGGTTCGGTGTGGGGCGACCACTGCTCGCCCATCTCCGACACGACGATCCTGTCCTCCATGGCCTCGGGCTGCGACCACATCGAGCACGTGCGCACGCAGCTTCCGTACGCCATGAGCGTCGGCCTCGTGGCCCTGCTCTTGGGGACACTGCCCGCCGGTTTCGGCATGCCGTGGTGGGTCGGACTGCTCGTGGGAGCCGTCCTCCTGTCGCTGGCCCTTCGCCTGTTCGGGACGCCGGTGGAGGTCGCGCGTCCCGACCTCGAAGAAGAAGAAGCGACGCCGGAGGTGGCGCCTGCGTCCT
>CAYFSC010000092.1:0-11928 GCA_964345695.1 uncultured Rhodothermales bacterium | reverse complement strand
GTTCGGGTGTTTGGGTGCTCAGGGTGTCCAGCATCAAAAACCAGGACCCAAAAACCAGAAACCCGGAACCAGAACCCCGAAATCCGCCCCAGCCGGGCTCGCATGTGGAGTTTCTGCAAGTATGTACCCATGGGCTGGGAAGCCCTTATCATTTTTGGAGCTACTTCTTTAGAATAGATCCAAATAAACTCACCAGATCCATCGGCTCCATCATGAAACGAATTCTCGGAAGTTGTCTCGCGCTGATTTTGATGCTGACCAGTCTCGGCTGCCAGCAGGGGGAGCAAGACGAGCTCGTGGTATACAATGGTCGGAACGAAGCCCTTGTCGACTCGCTGGTTCAGCAGTTCGAGCAGAAGACGGACATTCCCGTGAGCGTGCGCTACGGCACCGACGCGCAGCTGCTCTCGGCTCTGCGGGAGGAAGGCGAGCAGAGCCCGGCCGACGTCTTTTGGGCCAACACGACCGGCGCCCTCACCCAGGCCCGGCAGGCGGGAATCCTCACGACCCTGCCCGATTCGCTCCTCGCCATCCCGGGCTCGTACGTGCCTGAGAACGGCCAGTGGGCGCCCGTGACGTCCCGGTTCCGCGTGCTTGCCTACAACACCGATCGCGTAGATCCCTCCGACCTGCCCGACTCTGTGCTCGACCTGCCGGAGCTCGACCAGTTCGAGGGGCGCGTGGGGTGGACGCCGGCCTACTCCAGCTTCCAAGACTTCGTGACGGCCATGCGCGTGCTTCACGGCCCTGACACGACGCGCACCTGGCTCAATGGAATGCAGGACCTCAACCCGAACGCCTATTCGTCCAACACGCCCATGATTCGGGCGCTGGCCGCCGGGGAGATCGACATCGCTCTCACCAACCACTACTACGTGCTGCGCCTGAAGTACGGCGGGGCCGAGGGCGAGTACGAAGAGGAGGAGGACGAGGAGGGCGAGGAGTCTGGAGAAGAAAGCGACGGCCCGCAGCCGCAGGCCCCCGTGGAGACCTACCACTTTGCAGACGGCGACGTGGGCAACCTGGCGCTCGTGACGGGCGTGGGGGAACTGAGCACCAACGACCAGGCGGAGAACGCACACCGCTTCATCCGCTTCCTGTGGTCGGAGGCCGCGCAGCGAACGGCCGCCACGCAGGTGAACGAGTACCCGGTGGTGGAGGGCGTGCCGGTGCCGGAGTACATGACGCCGGTGGAAGAGGTGCTCCCGCTGAGTCCGACGTTCGACTTCGAGCGCCTGTCGGACCTCGACGCCACGCTGAAGCTGCTTCGGGATGAGGGCATCCTGTAGCCGAGGCGGGGCGGACGCCCAGTCTGGGGTTTCGGACGGGAAAACAGGGCGCGCGAACACTGAATGGGTGGTCGATGCCTGTGCCTGAACCGCAGCAATCCTCCGTTACGGACCCTCCAACGCGCGAACGGGCACCGAAGCAAACGGTCGCTTCGTGGGCTCGCTCGTGGTCGTTGGGGACGCGTGTGGGGGAATGGTACCTTTGGGCACCGGCTCTCTTCGTGGGGATCGGCGTCCTCATTCCCGTCGTGTACCTGGTGCTGCGGGCCCTCCAGGCCGATCCGGCCCAGCTGGCGGATCTGGTGCTGCGGGTCCGCACGCTACGCCTGCTCTGGAATACGGTGGCGCTCACCGCCGGGGTGCTCGTGTGCAGCACCGTTCTTGCCTTCCCGCTGGCCTGGCTCACGGCCCGCACGACGCTGCGGGGACGCCGGATGGTGACGCTGTGTGGGGTGCTGCCCCTGGCGGTGCCGGGGTACGTGATGGCCTACGTGCTCCTCGCCACCACGGGCTCGTACGGGACCCTGGCCCAATGGGCCGGCATCACGATCCCGCGGCTCAGCGGGTACTCGGGAGCGCTCCTCGCCCTCAGCCTCTACCTGTTTCCGTACCTGTTTTTGAACCTGCGCACGGCCCTGCTGGACCTCGATCCGGCCCTGGAGGAGTCGGCCCGGGCGCTCGGGTACAGCCGCTGGGAGGTGCTGTGGCACGTGGTGCTGCCGCAACTCCGGCCCGGGTTTCTGGCGGGCGGCCTGCTCGTGGGCCTGCATGTGCTCGGCGACTTCGGGGTCGTCTCGCTCATGCGATTCGAGACCTTCAGCTACGCCCTCTACCTGCAGTACACAGCGGCCTACGACCGTATCTACGCGGCCTGCCTGGCGCTCATGCTGATGGCCCTTACGGTGGCGGTGTTGTTTCTGGAGGCGCGGCTGCTTCGGGGATTGCTCCTGCACCGAACGGGCAGCGGCACCCGCCGGAGCACGGTGCGGATGTCGCTGGGACCGTGGAAGTGGCCGGCCTACGCCTTTGTGGCGATGGTGACGCTGGGCGCGGTCGGGGTGCCGGTGGCAACGGTGTTCTACTGGATGGAGGCGGGGACAAACCTGCCGTGGGAGGCGCTGGAAGCAGCCCTCACCGACTCGCTGTCGGCCTCGGTGCCGGCGGCGGTCTTGGCGGGAGGACTGGCACTGCCGCTGGCGTACCTGGGCGTGCGGCGGCCGACCCGCGGCACACGAGCGCTGGAACGGCTCGCCTACTTCGGCTACGCGACGCCGCCCCTCGCCTTTGCTCTCGCGCTCATCTTCTTCACGCTGGGAACCGTGCCTCCCCTGTACCAGACCCTGCTTCTGCTCGTGGGAGCCTACGCGCTGCACTTCCTGGCAGAGGCCATCGGCCCCATCCGGACGGCGCTCTACCAGGCGCCGCCCCACCTGGAGGAGGCCGCCCGCTCGCTGGGGCGCACGCCCCTGTGGGCCTTCGTGGAGGCGACGCTTCCTCAGCTTCGCAAGGGCATCCTCGTAAGCGTCGCGCTCGTCTTTCTTTCGTCCATGAAGGAGCTGCCCATCACCTTTCTGCTTTCGCCTGTGGGATTCCGCACGCTGGCGCTGAAGGTGTGGAGCCACGCGGAGGCGGCCATGTTCGCCGACGCGGCGCCCTTTGCGCTCGCCATCATCGGCGTCTCCGCGGCATTCGTGGGACTGCTGCTCGCCCGTGAGCGGCGAGGAGCGACGAAGCAGGCGGCATAAGGAGGAAGCAGGCGGCATAAGAGCGTCGAGAGGGCTTCGAGCTCTCCACGTATGATCCCAACTCTGCATGCTTCGTTGGGATTGGAAGGGTGAACGGATGGATGGGCTTTCACGTCCACACGTCCAACCATCCGACCTTCCGCCCCCACATGAGGTCGAAGCTCGAGGGCCCAAAGGGTCATGCCTCTGGTGCTGATGACGTACATCCTACAAGCGAATTCGGCATACTTCCTGTGGGAAAAGGCCTCTTTCAAACTTGAAAAAGAAGCAGGCCCCGCTGTGTCCCCGGGAACGAGCCGGCTTCTCAACGCGTGACGCACCCTGTTATGAGCAACGCCATTCTTTCCGTCCAACATCTGACGAAGCGATTCGCGCCCGGCGCCCCGCCGGTGGTGCATGACGTGTCGTTTGACGTGGCGGACGGGGAGATCTTTGCCCTGCTGGGCCCGAGCGGCTGCGGCAAGACCACGACGCTCCGCTGCGTGGCCGGGTTCGAGCAGGCCACCGCAGGCACCGTGCGCATGCGCGACCGTGTCCTGACCGGTCCGGACGTGCACGTGCCGGCCGAGAAGCGTGGGGTCGGCCTCGTCTTCCAGAACTACGCCCTGTTTCCGCACCTCACAGTGCTGGAGAACGTAATGTTCGGCCTGAAAGGGCGCCCCGACGACGAACGGGCCGAGCGGGCCCGCGATGCCCTGAAGATGGTGGGCCTCGACGACTTCCACGACCGCCGTCCGCAAAACCTGTCCGGCGGCCAGCAGCAGCGTGTAGCCTTGGCCCGCACGCTGGCCCCGGAGCCCGAACTGATCCTGCTCGACGAGCCCTTTTCGAATCTCGACGCGCTGCTGCGGCAGAGTACCCGCCAAGAGGTGCGCGCGCTACTCAAGGCAAAGGGCATGACGGCCGTGCTCGTCACGCACGATCAGGAGGAAGCGCTGTCCTTTGCGGATCGCGTGGCGGTCATGCGCAGCGGCCAGATCGAGCAGAAAGGCACGCCGGAAGACGTGTACTATCAGCCGCGCACGCTCTTCGTCGCACAATTTCTCGGGCGCACCAACCTGCTGCTCTCGCAGGCGACGGGGGCGCAGGCCGACACGCCGCTCGGCCACGTGCAACTCAACCGGCCGGCCGAAGGCACCGTGCTCGTGTCGCTCCGCCCGGAGCATCTCACGCTCGACGCCCCCGAATCGGAAGCGGGCGTTGCCGGGACGGTCGTCGGACGCGCGTTTAAGGGGCACGACATCACCTACCGCGTGTGCTGCGACGGCAGCGAGTACCTCGTGCACACGCACAACCGGATGTCGTTCGAGCCGGGCGATCCGGTGCGCATCCGCCCGCAGGAATCGGCCGTCGTGCTCGAAAGCCGCGCGACACCCGCCCCGGTTCCGAATGGCATCACGCCCGACCCCGAGGCGGCTTCCGAAGAACTGGCCTCCACCGCGTGATGGCTCCGTTTCTCTTCTCGCCTCCCTTTGCCCGTCCCATGTACCGTGCTTCTGTCCTTGGCGTTTTGCTGCTTGCTGCTCTTGCCGTCGGGGCCTGCGATTCGAGCGGGGAGAATGAGGTCGCGTCCATCACCGGCACCTGGCGCGGGACGGTCGACCGGGACGGCACTTCGTTCGTCGTCGTGCTGAGCTTGCAGCAGCTTCAGGGCGGACAGTCGACCAACGTGGTTCGAGGAAGCGGGGAGGTGAGCACCGACGATCAATCCTTCACCTTCTCGATTCAGAACGGGAGCTTTTCGCCGTCGTCAAACGAAGTTACGCTTCCGCAGCAGTACGATGTGGGCCGCACGGGGCAGATTCGCGGAACCGTCGCAGACGATCTGGAGACGATGACCGTCATGCTTTTCGGCGGCCCGCCTAGCTTCGACGGAGACGAGGTCACGTTGAACAAAGATGGATGAACCGGCACCGCGTCCGTAACGCCCCGCTGGACGCCGAAACCTATCAGCGGCGTACGGGCGGCGTTGTGCCGGGCGCTCCCGTTTCCTGCGAATCTGACCCTGCATCGCAATGACGACAGACTACGACGTAATCGTGATCGGCGCCGGAGCCGGTGGACTCTCGGCGGCGGGCATTGCCACCAACCTCGGAGCCAAGACGCTCATGATCGAGCGCAAGAAGCTCGGTGGCGACTGCACGTGGACGGGCTGCGTCCCCAGCAAGACCCTGCTCAAAGCGGCGAAGGTCGTGCAGCAGGCCCGCCACGCCAGCACGTACGGCCTTACCGACCACGAGATGGAGGTCGACTTCCAGGGCGTCATGGAGCATGTGCGCGAGGTGCGCCAAGAGGTGTACGAGGATGCCGACGCTCCCGAGATCTTTGAGGACATGGGCGTCGATGTGCGGATTGGCGAGGCCCAGTTTCTCGACTCCCACACCGTGAACATCACCCATGACGACGGCACGACCACCCAGGCGAGCGGGCGGTACCTCGTCATTGCCACGGGTGCCAGCGCGCTGGTTCCGCCCATCGACGGACTGGATGCGGTCGACTTCCTCACCAACGAGGCGCTCTTCGAGATCGAGGAGCAGCCCGAGCAGATGGGCATCGTCGGTGCCGGGCCGATTGGCACGGAGATGGCGCAGGCGTTCACGCGTCTCGGCACCGACGTCACCGTTCTGGAGATGGGGGAGCAGATCCTGACCAACGACGACTACGAGCTGACCTGCATGCTGCAGGACGTGCTCGAAGACGAGGGCGTTCGCTACTGCTTCGAAGCACGCGTGAACGAGGTCTCGCAGGAGGGGGACGTGATCACCATCCAGGCTGATACCGACGGGGGGCCGGTCGAGACAGAGGTCGACACGCTGCTTCTGGCCACGGGGCGCAGTCCGAACGTGGACGGCCTGAACCTGGACGCAGCCGGTGTGGAGTTCTCCCGGAAAGGCGTCCCGGTTGACGACAAGTGCCGCACGAACCAGAGTCACATCTTCGCGGTAGGCGACGTAACGGGCCGCTACCAGTTCACGCACATGAGCGGCCACATGGCGAAGGTGGCGGTCACGAACGCGCTCCTGAAGATGCCCTCCAAAATCGACGTCGATCACGTGCCGTGGGTGACCTACACGGAGCCGGAACTGGCCCACGTCGGCGCGTTTCCTGAAGACCTCGACGCCGAGGGCACGTCCTACGAAACGTATCGCTTCCCCTACAGCAAGCTCGACCGGGCCATTACGGAAAGCGAGACGACCGGCCTCATCAAGGTGCACGTCAAAGACCTCACCGGAAAGATTCTAGGCGCCAGCGTGCTCGGCGAGCGGGCGGGCGAGTTCATCAGCACGTTCACGCTCGCCATGCGGAACGGCGTCACCCTCCGCAACATCGGCGACACGATCCACCCGTATCCGGCCTGGGGCGAAGGCGTCCGCCGCGTGGCCGACCAGTGGTACGTCCAGAAGCAGTCGCCCACCTTCACGAAGGCGCTGCAGACGATCTTCGGCTACCGCGGCCCGGTGCTCGACCACGACCGGGACACAATTATCTGACGCGTGACGAGGTTGCGTCGCCATGCTCGTTCTACTTTGCTCTTGCAGCGTCTTGGCAGGGCGGTTTCACAGCATTGTACGCGGCACTCCGATTCCCTCCGCGCGCTGCGTGAGTGCCTGCGGCTCCGCCTGCTCGATCCGCTGCTGGAGCTCGGCCTTGTGACGGGCGTCGGCACGGGCGAGCGGGTTCGTGTCGGGACCGGCAGACACGACCAGCATGAGCAGGAGCGTCAGCACGGCGCCTACCAGGCCGAAGCGCTGTCCGCGATCGCGGCGCACGCGGCGAAAGGCCTGCCGACGAGTCCATGATGCGCGGCGCGTGGCGCGCTCCACCGGGTCGTCCCAGAGGGGAGCGTCGGTGTCCGGGCCGCGAGCAACGGACTGGATGGTAAAGGACGGTGAGCGACGAGAGAAGCGCGGGGTGACGTTGTTCGTGGCAATCATGGTCTCAGCGTCTCGGATGGAAGGAAATCGGGAGGGTCGGGCCGCGGATGGATGCGTCCGCGATCACTCATCCTGAACTGCAACCCCTGTGCCGATCCGTACGGTCCTTCTCCAACGCCGTCAAACGCCGATTTTAGGGCGGCGCGCCACGGAATGATGGGCGAAACCGCACACCGTTTGTGCGTCCGCGCACGTCGGTCATGCGTCTCGGATGGGTGCCCCCTCATCCGACCCGTCGCCCGAACGTCGGCACCCGCAGTCGTGTCGGGCTTTTCACGCCGGCGGGCGGCATCAATCGTCCGGCGCACACGTATGCGTTCGATATGCGCGGCTCGCAAAGCCCGTACTGCGTACCGGCGCACATACGGGCGGCGCCCTCGAAATCCGCGACACGCATCACGTTCTCACGCATCACGAATCACGAATGACGAAAACGATCGACTCCGCCCCCACGCAGGACCCGGTGATTGCCAACGCGTCGGTCGCGGCGCGCGATGCGGCGAAGGACCACATCGTGATCCGCGGCGCGCGGCAGCACAACCTGAAGGACGTCGACCTCGACCTGCCGCGCAACCAGCTGATCGTGTTCACCGGCCCCTCGGGGTCGGGCAAGTCGAGCCTCTGCTTCGACACCGTGTACGCCGAGGGGCAGCGCCGTTACGTGGAGAGCCTGAGCGCCTACGCCCGCCAGTTTCTGGAGCGAATGGACAAGCCGGACGCCGACCTCATCACAGGGCTCGCGCCGGCCATCGCCATCGAGCAGACGTCGCAGGGCAAAAACCCGCGCTCGACGGTCGCGACGCAGACGGAGATCTACGATCACCTGCGTCTGCTCTACGCCCGCATCGGAACGACGATTTCGCCCGTCAGCGGACGGCCCGTCACCAAGGACACGCCGCGGAGCGTGGCCCATGCGCTGGAGGACGAGCTCGACGACGGCGCCCGGTTCTACCTCACGTTTCCGGTCCCCGAGCACTCCGGCATCGCCCTGCGCGACGAGCTCAAGAGCCTGCGCGAGCGCGGCTTCTTTCGCATTCTGCTCCTGCCCACGGAGCGGCAGGCCGAGAAGGGCCAGCGCCCGAAAACCATCGACCTGAACGAGACCGAGCCGTCGTCGGTCAACAACTACGGGCGCGACCGGCTGCGCGTCCTCGTGGACCGGCTGAAGGTGAAGGCGGGCGACGAATCCAATCGCTCCCGCATCGCCGAGTCCGTCGAGCAGGCCTTTACCGAGGGCGAGGGGCGGTGCAGCATCCAGGAGGCCGTGCGCGGCGACCGCCCGACGCCGGAGCCGCTCGAATACAGCCACTTCTTCGAGCGCGACGGCATGCGCTTCGAGGAGCCCACGCCGCTCCTGTTCAGCTTCAACAGCCCGGTCGGCGCGTGTCCCACGTGCCAGGGCTTCGGGCGCGTGCCGGGCCTCGACAAGGACCTCATCATCCCGAACAAGGAGCTCTCGATTCGCCAGGGCGCCATCGCACCGTTCCGCGGGGACAAGTGGTCGACGCACTTCAAGGACCTGGTGAAAGTGGCCGCCGACGAAGGGATCAACATCGACTGCCCGTACCGCGAGCTGGAGGACTGGGAGACGGAGATCGTGTGGGAGGGCAAGGACGATTACATCGGCATCAAGGGGTTCTTCCGGTTCCTGGAAGAGCGCTCCTACAAGATGCACTACCGCATCTTCCGCTCCCGCTTCCGCGGCTACTCGACGTGCCCCGACTGTGAGGGCTACCGCCTGTGCGACGACGCGCTCTACGTCCAGATCGACGGCACACACATCGGCGAGGTGTGCGCGATGACGACCCGCGAGGCGCGCGATTTTTTCGAGAGCATCGAGCTGTCGGACTACGAGGAGGAGGTGGCCGGGCGCGTGATGGAAGAGCTCCGCAAGCGCAGCCGCTATCTCGTCGACGTGGGCCTCGACTACCTCACGCTCGACCGCCTGGCGCAGACGCTCTCCGGCGGCGAGACGCAGCGCATCAACCTGTCCACCTCGCTCGGCTCGTCGCTCGTCGGTTCGCTCTACGTGCTCGACGAGCCCACCATCGGCCTGCACCCGCGCGACAACGATCGACTCATCGACATCCTGCAACGCCTGCGCGACCTCGGCAACACGGTGCTCGTGGTGGAGCACGACCCGGTCACGATGGGCGCGGCGGATCAGATCGTCGACATGGGACCCGGCTCCGGCGCGTTCGGGGGCGAGGTCGTCTTCCAGGGCACCTACGACGAGATCCTGACGGACGACGACTCGCTCACCGGCCAGTACCTGTCGGAACGCAAGAAGGTGGAGGTGCCCGACGAGCGCCGGCCGGTGGACGACGACCACGTGCTCGTCGTGGAGAACGCCCGGCAGCACAACCTGAAGCACCTCGATGTGACGTTTCCGCTCGGCATGATCGTGTGCGTGACGGGCGTCTCGGGCTCCGGCAAGTCGACCCTCACGAACCAGACGCTCTACGAAGGGCTCAGCCGCCTCAAGGGCGGAAGCGGCGACAACAAGGTCGGGAAGCACGATGCCATCCGCGGGCATCAGCACGTCGACGCCGTCGAGATGGTCGACCAGCAGCCCATCGGGCGCACGCCGCGCTCCAACCCGGCGACGTACACGAACGCGTTCGACGGCATCCGCAAGCTGTTTTCCGAGACGCGGCAGGCGCAGATCCACGGCTACGACCCGGGCTTCTTCAGCTTCAACGTGAAGGGCGGGCGCTGCGAGGAGTGCTCCGGCGAGGGCGTCGTGAAGGTGGAGATGCAGTTCCTCGCCGACCTGTACCTGGAATGCGAAGCCTGCAACGGGCGGCGGTACAAGCAGGAGGTGCTGGACGTGACCTACCAGGGCAAGAACATCGCCGACGTGCTGGAGATGACCGTCGACGAGGCCGCCGAGTTCTTCGCGGGCGAGACCTCGATCATCAACAAGCTGGAGGTGCTGCAGGACATTGGCCTCGGCTACCTGACGCTCGGCCAGCCGTCCACGACCCTCTCCGGCGGCGAGGCCCAGCGCATCAAGCTCGCCAGCCACCTCGGCGGCCGCAACACCGACCGTACGCTCTACATCTTCGACGAGCCGACGACGGGCCTCCACTTCGACGACATCAAGCAACTTCTGGGCGCGTTCGACCAGCTTGTGGCGAACGGCCACTCCGTCCTCATCGTGGAGCACAACCTCGACGTCATCAAATACGCCGACCACGTCATCGATCTCGGCCCGGAAGGCGGCGACGAAGGGGGCAACATTGTCGTGACGGGCACGCCGGAGGAGGTCGCCGCGTGCGAGGACAGCTACACGGGGCAGTACCTGCAGGACGTTTTGGAGTGAGCGTCCCCTGTGGCGGGACCGGCATCCGCCCGAGCGATCGGCCCGAGACGGCCAACGCGGGCAACCGGGCGACGATCTTCTGGATGCCCACACCGGCGGATTTATGACCGGCAGAGGAGGCGCCGATGATAATGGTAAGGGCGCCCGTCTGCGCGAGGGCGCGTTGACCTTCACTCGCCCAACCCCGTTCTTTGCCGCTGAGCCGGATGTCTTTTCCTGCTGCGCAGCCGATGGAACCCATGAACAGGTTCAAATTCGACATCGCCCTGCCGCCGCTGCCCTCGACGGTTGCGCGAGTGGGAGAGCTGATTTCGTCGCGCGACACCGACATTGACATGCTCATCGACATCGTGAAGCACGACCCGTCGGTGGCGGTCGATCTACTGCGGCGTGTCAACTCGGCCTACTACAGCATCGCGCGTGAGGTGGAAAGCATCGACCAGGCCGTGCGGCTGCTGGGCTTCGTCGATGTCTCATCGCCGATCTTGATTGAGGGCATGAACGGCGCGCGCAACCGCTTCGCCGATCACACGCAGTTGTTCCGCCACATCCTGCGGGCGGCGGTCTTTTCCGGCCGGTGCACGCAGCTGTTGGCCGAAGAGTTGGAACTGCCCCGTCCCTGGACCCGGGTCGCCTTTTCGAGCGGGCTCGTGCTCGGCACGGTGCGGCTCGTGCTGCTGCATGCCCGACCCGACCGCTACGCCGATCTCGTGCAGACGGCCCCCGGCCCGCTGCCGGCGCCGCACGAGGAGCGGCGTGTCTTTGGCGACAGCCACGTCTCCATCGCCCCGCGTGCCTGCGGCCGCTGGGGTCTTCCCGAGCGGATCGGGGCGGTCCTGTTCGCTGCACAGCGCCAGTTGCGCACTGCGGCCAGCGCCAAGATGCGCCTGGCGACCCTCATCCGCATCAGCATGGAGCTGGCGCGCCAGAACGCTGGCGGCTTCCAGTTCGATCCGCCGGACGAACTGCGGGCGCTCTCGTGCCTGACGGCCGGCGACGTGCGCGCGGCGGCCCGGAGCGCCGCAACCTACGCCGACGATGTGGACACCTCCTGAGCTTCCCCTGGGCACACGTAACTCGGAACGGAGGCCCCTGCCATCCTACCCGACGTAAATCGCCTCGTTGTGGTGCGTCAGAAAGCGGTCGGACGGCTGTTCGTCGGGATCCTCGGGGAGGGACTGGAGCGTGGTGCCGTGCAGCATGTCTTGCACGCTGTGTCTGCAACCGGTATTTTCCAATTGCAATGGCAGTGTCTCCGCACATGGTCTTGCTGCCGACACCTCTCAGTCAAGACGCAGCGTTGAACCGACATCTGTCCGGGGGAATCCATGTCGTACGATCCGGAGCAACACGATCGCCAGTCCATCCGCCTGCCGGAATGGGACTACCGACGGCCTGCGGCGTATTTCGTCACCGTTTGCGCCTACCGACGGCAGTGTCTGTTCGGCCGAGTCGTGGACGGGCGAATGGCGTTGAACGCCTGGGGCCGCATTGTGGCGGAAGAATGGCACCGCACCGAACAGGTGCGCGATACCGTGGTGTTGGACGCGTTTGTGGTGATGCCCAACCACGTGCACGGGATCATTTGCATCACAACCGATGGCGAGGATGCCAACCGGGGTAGGGGTTCATCG
>CAYFSC010000091.1:0-11947 GCA_964345695.1 uncultured Rhodothermales bacterium | reverse complement strand
ATTGGCAGTCCGCTACAGGAACAACGACCTGGCACATGTCTTGCTTTATCGTACAAATGCGATAGAAGGGGCGGGCAGAGAAACCGTCCCCGCCGCTCTTCGGTACGATACGAGCTCTTTTGCGCGCAACATCTTTCCACGAATCCACCGATGCCATGGCCGATAGCGCCAACGTAGTGACGCTGACCGACGACAACTTCCAGGAGGAGGTTCTGGAATCCGACGTTCCCGTTCTTGTCGACTTCTGGGCAACCTGGTGCGGGCCTTGCCGCCAGATTGCCCCGATCGTTGAGGACTTGGCCGATGAATTTGAGGGGCGCGCAAAGATCGGCAAGGTCGATGTCGACAACAATCCACAGACGGCCCAGCAGTACGGCGTGCGGTCGATTCCCACGCTTCTTTTCTTCGACGACGGGGAGGTCGAAGAACAACTCATTGGCGCGATGGGCAAGGGGCCGCTGAAGAAGAAGCTGGTTGAACTTGCAGGCCAGCCCGCATAGGCATAATGGATGCCGTGAGGGGCGGGCCTCGTCGTCCGGTCTTCACCCTTGATACTCGTCTGGAACCTCGGAACGTATCATTTCAACATGACAGCAAACGGAACCCCCGCGAACGGGCAGCACCCCGATCTCTCGTCCTTCAACGGCGTGGACTTCTCCGACGCCGAAAACCGTGAGGTAGTCATCATCGGGACGGGACCGGCAGGATGGACGGCTGCTCTCTACACCGCACGTGCTGACTTGAACCCGGTCGTCTACATGGGACCGGAGCCCGGCGGGCAGCTGACGACCACGACGGACGTGGAGAACTATCCTGGGTTTCCAGAGGGCATTCTCGGTCCCGAGATGATGGACCGGTTCCAGGACCAGGCCGAACGCTTCGGTGCAGACACGCGCTACGGAACCGTGACCGATGTGGACTTCCGCGAGCGCCCCTACCGCCTGCTCATCGATGAGGAGACACCGCTGTATGCGCAGACGGTGATTGTCGCCACGGGGGCTTCGGCCAAGTACCTGGGTTTGGAAAACGAGCAGCGTCTCATTGGTCGCGGCGTCAGTGCCTGTGCTACGTGCGACGGCTCGTTCTTCCGCGGCGAGACGGTGGCGGTCGTTGGCGGCGGTGACAGCGCCATGGAGGAAGCCACCTTCCTCACGAAGTTCGCCGAAAAGGTGTACATCATCCACCGGCGCGACGAGTTGCGGGCGTCGAAAATTATGCAGCAGCGCGCGTTTGACAACGAGAAAATCGAGTTTGTCTGGGATACCGAGGTCATCGACGTGGTTGGCGACCAGCAGGTGGAAGGCATCGAGGTCATCAACAACGAAACCGGCACGACGCGCGTCATGGACGACGTGACGGGCCTCTTCCTTGGCATCGGCCATACACCCAACACCGAGCCGTTCGAAGGCTGGCTCGACACGGATGAGAACGGCTACATCGAAACGCAAGCCGACTCGACCTACACCAACATTCCGGGCGTCTTTGCCTCGGGCGACGCGCAGGATCACGTCTATCGGCAGGCTGTCACAGCTGCAGGCACGGGCTGCAAGGCGGCCATCGATGCGGAGCGCTGGCTGCAAGAGAACGGGATCATTGAGGTGACCCGAACGGAAACCGAATATCACGCCGCTGAAGCCGCCTCGCCCGTCGGATCGTAAGTGGCTCCCGCTGCACGCCGCGCACCGTTTGGATCTACTGTTCTTATGCGTCGATTTACCACGCTTGTCGTTCCCGTCCTGGGGCTTCTGCTGCTGGGAGGGGGCTGGGTCGCATGCACCAGCGATGCGTCAGGGCCACCGGCCGACCCGGAGCCGTCGACCGATACGACGGCGTCCCGCGCGTCCTCAGCACCTGTCGCATCGATGACGCCGCCAGGAACGACGGAGCGAACGCTTTCGCAGCACCTGAAGGATGCATCCGTGGAGGCGCAGGTTGCGCAGGCGCTCGTTGATCGGCGTCAGCTTCGCGTGTTTGACTTCACGCTGGAAAGTGTGGGCGGACGGCTTACGATGCAGGGCGACGTCAATACACGTCGCCAGTACCGCCTCGCGGAGCGCGTGGCCCGGTCCACCGACGGCGTTGCCGAGGTCCTCAACGAGCTCACCGTGAACGGAACGCCGCTGTCGGACGCCCCCGACGACGCATCGGCGGATGCCGCGTCCAAGGCCTATCACACCGTGCAGGCGGGCGAGTCGCTCTGGACCATCGCCCGGGAATACCAGGCCTCTGTCCAGCAACTCAAGGCGATGAACGACCTCGCGTCCGGTACCCTTCAGCCCGGCGACCGCATTCGCGTTCGGTAATACGCGTCCTCTTCACGGTCTGAGGATCGCCAGTCGAGAAGGAAAAAGCACGTGACGTCCGCCAGGCCCTCGCTGTGGAAGCGTGAGTCCAGAGCCGCCCATGATACCCGGTCGCATTGAGCCGCTCCGTACGATCTCAACCGTGAGCGCGACCGGCTCCTGAAAGCTGCGTCCACGCGTCGGCGAAGGTGGAAAGCGGAAGCAGGGGGCAGCCGTGCGGAAAAACAGAGCAAGGGGAAGGAGACCGGTTGCCCCGGCCGGCCGATCAGTTGGCAAAGAGCCGGGTGTTGCAGCGCCAACAAAAAGCCCCGCCGCGGTCGCCGGGTGACGACCGGACAGGGCGTGTGGAGCTACGGGGATTCGAACCCCGGACCTCTGCAGTGCGATTGCAGCGCTCTACCAACTGAGCTATAGCCCCAGTGTGGCATACAGGTCTCGAAAATGTGCATCCAGCCAAACGATGCGTCCCATTCCCTGTTCCACCGCGGACGGCAATCGCGGCCGTGAGGAATGCGCAAAGACGGCCCCGGCTGGCGCCAATTTGAGGCCACTGAAACGACGGATCGGTGCTCAAGTGGAGTCCGTTCTGACAGTACAATTGGGGGTGACGAGGCCGTAAGATCTGGCGCAGCGTCGGCACATCGCGCATTGCGCATTGTTGCCAGTAACTGCTTAAATGCCCCGCCACCGAATGCTCCGTCAATGGCTTCACTTCTGGCATGAGCAATCCACAGAATCTGCCGGAGAAAACATGTCCGGTGTGTAACCGCACGTTCACGTGGCGCAAAAAGTGGGAAGACGACTGGGAAAACGTGAAGTACTGCTCCGAGCGCTGCCGCCGCAACAAGAATCGGGACAACATCCCTTGGGCCCGAGAAACGGACGGGTGACCTGCACCGGTTCGCCGCTCCGCTGCGCTCTGCTCGTCTGATTATCCGCCACACGCTTCTGCTGCCGCCATGTCTACCGCTCTTGTCTGGCATCGAAACGACCTGCGCGTTCGTGACCACGAGGCCCTGCATTATGCCGCCCGCCAGCACGACCGCGTCGTTCCGGTCTACTGCCTCGATCCGCGGCGTTTCGGCACGGGAATGTTCGATCTGCCGAAGACCGGCGCCATCCGAGTGCGCTTTCTCCTAGAAAGCCTTGCCGACCTGCGTGCCTCGTACCGCGAGCGCGGCACCGATCTAGTCGTGCGCCGAGGCCGTCCGGGCGACGTGCTGCCGCGTCTCGTTCGAGCAACCGGTGCGACAGACGTGTGCCTGTTCGAAGAAGTCGGCACCGAAGAGCGTGCGGTCGTAGAAGAGGTCGAGCACGGGCTCCGCGACACCGACGCACAGCCGGCCTACTTTTGGGGCAAGACGCTGTACCACATCGACGATATTCCTTTCGAGGAGCCCGACGACGTTCCGGACGTCTACACGCAATTCCGAAAAGGATGCGAGAAGCGCAGTTCGGTTCGTAGCACGCTGCCCGCCCCGGAATCCCTGGCGCCCCTGCCCGACGACGTCGACCCGGGGGGAATCCCGTCGCTCGCCGATCTTGGCTACGAGAGCGACGGGGACGTCGACGCACGCGGCGTGCTGCCGTTTGAGGGGGGCGAGACGCGGGGCCTTGCGCGTGTTCGCGAATACATCTGGGAGGAAGACCGCCTCAAGAAGTACAAGAAGACGCGCAACGGCCTGCTGGGCGCCAACTACTCGTCCAAGTTCAGCCCGTGGTTGGCGCATGGATGCATCTCTCCGCGGACAATCCATGAAGAGGTCGAGCGCTACGAGGGTCAGCGCGTCTCCAACAAGTCGACATACTGGATGAAGTTCGAGCTCATCTGGCGCGACTTCTTCACCTATGTGACGTGGAAGGCGGGCGACTCACTCTTCCATCCCGGCGGAATCATTGGCAACGACATCGACTGGAAGTACCACGACGAGTCCTTCGAGCGTTGGGCAAAGGGTACGACGGGCATCCCGTTCGTGGATGCAAACATGCGCGAGCTCAACCGCACCGGATTCATGTCGAACCGGGGGCGGCAGAACGTGGCGAGCATGCTCTCGCAGAGCCTAAAGCTGGACTGGCGGATGGGGGCCGCGTACTTCGAATCGCGCCTCGTGGACTACGACGTGGCCTCGAACTGGGGCAACTGGGCGTACAACTCGCGCGTGGGCAACGACCCGCGGGCGCGGTACTTCAATATTGTGAAGCAGGCGCAGCGCTACGACGCGGATGGCGACTACGTGCGCCACTGGCTTCCGGAGTTGGAGGATGTGAAGGACGCCTACATTCACGAGCCGCACAAAATGAGCCGCTCCGAGCAAGAGACGGCCGGCTGCATCCTCGGCGCCGACTATCCGATGCCGGTCGTCGATCTCGATAAAACGTACGCGCGCATCCGTCAGGAGCGGGGGTAGGAATCGGAGGGGGCTTGCGTTCACAAACGCGGCTCCTCGGACACCTCAGGCTGCCCGTCGCCGGTTCTTGAAGATGCCCCGGTCGTTCACGTGGCCGATGTAGCGGCCCAGAATCGTGACCTCCTCAAAAACGTCCGGCTGGATGTGGATGTCGTCGAACTCCGGGTTGCACGGCTCTAAGCGCAGGCCATCTTCGTCGTGATAGACGCGTTTCAGCGAGGTTTCGCCGTCGTAGAGCACCGCCCCGATGCCGCCTTCCGGAATGTCGTCGTCGATGAGAAGCACGTAGTCGCCGTCGTGAATGTCGGCGCCCTGCATCGACTGCCCGGAGACGCGAATGGCGAAGATGCTGTCGAGATTCGGGAAGAGCGTGTCGAGTGTGATGGTGCCGAGGTCGGCCTCCACAGCTTCCTGCAACGAGCCAGCCGAGATGATGCCCTTGACTGGGATGCCGGATTCTTCCTCCTGCTGGTGCTGCTCGGCGAGGTGATAGCCCTTCTCGTCCTTCGTCAGGTGCCCTTTTCGGTGAAGCGCCTTCAGGTTCTGGGTGACACTGTTGGGCGAGTTGTACCCGAAGTGTTCAATTGTCTCGCGGTAGGTTGGCCAAACCCCGGTCTCCCGCGTGTGATCGATGAGAAATTGCAGGAACTCGTGCTGCTTGGCCGTAAGCTTTTTGCGTCCCATAACAGACGAGGACCGTTCGCGCAACCGACGGAGAGAACAGAGTGCAAGTACATATGGTCTGCACAGTGATGGTACCGACGGGAAGCGAGAAGGTCAAGCGGGATCGGCTGTGGAGCACTCTCCCTGATTGAGCAACGGCCCCCCGGACAGTTGTCAGGGCGAGGGGGAAGACGCTTTTCCTCCCGCACCCGGGTCAAGCTGAGCGATCACGTCCTGACTCCGGTCCGGGTATGCTTCCTCAAAGTGATAGCGGAGGTAGGCTTCGACCAGACGGTCAACTTCCTGTCGCACCGTGGGGGACAACTCAAGGCGCATCACAGCGTCGAGATCGGCGCGTGCAAAGATCGCGTAAGCCCGCAGAGCCGGTCGAGAGGCGGTTTCGGCCGCGCGAGGATTGGCGTCGAGGGAGTACACCCCCCCGTTCGCCAGTGACAAAAGCCCGCGCTCGCCGGTGACGGCCTCTACGTTTTCGCGCTGCACCGACGGCGCCATTCCCAGCTGACTAGCGAGGCGGAGCTGGGCGTACGGCCACAGGTTGGCAGTTCGTGCCTCCGACGCGTTGAGACGGCGCAGGATGCGCACCGTGAGGGCAAACGTTTCGGGATGCGGGTCTTCCTCCTCCATCAGCGCAGCCACGAGCTCCATAATGCGCAGCCCGATGCCAATCTTCTCTAGACTGCTGCGAATGCGGAGAAAAGACTCCATGTGACTGCTCTCGCTGAGCGTCTGCAAGGTGCGCGTCGGCTTGTAGTAGAACACCACCTGCGTGTGTGCCATCGGCTGGAGGGTCGAGCCGTAGGCGCTTTTGATGCGCCGGGCTCCCTTGGCCATAACCGAGAGCTTTCCCGTCTCGCGCGTGAAGAGCGTTACGATCTGGCTCGTCTCTCCGTAATCGAGGCTCCGAAGGACGATCGCCTCCGTGCGGATGATGGAACGGTTCGACGACATGCGCGGCCGGGCGATTGAGAAAGGGAAAAACGAGACGTTATGCGGTCGAGGCGCAACGTGTCTATACAGTACTCAGGTGTGCAAATGTCCGCGAAAATGTCCGCGGCGCCCCGCTCATGTCTCCTCGTCGGCCCGCGCGCTATGCTTTGGCTGTATCGACTCCAACAGCGTCTTGCCATCACGCGGCGAGAAGGCATCGCCATTCTAACCCTCACCGGTCTCTTTTTGGCAGGATGGACCGTTCGCCACCTGCAGAGTCAGCGGACGCCGCCGCTGGAGGGGGCCCCGCTCGCGGCCGCCGATACGGGAGTCGTCGCCGGGATCATCCGTGCGCCCGGGCCGATCAACATCAACACGGCCAGTGCCACACACCTGCAGACCCTCTCGGGCATCGGACCTGCACTGTCGCAGCGCATTGTCGACCATCGCGACACGCACTCGCCCTTCGAGCGCGTCGACGATTTACAGCGGGTGCGCGGCATCGGGCCGAAGACGGTGGATGCCCTTCGGTCGCGCATCACGGTTGAGGCAGCATCGCCCGAGCCGCAAACCCCACAGGAGAGCGACAGCGTGCGGTCGCCGTGACCGCCGATCCGGCTCACTCCGCGGGCGCTTTCTCGTCCGGCGACGGCGTGCCGTTGGTCGACGCCGATTCCTCATCCAATCGCTTGGCCAACTCCTCGGGGGTCCACTTCTCGCTGACCTCCTGCTCGCGATCCAGGAATCGGGAGATGGGAACGAGCAGAAGCGCCGCCAGCACGCCGAAGCCAACGAGCGTGCCAAGGATGACCGGCAGATAGGTAGGATCGAAAAGCGGAGACGCATCCATAACGGCGAAACCCGCTCAATGAGCACATTGGAGTCATAATTTTCTGCTTAAACCTCAAGCCGTGGGAGGCGTTCGGTGGGAAGTTCGTGAAGGATCGAGGGCCTGCCCTGACGCGGAGGGACCGAACGTCCAGAGGTATGTTTGAATCATGTTGGCCAGGACTCTTCTGCATACAGAGGACATAAACATGCGATTGATTTGGCCAATCGCTTGCACTTCACATGTCGTGCCCCTCATATTGCGCTAGGCAGCAGACGAAGTTGTAACAACGTTGGAGAAGCGTACGCTCGTCTTCTGCTCCATTCCATATTCGTGCCGGAGCGGTCCTGTGCGACGTCGAGTCTCTGGCCATCGGCATTGCATCATTGCTTCACGGGAGTCCACGGCAACGAGCCGCCCTACGATAATCGTCACATGGGAACCATGCGTGGCGGATGCCCGCCGGGTTTATCTCCTGCTTGCGGCGAAGGGCCGAGGGCGGCCTTCGCGGTGTGCATTTCCCTGAGCTCCGCAGTTCGTCCCACCACTTACAGACACGACTGAAGATTGTCGTCCGATGAAAGACAAACCGAAGAACGTTTTTCGTATCGACATTGAACCCACTGACGAGCACCCGAACCGGCACCCCACCCACGGGTGGCAGGTGCGCATCAAGCGGCAGAAGAAGCAGCACACCAAGTACTTCTCGGACAAGCGTTTCGGCGGGCGCGAAGGAGCGCTCGAACAGGCGGTGGAATACCGCGACGAACTGCTTGATGAGCTCCCCGATCCTATGGATCCGGTACGGCGCTCGGCCGAAGTGCGCTCGAAGACCGGAGTGATCGGTCTCAACTTCTGCTGGAAGGATGACGGCAGCGGAACACCCAAGCCGTACGTCCAGCTCAGCTGGCTGGAGGAAGACGGGTCCCGCCGCAGTGCCGCCTATTCGGTCCGGAAGTGGAACCTGCGCCGCGCCGTGTGGAAGGCCTGTGTCCGGCTCCACAAGGCCCGGGCTGAGCACGAGAGCGGGGAGGTCGAAGAGGTCAACGACATGTTCCAGACGGCCTATCCCAACATCAAGGAGCAGTACGACGAAGGCCCGGAGAACGAAGAGAGCTCCGACGAGGAGGCCGTCGCCGCCGAGGCGTAACGTCTCCTTCTTCGGTCTCCTCGTGAAGGTTTTGTGCATCTCGTCCCGCGTCCGGGTCGTGACGCGTCTCGTCCATGCAGCATCGTTTGATCTTTCTTGGACGCGACGAGCCCCCCTCTCATGAACGACCCGACAACCGACACGCCGACGCCCGCATCGTCGTCCCCCGATCACGCCGCGGGCGAGAATCCTCGCCTGGACCCTGTCGAGCGCCCGGATGATTGGCGCACGTGGCTCGCCTATCGCCTGGCGGAGTGGCAGATGGACACCGTCATTACCCCGATGAAGGTGGTGCAGGCCCGCTTTCCGGAAAGCCTGCGCCTCGCCTACGAGATGAATGCGCTGGAGGACCACCTGACGATTGACGACGTGCTTCGCGTCCGCCTCAAGCGCCACGTGGCCGCGCTCAACGGCTGCGCGTTCTGCACCGATATGGCCGACGCGCAGGCGGAGGACACAGACGGACTCGATCCTGGCGAAAATGAGCCTCCATCCTCCGAGCGCTTGAAAGCCGCATTGGACTACGCGACGGCGGTCACTGAAACCGTGTCGGTGGACGACGCCATCTTCGAACGGCTCCGATCCCATTTCTCAGAGCGGGAGATCGTCGAAATCACGTGGCTCTGCGCAACGGAAAACTACTACAACCGGATGGCCGTCCCGCTGGGTATTGGCTCCGACGGGCTGTGCACGGTAAGCCAGGAGTGATCTTCGAGTCGCGTGTGGCGGGTGACGGATTCCGTTCGCGACGTCCACGTTGTGCTGTGCAAACGAGTGGGCTGTGCGTGCGAGTGAGTACCGGCCGCAACCGGCGCTGGAGTCGGTCCCCTCCACGCTGAACGCTCCACCGTCCAAACCCACAACGCATAACCCACAACCCCCAACCCCATCACGCCGTCATGTTCGCCCGCTTGCGCGTCTTGGGATCGCGATGGCGCTTGCGGATGCGGAATGTCTCCGGCGTGATTTCGATGAGCTCGTCCTCGCGGATAAACTCGATGGCTTCTTCGAGCGACATGTCGCGCGGCGGGGGGATGCGCTCCAGTTCTTCGCCCGCGGCAGCACGCACGTTCGTGAGTTTCTTCTCCCGCGTCATGTTCAGGTCCAGGTTCTGCGGGCGGTTGTGCTCGCCCACGACCATGCCTTCGTAGACGCGGTCGCCCGGTTTGACGAAGAACTCGCCCCGGTCCTGCAGATTGAGCAGCGCGTAGGCCGTCACCTCACCTTTGCGGTCGGCGACGAGGGCGCCGCTCGTGCGGTGCGGGATCTCGCCGGCCCACGGCCCAAATTCTTCGAACCGGTGCGTGAGCAGGCCGGTGCCCTTTGTGTCGGTCAAAAACTTGGAGCGATAGCCGATGAGGCCGCGGCTCGGCACCTTGAACGTGAGGCGCACGCGTCCGCTGTCTTGGTGCTCCATGTGCTCCATCTGTCCCTTGCGCTTGCCGAGGCGTTCCATCACCACGCCCATGTGGTCTTCCGGGATGTCGATCTCAGCCGTCTCGTAGGGCTCGCTGCGCTGGCCGTCGATCGTCTTGGTGATGACCTGCGGCATGCCCACGCAGAATTCGTACCCTTCGCGGCGCATCTGCTCGATGAGGATCGCCATCTGCAGCTCGCCGCGGCCGTATACGCGGAGGGTGTCAGGGTTGTCGGTGTCTTCCACGCGAATCGCGAGGTTGTTGCGCGCCTCGTCGTACAGGCGCTCGCGGAGTTGGCGCGAGGTGACGAACTCGCCCTCCTGACCGCTGAACGGCCCGTCGTTCACGCGGAACTCCATCGACATGGTCGGCTCGTCGATGTCGATAGGCGTGAGCGGCTCGGGCGCTTCGGGATCCGATAGGCTCTCGCCAAGGCCAATGCCTTCGACGCCGGCGATGGCGACGATCTCGCCGGGCCCGGCTGCATCGGCCTCCACGCGCTGCAGCCCCTCGTACGTAAAGAGCGCGGCCACGGTGGCCATCTCTGTCGAGCCGTCACGATGGCACATTGCCACCTGCTGCCGATCATGCAAGGTGCCCTGCTCCACGCGCCCAACAGCCACCGGACCCAGGTAATTGTCGCGCTGGACACTCGTGACGAGCGCCTGCAGCGTGCCGTCCGGGTCGCCGGTCGGCGGCGGAACGGTGTCAACGATCGATTCGAAGAGCGGGCGGAGGTCCGTCCATTCGCCATCAAGGTCCGTCGTGCAGCGGCCCTCGGTGGCCACAGTGTAGAGTACCGGAAATTCGATCTGCTCGGCCGACGCACCGAGATCGATGAAGAGGTCGTAGATCTCGTCGAGCGCCTCGTTGGGACGAGCGTCGGCCCGGTCGATCTTGTTCAGCACGACGATCGAGGGCAAATCGAGCTCCAGGGCTTTCTGCACCACGAAGCGCGTCTGCGGAAGCGGCCCCTCGGCGGCATCCACCAACAGCATGATGCCGTCGACGAGGCGGAGCGTGCGCTCGACCTCGCCGCCGAAATCAGCGTGCCCCGGCGTGTCGACGATGTTGATCTTGTGGTCGCCGAAGCGCAGGGCCGTGTTCTTGGCCATGATCGTGATGCCCTTCTCCCGCTCCAGGTCCATCGAGTCCATCACGCGCTCTTGCACATCCTCGTTGTCGCGGAACGTGCCGCTCTGCCAGAGCATGGCGTCGACGAGGGTCGTCTTCCCGTGGTCGACGTGAGCGACAATGGCAATGTCTCGAAGATGAGTCGGCTGCATGCGGAGAAAGGCGCCAAGGCGCGATACGCGTGGAGATGGGATGTTGGAGAGCCAACGAACGGGCTCTGCGAAGTTTCCCTGTTTGTAGGACTCAGAGCAGGAAGAGTGGGTGAACGACAGCGTCCGAGATCCAAGAAAGCGAAATCTCAGAACGCGTTGTGCCCCATGTGAGCAGCACGTGGGCCTCGGTGCAACGCCAGAACCATCGTTCGCCGTCGCTGCAGACGCGGGTACTGCGTCCGTCGCTCTGCTCGTGAATCCCATCCATTCGTTCAGGGCAGCCGTTCCCGTCGTCGGATCGACGCCGAGTCACGTTCCGAGCGGCGGAAGTGCCTTTCTCTGGTAGTAGTCGGTCCAACGTTCGGTCCAATTGAGAAGTGCTGAACCGGCACTGCGCGCGGCCCCGATGCGTCCCTCCGCCGACGGATTCGCTCCAGCAGGCGGTGTTCTCAACGTCCCGGCGGATCGATTCTGCACAACGGTTTGCAGCAGGGGGTATCAGACTTTGTCTGGCAAGCGGAGCGACTCTTCGTGTAGGGTTCATCCCCCTCCTCTTGCGGAACCCAGGCGGGTTGCCTAGAGATGGGACACCGACTGCTCGCACCGATCGACCGTCGCGTGTGACCTCTGCGTATGTATGTTAACTTTGAGTGAATCAAGCAACCCGGAAACTTGTCGGAGCAGTGTGCGTCGGTGGATCGAAATCGATTCGCCTGATCCTGCATTCGTGCCCGATCCTGCATTCAGGATAACGCTGACAGGATAACGCTGACCGACGCATCCACCCGTATCATCATCTGCACAGACTCATGTACTACGACGATCCATTCTCCGACCGCGACCCGCTCCTCCCGGACGAGTATTTCGACGATCTCATGTTCGAAGACGAATACGCCGCCGGGCCGCTCGCTCACCGCCTCAACGAAGAGTACGATGAGTACG
>CAYFSC010000090.1:0-11953 GCA_964345695.1 uncultured Rhodothermales bacterium | reverse complement strand
CGAATGCTCATGGTGGACGTTGTGGTCTGCGTTGATGATGTTGGGCGAGGGTGCCGTCTAACCTATGAGACAGCAGGCTTTTGTGCAGCTTCCGATGCGCCGAACGCATGGAGGCATGGAGGCTCGGGAAGCGCCGGACGCGTGGAGGACTGCGTTCGCCGGCGGAACCGTCAGCATCCAAAGCGTCCGGAGCCTCCAGAACCTCTCCGAACTCAGAACTCGAAACTCAGAACTCGAAACCAGAAACCCAAAACCGAATGCGCCATCCCTGGTGGCACCGCGCCGTCATCTATCAGATTTATCCGCGCAGCTTCAAAGACACGACCGGAAACGGCGTCGGCGACCTCGATGGAGTCATCGAGAACATCGACTACCTGAGCGGCACGCTCGGTGTCGACGCGATCTGGCTGTCGCCCTTCTACCCCTCCCCAATGAAGGACTTCGGTTACGACGTGGCGGACTACTGCGGCGTCGATCCGCTGTTTGGCGACCTCGACACGTTCGACCGGCTGGTGGAGGCAGCGCACGCCCGCGACCTCAAGATCCTTGTCGATTACGTGCCGAACCACTCCTCGGATGAGCACCCGTGGTTCCAGGCATCGCGGTCCTCGCGCGACCATCCGAAACGGGACTGGTACGTGTGGGAGGACCCGGCGCCCGACGGCGGGCCGCCCAACAACTGGCTCAGCATCTTCGGCGGATCGGCGTGGGCGTGGGACGAGGCGACCGAGCAGTACTATCTGCACACCTTTCTGAAGGAGCAGCCGGACCTCAACTGGCGCAACCCGGAGGTCCGCGAGGCCATGTTCGACGTGCTGCGCTTCTGGATGGATCGGGGCGTCGACGGCTTTCGCGTGGACGTGGCACAGTACGTGATGAAGGATCCGGCCCTGCGCGACAATCCGGAGGCCCACGACGAGGGGCTGTTCATCCACCGGTCGCTGGGCGCGTACGACGAGCAGGTGCACCTCTACGACACGAATCACCCCGACGTGCACGACGTCTACCGGGCGCTCCGGTCTGTGTTGGAGGAGTACGACGATCCCGAGCGCATCGGCATCGGCGAGATTCACCTGTTCGACTGGCCGCGCTGGACGGCCTTCTACGGCGACGACCTCGACGAATTCCACCTGCCGTTCAACTTCCACCTGCTCGGCGTCGAGTGGACGGCGCCCGCGGTTGAGCGGGTTGTAAACAGCCTGGAGGCGGCACTGCCTGAGGGGGCCTGGCCCAACTACGTGCTGGGGAATCACGACGAGCCCCGGATGGCCACACGGCTGGGCGAAGAACATACACGGCTTGCGGCCGTGCTCCTCCTCACGCTGCGCGGCACGCCCACGCTCTACTACGGCGACGAGCTCGGCCTTCCCGAGGTCGACGTGCCGCCTGAGAAGCGCCTCGATCTGCAGGCAGACGGTCTCGAGAAGCAGCAGAACCGCGACGGCTGCCGCACGCCGATGCCGTGGACAGACGGCCCCTCGGCCGGGTTTTCGGACGCCGATCCGGACGATCTCTGGCTCCCGCTCGGCGAGGACCACCGTGCCCGCAGCGTCGAGCAGCAGACCGGCGATTCCGGCTCCCTGCTGTCTCTGTACCAGCGGCTCCTGGAGCTGCGAAATGCATCTTCAGCGCTGGAGGTTGGTCGGTACACGCCGATCACGACGACTCCGCAGGACGTGTTCACATTCCTGCGCACACACGACGACGAGCAGCTTCTCGTCGCCCTCAACTTTTCGGACGAGGCGCAGCGCTTTCTGCTTCCGTCTGGCGCACACAACGTCCCCATCCGGCTCTCCACGGAGGGCGACCGGGCCGGGGAGGTTGTCGAGCTCTACCTGGAGCTCGCCCCGCGCGAAGGGGCAATCGTGGAGTATCCGGGCACCGTGTAATACGCACTGCAATTTGCACTGTCGGGAGACCGGTCCGTGGGAGGGGGCTTGGGGACTCGGTCGTCGTTGAAGCGTCCCGGCGTGCGCGAAGAGCGGGGTTCGACGGACGATGCGCCCTCTCCGAAGATCGGAGAGAAGGAACGTGAATGCGTGCGTTCTGGCTAGGAGAGCAGCTGTGGCGTCACACGACAGGAACGGCTGAATTGCGTGCAGAGAGCCGTTTGGGAGAGAGTACAGGAGACCGACTCAAACTACCGGCTCGCCTCGTCCCATCCTTCCCGTCGCTCTTCCCCGCTCGCAGCCCTGAAGCATGAACTGAAACAGGTTCTCAAACCTCGCCGACGGAAGGGGCACGCACCCATCCCTCCGCACCGTTGGGAGCGCGGATGCGCATCCAGCCGTCGCGGGTGCGCTCCACGTTGAGTAGCATCCCCTCCCGGACGGTGGCGGCGGTAGAGGCCGTGTCGGCTGGGGCGGTCTGCACAGGCACCTCGGCGGAGAGCACGACGGCGCGGCGGTCGGGCACCTGGAGCGACGACGCCCCGAGGCTGAGTCCCCACACGAGCAGGCCACCCGCGACGAGGCCAAGCACGCGAGGACGCTGCCACGCAGCGGGACGGTCGGGCGACGTGCGATACACGGCCAGCCCGACTCCGGCAGCAACCGCGAGCCAGCCGAGCACTGCTAGGAGACCGGTCGGCAACGTGCCCACGAGCCACGGGGCGCCGCGCTGCAGAACAGGCGCCGCGCCCGGGAGTCCGGCGCGCTCGCGGGCCTGCTGCAGGTTGTGCATGAGCTTCCGGTGGCCCGGCGCGAGCTGAAGCCCCTTCGCGTACGACCGGATGGCCGGCCCCATTGCGCCGCGCCGGACGTGGGCATTCCCCAGGTTGTGGTAGAGCGCCACGCTTGCGTGCCCGGCATCGAGCAACTCCCGATAGGCCTCCATGGCGTCCTGATACTGGCCCGCTTCGTAGGCCTCGGTGCCCGCCTGGAACCGGGCCTCCAACTCGGGCTGGGCGGAAACAGCCGCGGATACCCCCATCAGAAGAAGGACAGCGAGAAAGCGGCGCATAGAAGGTCAGGGCAGCAGGTCGGGACGCACGGGACGCAGGACAGTGGATGCGAGAGCGCGGCGGGAAAGCCGTTCACGAGGGGACCGCGTCAGGCTCATCAACGGCGTGGCCCGGGAGCGCTCCGTCCAGCCGCTGAAGCAGGCGCTGGGCGCGGGAAAGGTCGGAGGACGCGCGGTCGTACGCCGGGTTCTCGGGCGTGAACTGGGCTTCCTCGCAGACGTCCAGCAGGTCGTGCAGCGCCTCGCGGTCGGCGGGCGGGACGCGGTGGGCGTCCAGCAGAGCGGCCACGGCCTCGCGGGACGCACCGGGCTCGAGGGTGCCGGTGCGCGTCCGGAGGAAGCCAACGAGCGCTTTTTCGATCTCGCGGTAGAACCGTTTCGTTTCGCCGTCTCGTAGGGCTTGGTCGGCCATGCCGAGGTGGCGCTCGGCCGACGCCATCGCTGGCGCGGGCTGCGAGGAAGATGCCGGATCCCCGTCAGAAAGAGACGGAAGCGGCAAGGCGCCCTCACGCCGGTAGGCGATGGCGCCGGCGCCGAGCAGTAGCGTCAGGAGCATGACGGCGTAGATCCACGTCTGCCGGTGGAGTGGGACAGCATCGGTGTGCACCCAGTGCGACTCTGTCATCGGCGGCGTGATGTCGCCCACCGGAAGGCCAGAGCCTATGGTGCTGACGGCCGCCGGAGCCGCCTCTCCGGTCACGTGCAGCATCCGCGCGTCCGACTGAAGGATTTCGTAGGCCCGCGCATCGGGGTCGAAGACGGGAAGCTCGACGGCCGGCAGCGTGTATTGTCCGCCGGTCTGCGGGATCAAGGTGTAGGTAAACGTCTTGGTGCCCCGCACCACGCGCCCGCCCCGGTTGATGTCGGTCGAGACTTCCGGCGTGTACGACTCAAAGGCGTCCGGCGGTAAAAAAGCGGGGGGCGAGAGCGTCGCCAGGTTGCCCTGTCCTTCGACGGTAACGTGAAGCCGGACGGCGTCGCCGACCTGCACGCTGTCCGACGACAGGCGCGCCCGCAGGGTGTAGTCGCCAACAGCGCCTTCGAAGTGGGGCGGCGCATCCGACGGGAGCGACCGGGCCTCGATCGTCAGTGCGCCCGACGCGATCGTCATGGGCTCAAAGCCGCGCTGCATCGGTCGGCGGTAGGCCTCGGTTTCAATACGTAGCGGATCCACGCGAAGCGAGCCCGGACGCGTGGGAAAGACGGCCACCCGCTTCAAGACGATGGACTGATACGAGCGACCGTTCACACTGCGAGTGCGCGGCTGCGGTCGTGAAGCAACGTCGAGCTCCTCTCTCCAGAATCCATTGGCGTCCCAGGCGCTGGCCAGCCGGCTGTGGCGCAGTTGCACGTCGGGACGGAAGAGCAGCCGGTACTCGATGGTGACCTGCTCATTCTGGAAAACGCGCGTTGCCGACGGCTCGGCACGGATGAAGAGGTCGCGAGAATCGACCCCGTCATCACGGTCATCACGCGGTTGTGCTGGAGACGGCTGCGGAGACGGGCGTGCGCCATGTGGCGAGGTGGACGGCAGAGAAGGCCGCTGAGCCTGGGGAAGGACACGGACACGGATGGGATCGGTGCTGTAGGTCGAGCCCGCCACGGTGACCTCGACCGGCCCGATCTCGGCCGAGCCCGTCCGTACCGGTTCGTAGAGCCATCGGTACGTGATGCTCCGTTCCATCTGGCCCTGGCCATTGATCGACACGTTGCGCTGCGTGGTCGGTGTCGACTGCTCCAGTACCAGGTTGGTCGTGACGGGCGGATCCGGGGGGTCGATGGGGCCGGCCTTCCGCCCTTCCACCCGAACAGTGAGGACGACGGACTCCTGCGCACCGATCTCGGTCGACGACGCCTCGGCCGACACCTGTACGGTGCTGGACTGCGCCAGCGCCCGGGAGGCCACGGCGGTCCCCAGCGCCATCCCAACGATAAGAAGTCGGATCCACGTGTTCATTCACTCGCTGGCGTTGGTGGCCGTGCGTCGGTTCGCTCGTTTGCTGCTACCAGTCCTTTTCCACGGTTGTCTTCGTCGATGCGCGCTGCTGCACCTCGCGAAGAAGCTGTTTCTCCTGGCCTTCCAGGGCCCGCAAAATGCGCGCCGCCTGGGCGCGGCTGAGTCCAGAAGGACGACGGTCGAGGGAGCCCTCGGCGCGCTGCTGGGCCGAGGGGGACTGGGCCGTCGCGGACGACTGCTCGCCCTGCGCCTGCTGGGCCTTCTCGGGCGGCGACTGCGAGCCCGGGGCGTTGGAGCGACGGGACTCCGCGTTCTGCTGCGTGCGCGGCGATTCTTGCTGCGCGTCGCCCGGTCGCGGACGGCCCTGCTGCTGTCCCTGCCTCTGGCTGCCGGACTGCTGCGCGGACCCGTTCTGGCCGTTGGCCTCGTCGGCGCCCGATCGGCTCTTTTGCTGCTGCCGCAGCTTCTCGCGGAGCGCCAGCAGCTTTGGATGGTCGGGGGCGGTCCGCAGGCCCTCCGCCACGAGGCGCTGGGCCTCCGACAGGTTTTCGGCGATGTACTGCTGGGCCGCCCGGTGGAAGTAGCGCTCTCCCGCTGTGGCATCGGTCTGTGCCCACACCGGTGCAGCGCTCAGCCATCCGAGGGTTGTGAGAAGCAGAAAAACGTATCGGATCATGAGTTGGGCGACGGAGAGTCCTGATTGATATCGGCCACGTTGCGAATGCGGGCCATGAAGTCGCGGTACGCTGCCACGGTCGAGTCCTTGCGGAGGCCGTCGGTCATCAGCCGATGCGCTGCGTTGTACCGCTGCTCGGCCACCAGCTCGTCGGCCTGCCGCTTCAGCCGCTTCGCGTACGCCGACGGCTCGATGTCCGGTCCCGACTGTGGGCGTGACCCAGTGCGGTTCTGCTCCCGCTTCAGGTATTCGTAATTGAACTGGGCGTCTGCGTGATCCGGCTGGAGGCGAAGCGTGCGGCGGAAATCCTGGAGGGCGCGTTCGGTCTGTCCGGCGCTGGCGGCCGTATGGCCGGCGTTGTAGAGCGCCCGGGCGCGCTCGGCGTCGGTCGGAGCGGTGCGGGCAGCGCGTAGGAAGGCCGAGCGGGCAGCGCTGTATTCCTCCTGCCGGTGCAGGGCCGCCCCCAAATTGTGCTGCAGCGACGCGTAGAGGGCTCCCGTGGTGTCGGACAGCGCGCGGAGACCCCGGCGGTAGGCTGCCTCGGCCGCTTCGTAGTCGCCCTGCTCGAACAGCGCATTGCCCCGCCGTCCGGCGTCCGTCCCGTCGTCGGCCGCGGCGAGCAGCAGAAGGAGGCTCAAAAGTGCGAGAACGCGGTGCATGCCTGCAGGGGAACGATGATTGGGGGAACGCCTGCACCTCCCGGTCTGAAACGCCTCAGGATGTCTCCTTGCTGGAGTCTGCGTCTTCTTGGTGCAGCCACGGAACGCGCAGCTGGGGGCGGCTCGACATCGTCCGAACCGGAATCAGGCTGCCGAGGGCGAGGCAGAGCAGGCCTGCAGCGAGCGGCCACTGAAACATCTCGGCATACTCCTCGAACTGCTGGGCGTCGAGCGTCGAGCGTTCCAGCTGCAGGAGGGCATCGCGGAAGTCGCCGAGCGAGCTCGACGTCGGCGCAATCCGGAAGTACGCGCCGTTTTGCGCCAGGCTCCGCAGCACGTCTGCGTGGAGGCGCGTCCGCACGACGCGTCCCTGACGGTCTTCCTTGACGCCCACCTGCTGGCCGTCCCGATAAATCGGGATCGTGGTGCCCTCCGTGCCGCCGATCCCTGCGGCGAACAGACGGATGTTTTGGTCCTGGGCCGTTTGCCGCAGGGGGGCCACGTCGCCCTCGTGGTTCTCGCCGTCGGACACGACGAGCAGCGCCTGCGTGCGCGGTTCCGGGACGGAGGATGTTGTATCGCTGGGCGCGCGTGCCGCGTCGAAGGCCTGCCGGGCGGCGTCGAGCGCTGCGCCGAAGTCGGTCCCGGGCGTGGGCATGAGGTCGGGGCCGGCGATGTCGAGGAAAAGGCGGATGGCGTCGTAGTCGGTCGTCAGCGGGGCCTGCACGAATCCGTCGCCGGCGAACAAGACAAGTCCCACACGGTCGCCGCTGAGCCGGTCGAGCAGGCGCTTGATCTCGTTTTTGGCGCGTTCGAGGCGGCTTGGGGGCACGTCCTCAGCCTGCATCGACTGCGAGACGTCGAGCGCAATCACGAGGTCAACGCCCTTCTGCTCCACCGCTCGCATCTGGGTCCCGAAGCGTGGGCCGGCCAGCGCCGCCACGAGCAGCGCGAGGCCGAGGACGGTAAGCCCGGCCCGCACGGCCCGCCGCCATGGACGCACGGTCTCGGCAAGCTGCTGCACGAGCGCCGTGTCGCCGAAGCGGGCCATGCCCTGCTGGCGCTGCCACGCGGCCCAGGCGAAGAGGCCCGCCGCGCCCACGGCAGCCACCGCGAGCCATCCGTATGTGGGGTGCAACCAGTCCATCGTTTAGCGTCGACGTCTGAGGTTTGGATGCCGAACGGCGAGCGTCGCGGGCCGAGCCGGCGCGCAACCCTCGGCGTTCGACGCGCGCCAGGAATCAGGGGAACCGCCGGAGGAGGGTGGTGGAAAGCACGACGTCGAGGAGCACGAGCACGAAGGCCGGCACGAGAAACAGCGGATACCGCTCGTCGATGTCGGTATACACGCGTTCGTCGATCTGGCTGGTTTCCATGGAGCCAATCTCATCGTAGATCTGGCGCAGGGCTTGCTTGGTCGTGGCCCGGAAGTAGCGTCCGCCTGTTGTCTGCGCGACGGTACGCAGCATCTCCTCGTCGATCTGCACGGGCATGGAACGCCGCTGCTGCCCGGTGAACGGACGGTCGACGACGTACGGCGCCTCGCCGGTGCTCCCAACGCCGATGGAGTAGACCCGCACGTTCATCGTCTGTGCGACCTCGGCGGCCGTCACAGGGTCGATCTCGCCCCGATTGTTCTGGCCGTCGGTCAGGAGGATGACGACCTTACTCTCCGCGTCGGTGTTCTTGAGGCGGTTGACGGCCATCGCCAGGGCGGTTCCGATCGCCGTTCCGTCCTGGATGACGCCGATGCGCACCTCTTCCAGCATCCGCTGCAAGAACGAGTAGTCGAGCGTTAGCGGAGCCTGCGTGTAGGCCTTGGCAGCAAACACGACAAGGCCCACGCGGTCCGACTGTCGACTCTCGATGAACTCGCTCGCGACGTCGCGCGCAGCCTCGAAGCGGTTGGGGTCGAAATCTTCGGCCCGCATCGACGTCGAGGTGTCCAGCACGAGCATAACGTCGATGCCCTCGGCCGAGCGGGTGCGGGTCACGTTCTGCTCTTGGGGGCGCGCCAGCGCCACAATGCCGAGAGCAATGGCGCCCACCCGCAGTGCCGCCGGGGCGTCCCGCAGCCAGGCCAGCCCTGTAGTCGATGCGCTCTGCGCCGGGCGCACGTCGCTGTACTGAAGCCCCGTGCGGTTCCGGGCCCGCCACCACAACCACGCGCCCACTGCCGGAACGAGGACGAGGAGCCATAAGACGTTCGGGTTGGCAAAAGTCACGAGGGCAGCAGGGGTTGGCGGGCGTGGATTGCATCAAAGACGAACCGCCCCCGAAAGGATCCGCTGCCCGGACCCGAGCGGCAAAGTCTACGCGCGTTCCGCGACAGCGTCCACGAGCGCGGGGAGGGCGGTGCCGGCTTTCTCCTGCAGAAACGCATCCGCGCGGTCGGTGAGGGGCGTGCGGCTGGGGTTGATCTCGGCCAGGTACGCACCGTGCTCGCGGGCCTGCAATGGCAGGCTGGCAGCCGGCTGCACGAGGGCGCTGGTCCCGATGCTCAGGAAGACGTCGGCCCGTTCGGTGGCTGCGTGCGCCTGCTCGATGGCCTCTGGCGGCAGCATCTCGCCGAACCACACAACATCCGGCCGAATAAGGCCGCCGCATTCTGCGCACGTGGCGGGCTCGCCGTTCTGAATGGCCGCATCGACGCGCTCGGCCGAGGCCGACCGGTCGCAGTCCATGCAGTAGTTGCGCGTAATGTTGCCGTGCAGCTCGACGACCGTTTGGCTCCCGGCCTGGTTGTGGAGGTCGTCGACGTTCTGCGTGACGACCGCGACCGAGGCGTAGCGGTCCAGCGCCGCCAGCGCCTCGTGTGCGGCATTGGGCTCGGCGTCCTCCACCAGCTGCCGCCGATGCCGATACCAGCCCTGCACCAGTTCGGGGTTGTCGAGGAACGCCTCCACGTTGGCGAGTTCCTGCGGATCGAACTTCTCCCAAATGCCACCGGGATCGCGAAACGTGGGAATGCCACTCTCGGCGCTGATGCCGGCGCCGGTCAGCACGGTAACGTCCTCGGCGCGGACAAGGCGGTCAACGAGATCGTCGTTCATGGCGGGCGAGTTTGGAGTTCGTGGTTTGGGGTTCGGAGTTCGGGGGGGCAGAGCCCACTCCGAATGTGTTAGCGATCGTCCATCGTCTGCGAACGGGCAGCGAAGGTGATGGTAATGGCCGAGTGCACGCGAATGGTGGACGTGCGCAGGGAGTCGGCAGATTGGGCCCACGCCGATCCGACAATCAGCGCGACACCAAGGAACGATACGATGTGTCGATACGCGAGCCGTGTCATCGGGAACCATTCCCTATCTTCCATTCTCCATTCCCCGTTCCCCATCATCCATCCCCCTCAACCCGCGACCGGCGCGCCGCATGGGTCCCCTCATGCTGCTCGTCCTCCGGCGGGCGTTGGGTGGCCTCGACGGAGCCAATGACGGAGCGAACGGCGGTGTGGGTCTTGCGGCTGACCGTCGGAGCGGGGCGCACATCGGCGAACTTGACCTGGTCAGCCTGTTCGAGAAGGCCGCGGATCCGCTCGATAACGGCGTCAGAGAGGTCGGAGCGCGCGCGCAGGGCGTCCACGACCTCGGGGGTGGTGTGCTCCATCGCCCGCACGTCCAGGCGCCGCGAGAGATACATCCGCAGGATCGTGGACAGCTCCACAAAATAACGCTTCACGGCGGACGGATCGTCCAGATCCCGGTTGTGCAATGCGGTCAGGCGCGTCATGGCGTGCTCGTAGGGAGGAACCGTCGGGTCCGGCTCGGGGGGCGGGGGCATCTCCTCGTCCGGCTGCTGCCGGAGCCACCACCAGTACGCCGCACCGCCCGCGGCGGTGAGCCCCACGAGGAGCAGAAGCACCCACGGCCAGACGGGCTGCGGAAAAGCCACCAGCGGCGCCAGATCGCGGAGGCCCTGGGCATCGGGGCCCACCACAGAGACGACCGGAATCGCTCGACGGGCCGAGGCCGCCCGCAGAGTGTCGGTGCCTGCCACCACCTGCACCGGAAGCGGGGGCACCCGTGCCGTGTCGACGGCAAACGTTGCCACCGTGTAGGCGACGCTGTCCACCCGTGTGCCGGGCCGATCTGCACCGAGGTAACGCGACTGCACGGGGCTGCGCCGGACCACGTCGAGATCACCGAACAGAACCGGTCCCGCATCGGCGGGCGGAAAGAGCCCCTCCGTCTGAGCGTTGTGGGCCGCCGTGAGCGACACCGTAAAGCGTTCACCGACCCGGACGCTGTCGGCTCCGACGTGGGCCTTCACCCGCACCTGCGCAGGCTGTGCCGCCGTCGGGAGCGCGCCGAGCAAGGCCATCGCGAGCAAAGCGAACAGAAGGAATAAAGCGTGTCCCACGTGCCGGACGCGTCGGAGGCACGGAAGCAACAACCGCATACAAATCGACACGGCACTACCGGCGTGTCTGGAAGCAGGGAGCATGCGTGAGAAGAGCGACCGAGACGCGCGAGGCCATCCGGTACGTCGGTGGCGCAGAAGCACTCGAGTCCCGACGTTCAGGCTTCCCGGTTGCGCCGGCGAAAAAAGGCCACGAGCGGCTCCACGTAGTCCTCGTCGGTGCGAATGGATACATGGCCGACGCGCAGGCGGCGGCACAGCGTAGCGGTGCGCTCGTGCCGCGCCCGGGCCGCGTCCGTGAAGGACTGACGGGCCGACGGCGTGCGAGCGTCGACCGTCACGGTTTCGCCGGTCTCGGCATCCGTCAGGTCAACCAGACCCACAGGGGGCAGTTCCTCGTCCCGCGGGTCGACGACCTCGACCGCCACGGTGTCGTGGCGGCGGGCCACGGCGCGAAGGGCCGCGTCGTAGCCGGTGTCGAAGAAGTCGCTCACGACGATGACGATCGAGCGGCGTTTCAAAATGTGTGCGACGTACTGAAGCGCCTCGCTCAGGTCGGTGCCCCGCGATTCAGGCTCGGCCGTGAAGAGCTCTCGGATGCACCGCAGGACGTGTTTGCGACCGCTCTTCGGTGGGATGAACGTCTCGACGTGGTCCGAGAACAGAAGGAGGCCCACCTTGTCGCTGTTCTGCACGGCGCTGAAGGCCATGATGGCACACACTTCGGCGGCGATCTCGCGCTTGCGCTTGCCCTGCGAGCCGAAGTCGCCCGAGCCCGAGACGTCGACCATCAGGACGACCGTTTGCTCGCGCTCCTCCTCGTACACCTTCACGTAGGTGTCGTCCATGCGCGCCGACACGTTCCAGTCGATGTTCCGGATGTCGTCGCCGATCTGGTATGGGCGCACTTCGGCAAACTCGATGCCCCGACCCTTGAACGCCGTCTGGTACTCCCCGCCGAACACGTTCTCCACCGCGCCGCGCGTGCGAATCTCCAGGCGCCGGATTTTCTGGAAGAGCTCCTTCGGGATCATGGCGTGTGGGCGAAAGGGCGTGTAGGCGTGAGCGCGTGGAATCGAATGCACGCGTGCGGTGCGGTGATTCGGCGGGTCAGGCGTTTGAGGCTATGGGAAGCTATTTGGCGGACTGTCTGCGGCCTGCGACTTCGTGGATCTCGCTCCAAACGCCTTCTGCACTCGCCCGGTAGCTCCACTACAGGGCTCGTTTGGGCGGCGCTTGGAGCTTCGCCCACTGTGTCTCGGCGTCTCATCCATCCACCAAACAGCTTCTGGAGGCTGTGGGCCGTTCGAGACGGCACCAACCGGCATGACTTCGCTCCGTTCA
>CAYFSC010000089.1:0-11985 GCA_964345695.1 uncultured Rhodothermales bacterium | reverse complement strand
CCGCCGACACACGGCTTTTCAGGCCGTTGCTCTACCACCTGAGCTACCTGACCAGAACAGTGCTGCACTAGACGAGAGCCCAACCAACGGGTTCCGAACGTAGGCGCCTCAAGGGCTGTGATCAATGCCCGACAGGGGGTTTCATGTCGGTTTCACCGCCTTCGGACAGCCGTCCGACCCGAGGCGGGCCGAGGCTCAAAACAGATCCTTGGTCCGGTGGACCCCCCACATGAGTTTTGAGCGGAGGGTCTGGAAGAAGTGTTGGTTCTCGAGCTTCACGAGGTTCACGGTGTGGTCGGCGCGCTGGATCGTGAAGGTGACGTCGGCGGTGTCGAGCTCCAGGTTGCGTCCGTCCGTGGCGAAAACGTAGGGCTTATCGGTGTCGAGGACACGCGTGGCGATGGTCACGTCGCCGGGCACCACGATGGGGCGGACGGTCAGCGTGTGCGAGGCGATGGGGGTGATGACGATACCGTCGACGCCCGGCGTGAGGATGGGGCCGCCGGTGGAGAGGGAGTAGGCGGTGGAGCCGGTAGGGGTCGCAAAGATGATCCCGTCGGCCCAGTAGGTGTTGAGCGACGTCCCATTGATCTCCACGGCAATGCGCAGAAGCCCGGCGGCGCCGCTGCTGTTCAGAAAGAACTCGTTGAGGGCCCATTCGACGCCCAGGTCTGCGTGGTCGGCGGCCTGCGCTTCCAGCACCATGCGTTTCTCCACGGTGTACCGACCGGCCTCTATGTCGGCCAAGGCGTCGGTGAGCTGCTCCACCTCCGTGTCGGCGAGGAAGCCGAGGCGGCCAATGTTGACGCCCAGCATCGGGGTGTCGTTGGGTCCGGTTGCGTGGGCCGTGCGCAGGAGCGTGCCGTCGCCGCCGAACGAAAGGACCAGATCGCTGTCGTGGGCGATGTCGTTGGTGGTGTGGCGCTCACAGTCGGCCGGTTCCAGCACGCCGCGTGCCCGGAGGCCCTCGTCTAGCGTGTCGTGAATGCAGAACGCCTTCCCGTGCGATTGCAGCCACCGGATCAGTTCGGCGACCGGTCGCCAAATTTGCTCTTTCGTAGGATTCCCTGTGATGCCATAAATCATCGAGCGAAACAGATTCCGAACAGGGGACAGCGAGCGGCATCCCCCAATAGACACCGACCGAATGGAGGCGAGCGAGGCGTCCGCCATGCGCTCTGGATGCCGTCTCTGGCGGGATTGGAGGGGATCCGCCAAATTAGACAGGCACGTGTCACATGGTAGGGGTCACATGCCTTGATCACAATGCTCTGGAAATCAGTTGGGTATCGTAACGTTCCATTCCTGCATCTCACGCAGGACTGTTCTTTGTCTTTCGTCGCTTGCCTCAGCTACGAGTCGCCAGACCGAACCTCCTCCCGTGGGCGCATGTACGCCTCCGGGGCCGGAATCCCCTTGTTTTGCTCTCAACCCTTTGTACGATGCTCGATCTGTTTTCGCGTTACGCACACTGGCTTCACCTCCAATGGCCGGACGGCGAGGTCGAAAAGCTTCCGCGCGTAGACGACCGCTATCGCACCAACGTCGATGGCGTCTACGTGGTCGGCGACTTGGCCGGCGTGCCGCTCCTCAAGTTTTCTGTGGACGGGGGTGCGAGGGCCGTCCAGGACATCGTGGACCAGGGCATCGAGCCCAATGAACCGGAGAACGGGACGGGACCGTACGATGTGGTGATTCTGGGGGCCGGTGCCTCGGGGATGGCTGCCGCCAAAGAGTGCGAAAAGGAGGGCCTCTCGTATTGCGTGCTGGAGGCGCAGCGTCGGTTTGCGACGATCAAAGACTTCCAGAAGGGCAAACCGATCTATACCTACCCCCAAGAGATGACACCGTCGGGCGACATCCGCGTGAGTGCGGACGTCAAGGAGGCGCTCGTCGAAGAGCTGGAGGCGCAGACGGACGACATCCCCGTCCACCACGCCACGGCCGAGCGCGTGGAAGAGACGGCGGACGGCCTCGTCGTCCACACCGAGGAGGGCGCCACGGTCGAAGGCCAGCGCGTCGTGGTCGCCATCGGGCGCAGCGGCAACTTCCGCAGTCTGGACGTGCCGGGCGAAGACCGCGACCACGTGCATCACCGCCTGCTCGATCCCAGCCATTGCCGCGGGCACGACGTGGTCGTCATCGGGGGCGGCGACTCGGCGATGGAAGCGGCCATTGCCCTTACCGAGGCCGGGGCGCGCGTCACGCTGTCGTACCGTCGGGAGGAGTTCCACCGTCCGAAGCCGGAGAACGTCGACCGCGTCTATGAACTGGCGTCCTACCCCGAGGGGGAGGGCAGCCTGACGCTGAAGATGCCCACCGAAGTGGAGGAAATTCGCGAGGACTCTGTGCGTCTCTCCACGGACGACGGTCAGCAGACCGCCGCAAAGGCCGAGATGGTGTTCGCCATGATCGGGCGCGAAGCGCCGCTCGACTTTTTCCGCCGATCCGGCATCGAGCTGCGGAACGACTGGGGCGACCTTCCCGGCTCGCTTTCCGACGCAATGTCGGGCTTCGGCTGGCTGAAGGACCTGCGCTGGGACCGCATTGGAGCCTTCGCGGCGTTCTTCCTCTTTATGGCAGCGGTCTACAGCTGGAAGGACGGTGGCTGGGTTGGACGCCTTGCGCAGGCGGCTGAGGTCTTCCCCTTCGGCTGGACGCCGGGGGCAGAGGGCGCCGGGCTGATCGATGTGACGCTGACTTCGATGACCAAGCCGTCGTTCTATTATACGCTGGCCTACTGCGCCATTGTGGTCATCTTCGGCTTTCGCCGCATCCGGCGCCGAAAGACGCCGTACGTAAAGGTGCAGACGCTGACGCTGATGGCGATCCAGGTGCTTCCGCTCTTTGTCTTGCCGGAGATTATCCTGCCGTACCTCGGCGCGAACGGCTTGCTTCCAACGGGCGTCCTGGACGCCCTCTTCCCGACGAGCGACTATGCCGTGCACGGGCGTGAGTATTGGCGGGCGTATGGCTTCATCCTGGCCTGGCCGCTGCTCGTCTACAACGTCTTTACCTCCGATCCGCTCTGGTGGTGGCTCGGCATCTGCTTCGTACAGACGTTCGTGCTGATCCCCGGCATGATCTACTTCTGGGGCAAGGGGGCGTATTGCGGGTGGATCTGCTCGTGCGGCGCGCTTGCCGAAACGCTGGGCGACGAGCACCGCGACAAGATGCCGCACGGGGAGGGCTGGAACAAGCTCAACCTGGCGGGACAGGTGATTATGGTGCTGGCCTTTCTCCTTCTGTTCCTCCGGATTGGTGGCTGGATCTGGCCTGGAAGCTGGGCGGATGCGGCGTTTCAGGCGGGCCTCAACGGCCAGTGGCTGGGGGTGAAGCTGAACTACAGCTGGATGGTGGACACGGTGCTGGCCGGCATGATCGGCTATGGCGTCTACTTCTGGCTGAGCGGGCGGTTCTGGTGCCGCTTCTTCTGCCCCTTGGCCGCGCTCATGCACATCTACCACCGCTTCAGCCGCTTCCGCATTCTGGCGGACAAGAAGAAATGCATCTCCTGCAACGTGTGCACGAGCGTGTGCCACCAGGGCATCGACGTGATGTCATTTGCGCAGCAGGGCGAGCCGATGGAGGACCCAGAGTGCGTACGCTGCTCGGCCTGCGTGCAGAGCTGCCCAACCGGCGTTCTCTCCTTTGGGCAGGTGGACACGCAGACGGGTGAGGTCATCAGCCGCGACAGCCTGGAGGCCTCCCTCACGCGCATCGTCGAAGAACACGAAAACGGCACGGCCGACGAGCAAACCCGCAAGGAGGCCCAGATGACAGCCTGATCCCCCCGGCTATTCGCGGACGAGCAGGACGGAGCAGGGCGCAAACAAGGCGACCTGATGGCTCACGGTGCCCAGGCTCTGGTCGGGGTTATCCTGGTCGAAGACGTGAGAGCGCAGCACGATCAGGTCCACGCCGAACTCGTCCACGGCGTCGACGATAACCGGTCCACGTTCGCCGAAAGTGACCTCCGTTTGCACGTCGAATCCGTCGTCCGACAGCGAGTTGGCCCATTCGGACAGTGTGGACTGAGCCTGATCCTCGAGGTCCCGATAAAAGTCTTCCATTTCCTCAAACTCCACGTCCTGCAGCAACTCAATCACGTGGAGAAGAATGATTCGGTGGGCCTCCAGATCGGCCAACTGACGCGTACGTCGCAGGACCGCTTCGTTCTTCTTGGAGGTATCAACAGGAGCGAGAATCGTAGAATACATCGGACGAGGGGAGTGGAGGAGAGAACGAGCGCGCCGGGGTGGAAAAGGCAGTCTCGTGGGAGGAGTTGAAACACGGGAAGGCGAGCAATGAGGTCCCGAATCAGCGATCCACTGCGGGCGAGCCGGTCCAACGTCTGCACGGTCCCCAACCTGTGCAGAAGTCTTTTTCGTGTCTCAACACGCAGCAGTCTTCATTGACAAGCCACCTTCTCCTTTCTATATTCAAAATTGACCCTATTGCGGATGCGTATGTCGCCTTTTCCCGCATACACCTTCAAAAATGGTCCGCAAACTCTTATGTTGCAACAGATACAGCCCCTTTATGCTGCAGTAGGAATTGTCTTTTTAAGCCTGTGTACGGGCATCGCCACCGGGCAGAGCCTTTCCGACATCCGCATTACGGAAGTGGACGAGCAATCGCAGTGGCTCGAACTCGTGAATACCGGAAACGCACCGGTCGATGTCTCGGATGCTCTTCTCTGCGCCAACTTTCAATATCCCTCGGTCGGCAGCCTGTCGATCCGTGCAAGTGACGAAACGGGAGACGGAGACTTCGTCCTCGACCCGGGAGAGTTCGTCGCTCTCGATTGGGGGGAGGTGGACGCGGACAATGGGGACCTTGGCCTGTATGACCGCGGCACGAACAACTTTGGCAATTCGGACACCATCATCGACTACGTTCGCTGGGGGGCGAGCGGCGCTGATCGCGAGGATGTCGCGGTTGATGCGGGCATCTGGACCCAGGGAGCGACCGTCGAAGCGCCGCAAGACGGAGCCACCCTCGCGTTTCTAGGCGACGATGCGGCGATGAACGATGCGGCCTCCGACTGGGGCGAGGGGAACCCGACGCCTGGCGCGCAAAACACCGTGCTGCCGGTTGAACTGACGTCGTTCGATGCCCTCGCGAACGACACCGACGTGGTGCTGTCGTGGCGCACGGCCAGCGAGACGAACAATGCGGGTTTCGAGGTGCAGCGAAAAACGGAGGACACCTTCTCGGCACTCGGGTTCGTCGAGGGCGCAGGGACAACCCCCGATCCGCAGCAGTATCGCTTTCGCGTGACCGACCTGCCGCCGGGCACGCACGTGTTTCGCTTGAAGCAGATCGACGTGGGCGGAGGCTTCGAGTTCAGCCCGACGGTCGAAGTCGCCGTCAACCTCCGAGAGACGCGCGTTCTGTCGGACCTGCGCCCCAATCCGAGCAGGGGACCGGCGCAGTTTACCCTTGCCGTCCAGTCGAGCCAGACGGTCCGCGTCAACGTCTATGACGCCCTGGGTCGCCACGTGCAAACCGTGTTCGAAGGCCGAATGACGTCCGGGCAGATCAATGACCTCGTCGTTCACGGAGACCGCCTGTCCAGTGGGATGTACTTCGTCCGGATCGTTGGCGACCGGTTTGCCGACACGCGGAAGCTGGTCATTGCCGAGTAGTTCAGCGCATGCATGGAACAGATCTTGGACCGCGTCGCCGGTCCGGGGTCTTGCGAATGGGGCCTTCACGAGCAAAACGTCATGGTCGCCTTGCCCTTGCTTTCTCCACGACGCCCTCGGCGGGCTCCCGGCGTCGTATTCCTGATGGCGGCGTTGGTGCTTGGGTTCGGTTCCCGGTCGGTCCGTGGCCAGGAGCCGCCCACCCCGCCGGTCGAGCAGTTGGAAAGGCGCGTCCAGTCGATTTTTGCCGAGGGCTGCGCCCGGGCCGGATGCCACGCCGGACCCAGCCCGCAGGAGGGAATGAACCTGAGCCCAAACCAGTTTTACGAGTCCATCGTCGGACAGCCGAGCCAGGAAAAACCGCATCTGCTTCGCGTCCATCCCGGAAAGCCGGACAGCAGCTATCTCGTTCACAAGATTGAGCGTCGGGCGAACATCGAGGGGGCGGCCATGCCGCTCGTTGGGGACCCACTGTCTGACGACGAGATTTCCACCATTCGACAGTGGATCACAAACTTGGAAGAAGAAGACGAGCGGCGCATGGCCTCGTCGAAGAAACCCGCCGCGTTTCCCTTTAACGGATGGCGGTTGATGAATCTGCCCACGACCCGGTCGCTCGACGGGGGGAGCCACCTGTTCCTGATCAGCCATCGGTTCAACCCGACCGTCAATCAGGGATACGATGCCCTCTACGGACTGGACGGAAGTTCCATCATCAAACTGAGCGTCGGGCATGCGTTTACCGACCGCTTCCGGGTCCTATTGGGACGGAGCAATGCGTCGGACAACGTGGAGCTCAGCACGCACTACCAGATCGCCCAGCAGTGGGGCGAGCGACAGTGGCCGCTGGGCGTAAGTGTGCACAACACGCTCAACTGGGTGTCGGAGGCCCCTCCGGAAGGGGAGAGCCGGTACCGGAGCGAAGCCGTCAAGTACACCGCACAGCTGAGCCTCGCCCGCCTGATCGGGGACCGGTTCGGCGTCATGGTCGTCCCGGGCGTGACGGTCAATCCCGCTGAGGGCGTCGACGACGAGAACGTGCTGGTGACGCTTGGGCTCGGCGGACGGGTTCACGTCTATGGCAACGTGAATCTCTTCGCAGAGTGGGTGCCTATCCTGTCCGGGTTTGTGCGGACCCGGACGTTCGGCAACGAAAACCGCTTTGACAGCTGGGGCGGAGGCGTTGAGATCGCCGTGGGCGGGCACGTCTTTCAGGTCGTCATTAGCAATTCCGTTGGCGTCACCACCGACCAGTCCCTTCGCGGCGGCGACCTCGACATCCAAGATTTCTTCGACGGGGACTTCCGCCTCGGCTTCAATATCTACCGCGTCCTGAATTTCTAGAATCCGGTGTTTGAGCGCCGGGCCGGATTGTCCAGGTCGTATTTCTCTATGGATTACCGTTCACGTCGACGTATGCACACCGTCTTATTTCGACATTTACGATTCACGTGGGGCGTTGCAGCAGCATGCCTGCTGCTGGGAATCGGAACCGTGGCCTGTGAACACGCCGATCCCGTCGGGACTGACAACGGACTGCGACCGACCCTGAGTAGCATCCAGACGAATATTTTGAGCACAAACTGTGCCCTGTCGGGGTGCCACGCCGGACCGAATCCGCAGCAGGGCATGAATCTCAGTGCGGGAGAGACGCACGACAACGTCGTCAATGTGCCGAGCAACGAGCGTCCAGAACTCGACCGCGTGGAGCCCGGAAATCCGGACAGGAGTTATCTCATCCACAAGATCGAGGGCCGGTCCAGCATCGTGGGCCAGCGGATGCCGCTCGGTCGGGAGCCGCTGTCTCAGGAGGAGATCAACGCGCTACGTAAGTGGATTGCGAACGGAGCCCCGGAGAATTGAGGCGACGCCTCCGAAGTACAGCGTAACATTCGGGGAAAGGCAGTCGTGGAAGAGGGCTCCGACATTCCGCCAATTCTATGGCTTGAACGTATGCGACTCCGTGTCTTTGCCTGTCTCGCGCTTTTCGCCTGTCTCGCGGTTACGGCCGCCCGTTCTGGGACTGCGCAACCGGTCCTTCGCGGTACGGTCACCGACGCCGCCACAGGCGAGCCGCTCCCGTCGGCCACCGTGCAGGTGCAGGATACGTACCAGGGGACCATCACCAATGCGGAAGGCCGGTACGCCCTCCGCGTCGACTCGCTGCCGGTTACGCTGGTCGTCCGCTTCATCGGCTACGAAACCGCACGGCGCCGAATCGCTGATCCCTCGGCGCGCCCCCGTTTTCAGCTGTCCCCCTCCACGGTGCGCATGGATGAAGTGGTGGTGACCGGCGAGGACTTTGCCGAGAACGTCATGCGGAAAGTTGTGGAGCGGAAGCAGGAGTGGTGGGACTCGCTGCGAACCTATACCGTGGATGCGTATAACCGCTTCACGTTCGCGAACGATTCCGGCATCGTCTCGATCGCCGAGTCTCGCACAGCGGCCTTCTGGCGACGCGACGAGGGGACGCGAGAGATCGTGAAGGAGCGACGCCAGACGGAGAATCTGGAGATCGATGCGCTTCCGGCCGCGGCCACAGTTGAAAATCTCTACGCTGACGACGTGGAGCTCTTCGAACACCGGCTCGTCGGCGTCACACACCCGGACGCCGTGGAGCGGTATCGCTTTACGCTCGACTCCGTGCGGGCACGCAATGGACGGCGGGTGTACGACATTCGTGTTGAGCCCGAGCGTCGGACGCTCGTGGGCTTTCGCGGCCAGGTTTCTGTTCTTGATTCGGTGTACGCTCTTCTTGAAGCCCGCCTGGAGCCGACCCGGGCCGTGCGCTTTCCGCGTGGGGTCGACTTGCGCGAGGTCACGTTACAGCAGCAGTTTTCCAGCTTCGGCGGCCCGTTCTGGCTGCCGGTAGACTACCGAGCGCGGTATGTGGTGGATGTCGGTCTGGGGGCGCTGCTGCAGGTGCCCACTCTTCGCATCGACCAGGTCTCACGCCTCAGCAACTACGCTGTAAACGCACCCGTGCCCGATTCTCTTTTCGATTCCGGCCGAACGGTGCAGGTGGATTCGGCGGCGATCGCCGAGCAGCGGTCCCTGCAGCCGGAAGCGACGCGGGCAGACACGTTCCGTACAGAGGGAACGGTGGTGCCGCTCTCCCGCGCCGAACGTGAGGCCTACGCCCAGATCGACAGCACGCAGACCATGGAGAAGGCCTTCGAACCGACCGGTCTGCTCGCACGTCTCGGGAATGTTGGCGGCGAGGACGACGGTGAGGACCGCCCGGTCCTCTTCCCCGAGTGGGCCTCCCTCACGCCCCGCCTCCGGTACAACCGTGTGGAGGGGGGCCACCTCGGAGGCCGACTCTCGCTGGATCTGGGCCGCCTTTCGGTGGAGGGACGGAGCGCCTACAACACAGCCGCCCGGAGCCCTTTTGCCTGGAGCTACGGCGGACGCGCCCGTCTTGCGTTGGGGCCAGAGGCGGCCTGGACACTGGGCGCGCGTTATGATTTTGGCATTCGCCCGCGCTACGGCGCCAATGCCTTCACGGGACAGGTGAGCGGTCCTGCCGAGATTGAGAACAGCTTGGCCGCCCTCTCGGCCGATGGTGACAATTTCGACTACTACGGCACCGAGCGGATGCGCGGCTCCGTGCAACGGACATTCTCGTCGCTCGACCTTTCCGTACAATTGCAGGTCACGAGCGAAGACGTTGCTCCGGTTGCCAAGAACACCGACTACGATCTGTTCGGCGAAACGACGCGCCTGCGTCTGAACCCGCGCGTCCGAGACCAGGACCTCCGATCTGTTGGCGGGCGCATCGTGTGGGGGGATGCTCCGGAGCTGTTCGGCACCGGATCCCATCACCGGGTGGCACTGACTGTCGAGCACTCAGATCCGGAGCTGCTGGACAGTGACGCCGACTTCACGCGCTTTGCGGCCGCGGCGGAGGTGCGTCTGCCAACCTTTTTCCAGCGGCGCCTGCGACCCAACCAGTTGTGGCTGCATGTGCAAGGAGGAACCTTCACCGGCACGCTGCCTCTCGTGCGGGCGCACGCGGTGGGCGGGCTGGCCGTCACCGCGCTGGGGGAGATGCACACCTTGGACGAGCGGGCCTACCAGGGAGAGCAAAGTCTGGGAATCTTCTGGGAGCACCACTTTCGATCGCTTCCGTTTGAACGAGTCGGTCTTATGGGGCTGGCCGATCGGCGACTGGGACTCAGTGTGCACGGAGGGCACGTCCGCTCGTGGTTCGACGCTGCCCGCCTGGCAGAACTCCGACAGCGCAATCCGTTCCTGAGCGACTCGCAGGACTGGCATCACGAAGTGGGAGCCTCCTTGAACGGTGTGCTCGGGATCCTGGAGGTGAGCGGTACCGTCCGGCTCGACGAGCCCGGGTTCACACTTGGCATAGGAACCGTCAACCTCTTTTGAGCGGCCGTCCGGTGCCGGACCGCTGGCGACATGCCGATCCGGGTGGGGGGGCAGGCCGCAGGGCACACTTTCCCTTACAGAAGTGCACCGGCGTTACAAATCCACCCGGGAAGAAGAGGGGAGCGCATCCCCGTCGAGCATCGGCGTGCTCACCGTTTCGGGGGTCGGCTCGTGCCGATCGGTCGTCAGGGTGTCGAAGTCGAACGACACGACAAACGTGCTGCCGTCCTCGGTCGTGCATTCGGGGTAGAGGCGGCCGCCCAGCACGTCGGTGAAGGTGCGGCAGATCCAGAGGCCCAAGCCGGCACTCCCGTCGTCCTCATCCTCGGCGTCGCCCCGCTCGTAGGCCTCAAACAGGTCCTCCAGAACACCGTCCGCAATGCCGGGGCCGGTGTCGCTCACCCTAAAGTCGATCCGCTCGTCGTTGACGGCGACCTGAAAGCCGATGCGGCCCCCCTCGGGAGTGTACTTGATGGCGTTGCTGACAAGGTTGCTCAGCACCTGCTCCAGCTTCTGCACGTCGGTGTTCAGAACCAGATCGTGCGGCGCGTTGATGGACACGTCGAATTGATGATTCCGCTTCAGGGCATGGGTGCGCATGTTCTTCGCCACGCGGTCCATAACGGCCTCTAAAGGCTCTTCCGAGGCATCGAGCGTCAGCTTGCCCTCGCCGTATCGGGCCACTTCAAGAAGGGAGCTGGTGATGTCAAGCTGGTAATGGACGGCCGTCTCGATGTGGTCGGCCAGGGAGCGCATCAGCTTGATGTCGGGGTTGCCGGAGTCGACCTGGTCAGCGATGGCTTCGGCGGCCACAAGAATGCTGTGGGCGGAGCCCCGGGCGTCGTGCGAGACCACGCCCAGCATTCGCGACTTAAACTGCAGAAGCGCGTCCAGGTGGGTAAGCGTGCGCTGGGTGTGGCGCATCAGAAGCCCTGCGCGGTCGTTGAAGTCGGTGGGCAAGGCCGGCAGTGCACGGTCGTCAACGTAAGACTCCAGCGCGTTGGTGGTCTTCTGCACGGGGGCGAGGAGGCTGTAGAGCGTCCACACCGCCAGCCCGGTGCCGACCAGCGTTGCGACGAAGATTACGCCGAGAATCGGAAGGGCTTGTGCCATCGGAAACTGGGACAGCACCATGTAGATGACGGCGCAGGCCAAGGGAACGTGGGTCCCGGCGAAGGCGGCAAAAACAATCTTTCCGATGTACGACCGCGGCCAGGGGAGGTGCGAAAGGGCGGTGTAGAGGTGAAACTGATAATCCGACACGTTTGTGGGGGAAAGCATGGGCGGTAGCGTCCGATTCAGAACGGTCGACGGCAGGGGCTCAGTACGGTCCCGAGGAGTTCTCCCCCGCGACGAGCTGCACAGACGCCTGCGTTCGGAGGGCGGACGGCTCGCGGTGAGCGGGAGCAAACCTGGGCCTGATGGTTCGTGCCCTGCTGGCCGCGAAAACTATTCCAGTCTCCACAAGATCGGGCACCTCATTCACCGCTGTGGATCGCGCCTGCGCCCCCTCAAGATTCGTCGGTCGAGGAGGCGTCGTCGAGGGCGTGGTCTTTCAGATCCTGCAGGTCCACCACCGAAAGGGCCTGCTGGTGGGTGGCTTGCAAGTGGACGGGCGGGGCGACGCCCGCTTCCAGGGCTTCCTGCCAGCGTGCTGCGCACAGGCACCATTGGTCGCCAGGATCCAGGCCGGGAAAGTTAAGAGCAGGCCGCGGGGTGCTCAGGTCATTGCCTTGCGCCTTGGTAAATTGCAGGAACTCGGCGGTCATTTTTGCACACACCGTATGAAGGCCACGGTCCTGCGGTCCGGTGTGGCAGCATCCGTCGCGGTAAAATCCCGTTTTCGGATCGACGGAGCAGGTTTGCAGTGGGGTGCCGAGGACGTTCTTGGCCGAGCGATCGGTATGGGGAGAAGTTGCTTCCATAGGGAGGGAAAAGGAAA
>CAYFSC010000088.1:0-12026 GCA_964345695.1 uncultured Rhodothermales bacterium | reverse complement strand
GTGCCCCGGCCGTGCGGGCCGTCTTCCAGTGCGACGCCCCGAGCGTCCGCCGCCGAATGGCGAGCGCTTCCCGCAGCACGTCCTCCGCCGCGTCCAACTGCCCCTGCCCGACGTGCACCTGGCCCAGCACCGTGAGCGCCGCTGTTCGCTTGACGGGCTCGGCGTCGATCTGGCGCCACATGGTGAGGGCTGCGCGCAACCGCCGCTCGGCCTCCGCGTGCTGGCCCTGGCGGTGCAGCAGATCGCCCCAATTCGTGAGTGCCCGCGCGATGCGAGGATGCGGCCCCTCGTGGTGGGCGCACCGGATCTGGAGCGATTGCAGAAGGAGCGAGTCGGCAGCCCGGTACGCGCCACGGCTCTCGTGAAGCTCCGAGAGATTGCTGAGCACGGTTGCGACACGGGGGTGCCCCTCCCCATACACCGCGCGCCGGATGCGTAAGGACGTGTGCAGCAGCGTGTCGGCCGCCGCGAGGTCGCCCTGCTGCATCAGCAGGTGCCCCAGGTTGTTCGACAGGATGGCGAAGAAGGGATGGTCTGCGCCGTACACCTCGCGGACGATCGACAAGGCTTCGCGCTGCGCCGCCTCGGCCGCCTCGTACCGGCCGGCATCCACCAGCAGGTCTCCCCACTGCGAAAGGGCCATGGACACCTGCGGATGCCTGCTGCCATGGAGCTGACGACGCATCTCGACGTTGTGCTCAAGCAGCGTGTCTGCTTCTTGCAGCCGTCCCTGCTCGCGCAGCATCATGCCCAGGTTGCGCAGCACGATGGCCTTGTCCGGATGCGGGCCCGCGTTCAACGCGTTGTGCACGGCGAGCGCCTCCCGCAAGATAGACTCGGCCCGGTCATATCGACCTTGCTCCTGGAGGGCAAGCCCCAAGTTGCCCAAGATGAGCGCCACCTGCTCGTGGCTCGAACCGTGCAGGTCGCGGTACATCCGCAACGCCTCCCGGTAGTAAGACGCGGCCGTCGAGTCGTCTTGGTAGAGCAGCATGTTGGCGAGGTAGTTCGTGGCGTCGGCGACCTCCTCGGGATGATCACCAGGCACGGCGCGCCAGATGGCTAGCGACTCACGAGCGAGCGACTCGGCCTCCGTATAGTTCGACTGGGCCTCGCGGAGCTTAGCCAGATGGCGCAGGCTTCGCGCTATGTCGGCATGCGGTCCGTCGTGAAGCCCTTTGTGCTGCGACAGTCCCTTTTGCAGCAGCTCGGCCGCCCGGTCGTACTGGCCGCGGCGCTGGTACACACGCCCGACGACATCATACATGCGCGCCTGGACGTTGGGCTGGCCGCTGAGCTCCGCGGCCCGCGCTACGCCGCGCTGTAGAAGTTCTGGGGCCGTCATCGTGTCCCCCATCGCCTCCTCCGGGTCACTGGCCTCAAACAATCCCATCATGAACTGCGTGACGCGCTCCGCCTCTTGCGCATTGGCCTGCGCGCGGTCGCGTTGCTGGGCCGTCTGCTGCTGCTGCCACGCAAGCGTCGCCATGAAAAGCAAGCTCAGCACGACGAACGCGGCGGCGGCCGCCACCCCCGAGCGATGGCGCTGAATGAACTTGCGGAGCCGATACGTTGGGGTGATCGAACGCGCCTCCACCGGTCGCCCTTCGAGATACCGGTCGATGTCGGCGATGAACGCCTCCGCAGAGGCGTACCGGGCGTCGGGATCCTTCGACAACGCCTGAAGCATCACGGCGTCGAGGTCGCCCCGGAGGGCGCGCTGCAGCTGCGCGGTCGAGGCGTCTCGCGCGCCGCTCACCTGCTCCGGCGTGATTTCGACGGTCGTGTCGCCTTCGGTCCGCTCTTCGACCCGCGTGATGGCCGTCGACGGCACCGTGGGCTGGTCTTCCAGCACGGCCCGCTCCATCTCGAACCGGCTCCCGGCGGCCGACTCGAACGGGCGATGGCCGGTCAGCAGCTCGTAGATGAGGACGCCAAGCTGGTACACATCGGTGGCTACGGTGGTGGCCTCCCCACGCACCTGCTCCGGGGCCGCGTAGGCCGGGGTCATGGGACGCACCCCGGTCTGCGTGACGGGTACCGTGACCGAAACGCTCTCTGTGTCCATCAATTTAGCGATGCCGAAGTCGAGCAGTATCACCTGCCCCTCGTCCGTGACGAGAATATTGTCCGGCTTCAGGTCACGGTGCACGATCAGGTTGCGATGCGCGTACTGCAGCGCGTCCCCGACCGTAGTGAGGAGCTCCAGCCGCTCACGGATCGAGAGGTGCCGCTCGTCACAGTACGTCGTGATCGGCTGGCCTTCGATGTGCTCCATGACGAGATACGGCACATCGTCCTTCGTCACGCCGCCATCGAGCAGCTGGGCGATGTGCGGGTGTTGCAGGTCGGCCAGCACCTGCTGCTCGACCCGGAATCGGTGCCGCGACTCGGGCGTGTCGAAGCCGATCGGCAGTAGCTTGACGGCCACCTCCTGCTCGAACGCGCCGTCGGCCCGCTCGGCCCGGTAGACCCGGCTCATTCCCCCGCGTCCGATTTCTTCGGTGAGGCGGTATGCCCCCACCCGGCGCCCCGCGTGCTGTTCGTAGGCGGACGTGCCCTCGAACGAGGCGGAGGTGAGCAGGGCCGCTGCATCGCTTTCCAAAAAGTCTGGGGCCTCCTCCTCGGCAGCGATCAGCGCCTCAACCTGCCGGCGAAGCTCAGGCTCGTCCGCGCAGACCGCGTCCAAAAGGGCGGCGCGCTCGTCCGGCGGTCGGTCGAGCACCTCATCAAGCAATTCATCGATCCGATTCCATGCCTCCTCTGACCACTCTTTCATGGCAACGAACAAACGGTGAGCGAACAACGCGTTTCGTGCGAGCCGACTGACCCTTCCCTTCGTTCGCGATGTCAGTCCTTCCCAATGCCGTAGCCCGACAGCTCATGCGCGAGCCACGCTTTGGCCTTGCGCCACTCGCGCCGGGCGGTCCGCGGCGACACGTCGAGCACGTCGGCGATAGCCCGTTGGGTCATCCCGCCAAAGAACCGGTACATCACGATTTGCCCTTTGCGGGGATCTTGCTCCGACAGCTGAGTGAGCGCCTCGTCGAGCGCGATCATCACGTCGCCTCGCTCATCGACCGGGATCCTGCCCTCCTCCAAGGACAGCTTCGTCTGGTCGCCCCCACGCTTTTCCGCCTGCTGCTTGCGGAAGTGATCGATCAGAATCTGGCGCATGACGCGGGCCAAGAGCGCCTGAAAGTGCGTCCGATCTTCCCACTCGACGCGGGACTGGTCGATGAGCTTCAGGTACGCCTCGTGAACGAGCGCTGTGGTGTCAAACATGTTGCCCGCGGGCCGCTTCTTCAGCAGCCGATGGGCAATCTCTCGCAGCTCGTCGTGCATCGCCGGCATGAGGCGGTCGAGCGCCTCTTTGTGACCCTGGCGACTCGCTACGAGCAATTGCGTGGCGTCTGTCGACTCGGCCATAAACGGTCTGGACTGTGAGGGAGCCGGACGGTTCGATCGGGCGGTTCATGAGGGGGGTTGTCGTACGCCTTTGCACATTTTTAATGTATAGGCCACCGCGCCCGTGTTCACATGGCTCGGTTAACTTCAACGATCCTTCACATTTTGGCAGAAGTCTTCGTGTCCGGGTTCTGGGGAGAGATCTCGTATTCGCACAAGAGAACGTCCTCTGTTTTTTCTATACGGCTCTCCTCTTTCGCCCACCGACGGCTCCCCCTAATTCCGTTCCTCCTGCCCGCTTCGCCCGGTGCAACTTTCCTTTTCACGAAGCGATCGCTTCCTCACCGAGATAACGCCTCGCTGTACAGATGGCCCGTGCTGTTGCATCGTTGATTCTCATGCTCTGCCTCACCATTGCCCCCGAGGCGCCCGCCCAAACCGTCTCGTGGACGGGTGCGGGCGATGGCACCTCGTGGAGCGACGCCGCAAACTGGAATCCACAAACCATCCCCGGCGCGGGGGAGGAGGTGGTCATCGACGAGACCATGAATAGCGCCTACACGGTGCAGCTTAGCACGGCCCGCACGGTGGCGCGCCTACGCCTCACCACCGACGACGTGACGCGGACGCAGAAGGTGACCGTGGTCCGATAAGCGAAAACGTGCACTTTCGAACCCGATCGCATCGATTTACCCATGACTTCTATGGCCCGCTTCCATCGCATTCGGGAAGGTGTCCGGTCGCTTCTGCTCTGCTCGGCCCTACTGATGGGCGCCATCGCCCAACCGGCCCAGGCACAGACGTCGCCGCTATCCGGAACGTACGCCATCGGCGGTTCAGGAGCGGACTTCGCCGATTTCAATGCGGCCGCGGGGGCCCTGGACACCCGCGGCATCGACGGCGCTGTCGTCTTCGAGATTGCCGACGGCACGTATGCCGAATCGGTAACGCTCGGGGAGGTCAGTGGCGCATCGGCGACGAATACGATCACGTTCCGCGCGGCGAGCGGCGACTCCTCCGCCGTCGTCCTCGAAGCCAGCGGTACGGAGGGAAACGCGCCCCTCCGACTGGACGGAACGGACCACGTACAACTCGAACGCCTCACGCTCCAGGCAACCAACACAAGCACTTCCGACTCCATCCACGCGGCGGTACTGAGTGGAGCGTTGGACGACGTGCAGTTCACCGGCATGCAGTTTCTCGGCCCCCAACAGCTTTCTTCCGACCTCTCTATCGGGCTGTACGCAGCACCCGAAACGTCCGGCACGTCCGAAACGACTACGACGGACCTCCACATTACCGGCAGCCGCTTCGGGGCGAGCCTCCACCTGGAAAGCCTCTCCTCGAACCCCGCCACAGGGACGCTCATCCGCGGCAATATCTTCGAAACCAGTGCGCTCAGTTTCAGCAGTGGAATTGCCATTTATCTGCAGGACCACCAAGGTCCTCGGATTACCGAAAATACGATTCATGGCTTTTCGAACGGCATCACCCTGCAGGCATGCAGCGGCGGTATCCGCGTGCTGAGAAACGACCTTGAGGGGATCGATGGAGGATTTGGAACGGGCGACCTGCCGCTTGCTGGCATCGTGTTGCTAAACGTAAGTAGCGCAGCGGACGAACCGGGCCGCGTGGCCAATAACGAGATCTCTGGAGACGCTACGGGCCTCTACCTCGACGGCAGTCCGCATCAACAGATCTACCACAATTCGATCAACACAACATCCACCGCGACCGCGCTGACCGCGATCAACTCGGACTCTACGGTGGTAGCCCAGAACAACATCCTGACTTCCGGAGACGGGTCCGCCGTAAATGTCGTTGGCACGGGCGCGCCCACGCTCGATCACAACGACCTGTACACGACCGGCAGCACGCTGGTATCTTGGCCTTTTAACGACTACGCCGATCTGGCCGCCTACCAGTCCGGCACCGGACAGGGCGCCAACTCCGTGTCGGTCGACCCTCTCTTCACTTCCGACGCAGACCTAACCCCGTCGAGCCGCTTCCTCGACGACGAAGGCACGGACCTGACCGACGTCGTGCCGACGGACATTAACAGGACGGAGCGAACGCCTCCAGTGTCCATCGGCGCCGTGGAGTACTCGGTAGACCAGCCGCCCCTCTCCGCCGGTACCTACACGATCGGAGAAAGCGGGGCGGATTACGCCGACCTCGGGAGCGCGACTGAAGCCCTGACGACCCGCGGTATCGACGGCGCCGTCGTCTTTGAGGTCGCCGATGGCACATACGCCGAATCAGTACAGATCGGACGCGTCGAGGGCGCCTCGGCCACAAACACGATCACGTTCCGCGCGGCGAGCGGCGACTCCTCCGCCGTCGTCCTCGAAGCCAGCGGCACCGAGGGGAACGAACCTCTCCGGCTCGACGGAACGGACCACATGCGACTCGAACACCTCACGCTCCGGGCGGCCACCACGACCGACGGTACCCCGGCGCGGGCGGCCGTGCTGAGCGGAACGCTGGCGGACGTCCAGTTCACCGGCATGCAGTTCCTGGGAAACGAGGGCCAGAACGAGGAGGAGAAGGTCGGGCTTTATGCAGAAGAGAACACCACAACGTCCGAACTGATAATTGAAGGCAGCCGGTTCGGACCGAGTGCTTCCGGCATTTATCTGGGCAGCAATGCAACCGAGGTCTCTTCAGGAACGGTCATTCGCGGAAACGTCTTCGGGGATGAACAGCTGTCGGGACCCGAGCAGCAGGCTGTGTACCTGGTGGGTCACGACGGCGCACGGGTCATCGCGAACGTGGTGCAAGGCAGCCAGAACGGGATCGCGCTAAGCAGTAGCGGCGCGGTCGAGATCACCCGGAACGACCTGGACGTCGATGGCAACGGCATCGGGCTGAGCAGCAGCTCTGGACAGTCCGACAATAAGGGATTGGTGGCAAACAATGAAATTACGAGCTCCGGCAACTCCACCAGTCGTGGAATACGAGTTAGCTCATCCGACCATCAGCAGATCTATCACAATTCGGTGAACATGACCGGCAGCGGAACGGCCTTCCAGGGCAGTTCTTCCAGCGGTACGCCGGTGATGAACAACGTGTTCGCGTCGTCCGGAGGATTCGCGCTACGGGCCAACCGCCCCGACTTTACGCTGAACTACAACAATCTGTACACGACGGGGCCGGTGCTGGTGCGGTATAACCCCGACCTCAACACCAACACCACCGACTATGCCGCGCTGGCGAGCTATCAGAGCGGAACCGGACAGGGCACCAACTCCGTGTCGAGCAACCCGCTCTTCGAATCGAGCACAGATCTGACGCCGGCGAGCGCCTTCCTTGACGACGAGGGCACGGACTTGACCGGCATCGTGCCGGCAGACATCCGCGACGCGGCGCGCACGCCTCCGGTGGCCATCGGGGCCGTCGAGTTTACCACGCCTACCGTGCGAGTCACCGTTCAGCTCGACACGCGTCGCCTGGAACGGCTCGGCCTGTTTTCCCACGCGCAGGGGGCGCCTTTCGTCGAGGTCTTCGACGGATCGTACCCGACCGTCGAGTACCTCCACGACGCAGATGGCGACTCCACGTGGACGGCCGATGTGTCCCTGATGCCTGGCGAGGCGGTGCAGTACGCTTTCGGGATTGATCCGCGCCGGGAACCGGGTTTCCCCAACGATCGCATTCTCGAATGGGGCGGCGATGCCGCCAGCGCGCGGTCACTGACCGTGCCCCCCTCGGGCACGACGCTCGATCCGGTTCCGTTCGACGACAAACCGCCGGTGTCGGTGGAGCCCACCCCTACGGCATGGATCATCGAGCGATTCGAAGACGAAGATCCCCGTCCGGAGACGTTCCAGGACTCGACGCGGACGCTCCTCACGCTCGACCTGAGCGCGCTGGGCCGGCGGATGGTGGTGAGCGCCCGTCGCTACGAAACGGATCCCGGTGGCAGCGCCCCCTCGGACATCGAAGTGGTCGCCCCGCAGGGCTACTGGGGCATCGGGCACGCCTCGACGAAAACCGCCTACGACGCCACGCTGACCTTCGAGTACGGTCCCCTCTCCGGCATCCGAAACCCCAATCACCTGCGCCTGCTTCGGCGGGAGTCGGCGGATGCCCCATGGGAGATCGTCTCGGCCAGCGTGGATCAATCCGCGGAGACGATCACCGCCACGGGCCTCGCCGACATCGGCGGCGAGTGGGCCCTCGGATCCACCTCGGACGAGAATCCGCTCACGCAGATCGCGCCGCAGGTCGTCTCGGCGCCGAATCCGTCCGACGGCGGAATTGTCACGTCTACCGAAACTACGCTGATCGGCGAATCGGTGCCCGACGCCCACCGCTATGACCTCTATCTCTGGGAGGCGTCCAGCGCCAAGCTCTCCGACTCGAAACCTTCCTCACCCACGATCTCCGACGAGGGCGAACCCCACTTCACCTGGTCCTCGCTCCAGTTTGGTATAACCTACAAGTGGCAGATCGTCGCCAAGAATATCTACGGAGAAACGAGCGGACCGGTCTGGACCTTTGCCGTGAACGAGGCACCGGACCTGACGGTGTCCGATCTCGTCCTCCCGAATGAAGGATTCTCCGGCCAGCCCATTACGGTCGACTGGCAGGTTTCGAACGCGGGCAACGTGGGCACGAACGTGCCGAAATGGATCGACGGGATCTACCTCTCTGCCGATAAAACCTTCGATCCCGACGAAGACCAGGAGCTCGGCACAGCCGAGAATGTGAGCTACCTGGACGCGGGCGAGCAATACGCCGGACAGGCGGAAGTGACGCTCCCGCGGGGCGTCTCCGGCCCGCACTACGTGTTCGTCCGAACGGATGCGGAGGGCGACATGGAGGAATCCGACAAGACGAACAACCGGGCGCATGCAGCTCTCCAGATTACCCAGTCGCCGTATCCGGATCTGGAGGTGACGGACCTTACCGTTCCGTCGACGGCCTTCTCGGGCGACTCGATCCGGGTGCAGTGGACGGTGACGAATACCGGCACCGCCGAAGTGGAGGCTTCGGCGTGGCAGGACGGATTCTTCCTGTCCGAGAATGACGAACTCGATTTCATCTTCCTCGGCACCAGCCGAATCAGAATCGAAGATGCTCCGCTCGGCGAGACGACGTATCAAGGTCCGCTGCCACCTGACTCCTCGTACACGAGCTCGGCCATGGTCTCGCTACCGGTCGACTCCGTGGGAACCTATCACCTGTTCGCTTTCGCGGACGTGCCGCCTGCCCTTGGAAATATACAAGGAGGCGAAGTCTACGAGGCCGATCAGGAGCTCGACAACTGGGCCGGCGACTCGATCGAGGTGAAGCTCACGCCGCCGCCGGATCTGACGGTGACGCGCGTCGATGCCCCTGATCAGTCGGAGTCGGGTGAGACAGTCGACCTCTCCTGGACGGTAGCCAACGAGGGGCCGGGGGCTGTTCCCCTCCGCAGTAGCTCGTGGAACGACGCCATCTATCTCTCGCCGAGCCCCTCGTTCGACCTCGCGACAGCGCAGCGATTGAAGGTCGTCACCCACACGGCCCAGCTCGGCAGCGACGAAGAATCCCAGGCCTCAGCGTCGGTGACCCTCCCCGATAGCGCGAGGGGCGACGTGTACCTCGCCGTAGTGACGGACTGGGCCGAGGACGTCTTCGAACACACATATGAAGACAACAACCAGGCGGTCGCTGCGGGCGCGACGTCCGTGACCCGAGCGCCTTACCCCGACCTTCAGGTGGCGAACCTCTCGTTGGAAACCTTAGAGGCTACCGCCGGCCAGGAGATCATTGCGCGCTATGACATCCAGAACGACGGCACCGCGGCAGTAGATCGTTGGGCCGACGTGCTCTATGTTTCGGCCTCCGAATCCTTCGACCCGCGTGACGCCCGGGCGCTGACGACCGCTCCCTCTTCCGATACGCTGGAGGCCGGTGCCCACCGCGATCGAGCAGTGGCCGTGCCGCTTCCCGCGGATCTGCCGGCCGGCAGCTATCACCTCTACGTCCGTGCCGACGCCCGCGACCAAGCGTACGAATACCCCGATACCGAAGGCAACACAGCCCGCAGCGAGCCGCTTGACGTGGACGCCTATCCCCCCGTAGATCTATCGATCACCGTCGACAACCTGCCAGACAGCGCGGCAGCCGGCGCGACGCTCACCCCCGAAATCAGGGTGACAAATACCGGAACCGGGCGCACGCGTACCGCCCGCTGGACCGACGTTTTTCACCTCTCCCGGGACAGCACAATCGACGAGAGTGATACCCGCCTCGAAACGACCGAGCGCGAAGCTCCCCTGGATGGCGGCGCGGACTACCGCCTGACGCCGTCGCTCACGCTCCCCAACGGCATCGAAGGGACGTACCGGCTGCTGGCCATCACTGACGCGGATGGAGCCGTTGCCGAGGTTGACACTTCCAACAACGTAGCCGCTCCCACAATCACAATCCGGCGCCCGGCGCCCACCGACCTTCGGGTCGCCAGCATCGACGCTCCCGCTTCGACCACTTCGGGCCAGCCCGTGACGGTCGAGTGGACCGTCGAGAACGCCGGGACCGGCTCGACCCGGACCGACACCTGGCACGACGCCGTGTACCTCTCGCGGGACCTCAAGATCAGCAACGGCGACGTCCGCCTCGGAACGGTCGAGCACGAAGGAGATCTTTCCGCGAGCGAGACGTACCGGGGCCCCCTTTCGGCCGACCTGCCGCTGTTTACCTCGGGTTCGTTCTACATACTCATCAGGGCGGACGAGCGGGACGCTGTGTACGAACACCAGGCCGAGACGAACAACGTTGCCTCTACGCCGATCGAGCTGACGCTCCAGGCTCCCAGCGATCTGGTGGTGACGGGCATCGAGGCGCCCTCCAGCGCCGAGGCCGGGCGCGACGTTACCGTGCGCTGGACCCTCAAAAACGAAGGTCCCAATTCGGCCAGGGGCACGATCCGGGAGGGCGTCTTCATCTCCGAAGACGAGGCGTGGGACATCGAAGATCCGCTGCTTGGCATCGCCGAGCGCAGCATCTCCATCGAGCCCGGAGCGACGAAGCAGCAGCAGACCCAGGTTAACCTCGCCAACGCCTACAAAGCCGACGAAGACGGCACCATCACCGGCTCACTTCCAGGCATTCCGCCGGGAGACTACCACGTCATCGTCCGGACGGACATTGCTAATAACATTCGCGAGACCGACGACGACAACAACCGCCGAACCCGCGGTCAACCGCTGACAGCCTCGATACCCTCGATCGCCCTCGGGGCGTCGCCCACCTTTTCACTCGACGCGGCCGGCGACCGCTACTACCGGGTCGACGTTCCTTCTGGCGGGCAAGACCTGTCCTTCGAACTGTCGACGGAAGCAGCCGACACTCCCGTCGAACTCTACCTCCGCCGGGGCGCCGTCCCAACGCCGAACACGTATGACGCCAAGGCCGACGCGCCCTTCCAATCCGCCCAGTCGATCGTCCGGCCGGTAGCCGATGCCGGGACGTACTACCTCCTGGCGCGGGCGCGTTCGGTGCCCGCTGCCGGAGCGTCATTCGAGCTCTCGACGGAGGCGCTCTCCTTCGAGGTGCAACGAGCAACGCCGGACTATGGGGGGAATGGCGGCGTGGTCACCACCGTCGTGCAGGGCGCCCAGTTCGAACCGGGAGCCCGCCTGTTCCTCCAGGCCGATGACGGCACCCGGTCTGCTCCGCTGGACAGCACGTACGTCGTGGGAAGTACGCGACTGTTTGCCCCCCTTAACCTTCGCGGCCAGACGCCTGGCGCCTACGACCTCATTGTCCAGAATCCGGACGGCACCGAGGCGGTGGCGCAGGATGCGTTTACCGTCGAGGAAAGCGACGGCGCCGAGCCCTACGTCCAATACCGCAAGCCGAGCGCCATCCGCTCCGGCACGAACCTTAAAATCGACGTAACGGTCGGCAATCGCGGCAACGAAGATGCCGTCGATCTCTTCCTGCTCGTCGGCGTGCGCGGATACAAGGGCCTGATACCGGTTTCAGTTCAAGTGTCTGACAGGCATCCCTATATGTTTCCGGACGTCAAACTCGCCTCAGGCGCCAATCTGCAGAAGAAGACGGTGATCTATCCGTTCTGGTTTTACTCTCTCCCTCCCGGCCAGGAAATTACATTTCAGCTCTCGATTGAGCACCAAATTCCTCAGGGAAGCCTTACCTTTGCCCCCGCCTTTGGCGGAATGCCAGCCAGCACGTTCACCAGAACGGCGGCGCCAGACGATCTGAGCACCTCGGTGGGTCTCCAGTACATGGCCACCTTCCTCTCAGCCGTCCTGGAGGAGGACGCCGCGCCGCAGGCCGCAAAGCAGAAAGTTCCAACGGCCGAGGAAGCCACGGACCGGATTCAGAAAGGTGTCACCGAACTTGCGTTTGAAGTGGGAGCGCCTGTGCCGGGGACCAATGAGATTCTTGCCGGTCCGGTCGCCCGAACGGTGGGGCTGCGGCGGTCCAAGGAAGCGATTGAGCGAGCCGGGGTTGAGTCCCGGGTCGTCGACCGGATGATTGATGACGCGGCCCAGGCCAGCGATGCCACAGCAGGCGGCGGACCCGCTGGAGGAACATTGGTTAACGCCAGAGAGACATTCGGCAACCTGATCGAGGACGTGTTCGAGGGGCTCGAAGTGGCA
>CAYFSC010000087.1:0-12097 GCA_964345695.1 uncultured Rhodothermales bacterium | reverse complement strand
TCACGCATCACGGAGTCACGCATCACGGAGTCACGAGTCACGGTTCACGCCTCACGCATCACGACCCGCTCCCATAAAACGCCCTCGCACGTTCCAACTTCATGTCTAACCCAAGCACCAACGGTCAAACCCGAAAAATCCACAGCCAGGACGTCACCGAAGGTCGGGACGCCGCACCCGCTCGCGCCATGTTTCGCGCGATGGGCTACGACGATGAGGATCTGCAGCAGCCGCTCATCGGCATTGCCAATCCAGCGGCCGACGTCACGCCCTGCAACATGCACCTCGACCTCATCGCCGAGGCGGCCCGGCGGGGCATGCAGGATGCCGGTGGCACGCCGATCGGATTCGGGACGATCACGGTGAGCGACGGCATTTCGATGGGCACCGAAGGCATGAAGGCGTCGCTCATCTCGCGCGAAGTGATCGCCGACTCGGTCGAGCTCGTGGCCTTTGCCGAGCGCCTCGACGGGCTGGTCGTCATCGGGGGCTGCGACAAGAACATGCCGGGCATGATGATGGCCGCGATCCGGACCGATCTTCCGAGCGTCTTCCTCTACGGCGGCTCGATCATGCCGGGGCAGCACCGCGGCGAGGACATCACCATCCAGAACGTCTTCGAGGCGCGCGGCGCGGTGGCGGCCGGTACGATGAGCGAGGCGGAGCTCGACGAGATGGAACGGAACGCCTGCCCCGGCGCCGGCTCGTGCGGCGGGATGTTCACCGCCAACACCATGGCGTCAATCAGCGAGGCCATCGGGTTTGCACCGCTGGGGAGCGCGAGTCCGCCCGCTGAAGACAAGACGCGCTACAGCGCCGCCCGTGAAGCCGGGCGCCTGGCCGTGGAGGCCGTCGACGCGCGCCGGCGTCCGTCCGACTTCCTGTCCAAGAAATCCTTCGAGAACGCCATTGCGCTGCAGGTCGCCGTGGGCGGTTCGACGAACGGCGTCCTGCACCTGCTCGCGATGGCCGCCGAGGCAGGCATCGACTTGTCAATCGAAGAGTTTGATGCGATCAGTCGCCGAACGCCCAAGATCGGCGACTTCCAGCCCGGTGGCACACGCGTGATGAACGACCTTCATACCGTGGGCGGCGTCCCGGTCGTGCTGAAGGAACTGCTCGAGCACGACTTGCTGCACGGCGACGCCCGGACGGTCACCGGCGAAACCATCGCCGAGGCCCTCGACCGCCTCGATCCCCCGGCCATTGCCGACCTCGACGTCGACTACCTGTACACGGTCGACGCTCCCAAGAACGAACAGGGCGCCATCCGCATCCTCACCGGCAACCTGGCCCCCGACGGGGCCGTGCTCAAGGTCACCGGCGCGGACGACCTCCACTTCGAGGGCACGGCGCGCGTCTTCGAGAACGAAGAGGACGCCACGGCTTACGTGCAGGAGGGCCACCTCGAATCCGGCGACGTCATCGTCATTCGCAACGAAGGACCGACCGGCGGACCCGGCATGCGGGAGATGCTGGGCGTCACCGCCGCACGCGACGGGCACGGACACGCCGAGGACGTGGCGCTCATCACCGACGGGCGCTTCTCCGGCGCCACGCGGGGCATTTCCATCGGTCACGTCGCTCCTGAAGCTGCGGCCCATGGTCCCATCGCCGCTGTGCGCGACGGCGACCGCATTGTCATCGACATCCCCGAGCGCCGCCTCCATGTCGATCTCTCCGATGCCGAGATCGAAAACCGCCTCGACGGCTGGGCCTCTCCGGATCCGCAGTACACGACCGGCGTGCTCGCCAAGTATGCCGCCCTCTTCGGCTCCGCCGCGCAGGGGGCCGTGACGCAGGTGCCTGCTCCGAATTGACGCGCTCGACCCTCTGCGTAGGCGATCGATTCCAAGTACGGGTTCATCGACGACAAACCCCAACGTTGCCTACATCTCCCTCCATCCTTCCATCCCTCCACCCCTACAACCGTGGATATCGAAGTCTTCGACACCACCCTTCGCGACGGCACGCAGGGGCAGCACGTCACCCTTTCGGCGCGCGACAAAGTGCGCATCGCGCAGCGCCTCGACGCGTTCGGCATCGACGTGATTGAGGGCGGCTGGCCCGGCTCCAACCCCAAGGACCAGGCGTTTTTCGAGGAGGCCCAAAACCTGGCGTGGGACCACGCCCAGATTACGGCGTTTGGCTCCACGCGACGGGCCGGAACGCCGCCGGAGGAAGACGGGAATCTACAGGCGATTCTCGACGCAGGCACCGATACGGTGTGCATCTTCGGCAAGACGTGGACGCTGCACGTCTCCGACGCCCTCGGCATTTCGAAAGACGAAAATCTGTCGCTGATCCGGTCGTCCGTCGCGCATCTTCGTGCTCACGACAGGCGGGTGATTTACGACGCCGAGCACTTCTTCGACGGCTACGCCGAGGACGCCGACTACGCCCTCGCGACGCTCCAGGCGGCGGTTGAGGCCGGTGCTGACACCATCGTGCTGTGCGACACCAATGGCGGCACCCTCCCCCACGACATCGAACGGGTGACGTCGGAGGTCGCGCCACACGTCGAGGCCACGCTCGGCATCCACGCGCACAACGACGGCGGATGCGCGACGGCCAACACGCTGGCGGCCGTTCGTGCTGGAGCGCGGCACGTGCAGGGGACGATCAACGGCCTCGGGGAACGGTGCGGAAACGCGGACCTGTGCAGCGTCATTCCGGGCCTGCAGCTGAAGCTCGGGTACGACTGCGTGCCGGGCGAATCGCTTCGCCGTCTCGCAGACCTTGCCCGCTTCACGAATGAGGTCGCCAACCTTGATCCGATCGACCGCGCGCCGTACGTCGGGCGCAGTGCCTTCGCGCACAAGGGCGGGGTGCATGTCTCTGCGGTGATGAAGAACCCGTCGACCTACGAGCACATCGAACCGGAATCGGTCGGCAACCGGCGCAACGTGCTTGTGTCCGACCTCTCGGGACGGAGCAACATCCGCTACAAGGCCGAAGAGCTCGGCATCGACCTGGATACCGGGGACGAAGCGCGGAAGGCCGTCGAGCGCATCAAAGAGCTCGAGCACCTCGGCTACGAGTTTCAGGGCGCCGAGGCCTCGTTTGAGCTTCTTCTACGAACGATCCAGGGCGAAGATCTTCATACTTTCAAGATCGAACGGCTGCGCGTGTGGAGCGAGCACGACGAGTCCCAGGTGCACGGGGTCGAGGCGTCTCTGGCCCTCCGGGTGCAGGGCGAGCGCAACCTAGCCGTCGCGGAAGGCGAAGGCCCGGTCGATGCCCTCTCGAATGCCATGCGCGAGGGCCTCGACCCGTTCTATCCCTGTCTCAACGACACCCGGCTGTCCGACTACAAGGTGCGCGTTCTTACGCCACAGGATGGCACCGCTGCGTCCGTGCGGGTTCTCATCGAGCACAGCAACGGCTCGGAAACCTGGAACACGGTCGGCGTCTCGACCAACATCTTGGAAGCCAGCAGTCAGGCCCTCGCCGACGGGCTGCGCTACCATCTGCTGCACGCGGAGGCGGAACGGACCTCGGAGGCCCAGGCGGTTGCGGGAGAGGTGTGACGACGTGAGGTGTGACGACGTGAGGCGTCCTAATTCTGCCGCCCATTCGCCCTTTCTCTCATTCGCCCTCTCGCCCTCCTCCGTCCCGGCACCACCTCCGGCGTCGTGGCGCCCGCGTGTCCGTCGCCCGCGGCGTCGCGCTTGATGCGCGCAGCGATGGCCTCCTGCCAGGCCTGAGTCAGGAACGCGTAGTCGCGGTCTTGAGCCTCCTCCGGGATGCCCTGCACGCACTGAAACCCGTGCGCCGAGGGCGACAGGCTGGCGCGCGGTGCGCTCGACAGGTTGATGAGGTCGGACCGGCCCAGGCCCAGCCGGAAGTCGCCGTGGAGTTGACCCAGCACGCAGTATTCGCCGCTGCCCAGTTCCAACGCCCCCACGTCGACCCGGCGGTACCAGCCGGGATCGGCATCATCCAGGAAGTCGGCCCCGCGCTCGACGCGCTCCCGGGCATCGTCCAGGGAGATCTGCTGCGCACGACGGGATTGCCAGAGCTGCTGAAGCCAGGAAAGAAGCATCGGTGGGGAGGAGCTGCGCCTGAGGAATACGACATGAGTAGGTAGCCCTGACCCCGCAGGTCGGTTCCCCCCCGGACGGTAGACGTAACGCGAGGGTTCGGTTTGCGGAGGCCGGGGAGCGGGACTCCGGCTACACTTCGTCACGATTCCGCGCCTGGATGGCGAGATCGACGAGCAGCCGGTGGGCGTCGTCGGGGGTTTGGACAGGCCGCTCAAAGTCGATCCGGATGTCGGTCGTTGAGTTGCTCGAGGTGACGCTCAGCGTCATTCCATCGGCATCCAGGTCTTTCATGCGCACCGATTCCACGTCCACAATGTCCGTGTACTCTTCGGCGTAACGACACAGCGCGTCGGTGTGCTCATCGTTCATGTGGGAGACGATCCGGGCCACGTCGGACTCCGAGAGCGCTTCACCGCGGTGTTCCATAACAGACGCAGAGGCGTTTGAAGGAGAACGGGTTTGAGGGAGGGTGAATCAGGTGTCGATGGCCCTACGCATGCCGCGCAAGATGGTTGTGCAGAATCCGAACTCCTGTTGAAGTGGGAGATATTTGCCGGGTTGTGCGTGAGACGTTCTTAACCTGTTCGCATTTACAATGCCTGCAATCCGCAAGTCCATGAGCTACGAAGTGACCGACTTCCAGAGCGATGTCATCGACGCCAGTCAGGAGCAACCCGTACTCGTTGACTTCTGGGCCCCGTGGTGCGGTCCGTGTCGCCAGCTCAGCCCTACCCTCGAGTCGCTGGCCGAGGCGGCCGACGACTGGACGCTGGTCAAGGTCAACACGGACGAAAACCAGGAGGAAGCCCGCAAGTACGGGGTGCGGGGCATCCCGGCCGTGAAGCTGTTCGTGAACGGCACCGTCGCGGCCGAGTTTACCGGCGTGAAGCCGAAGCGGGCCGTCGAAAGCTGGCTGGACGAACATCTTCCGAGTGAGTCCAAGAACCGTCTGCGCCAGGCCCAAGAGGCACTGGACGACGGAAATCTCCACGAGGCCGAGGATCTGTTGTGGCCGGTGCTGGAAGAGGATCCCGACCACACCGAGGCACAGGTGCTTATGGCCCGGGCCCTCGCGTTCCGCGATCCAAAGCGAGCGAAGGCTCTGGCCGAGGCCGCCTCCGACGTGGCCGACCCGACGCTCCGGCAAACGCGCGAGAGTGTTCAAACGATCGCGCGCCTGGTCGACCTTGCCGACCATCCCGATGACCTGCCCGACGGGCCTGCCAAAGACACTTACCTGGATGCCAGCGAGGCCTTGGCCCGGCGCGACTTCGATGCGGCGCTCGACCGCTTTATCGAGGTGGTACAAACCGACCGAGACTACGACGACGACGGGGCACGCAGGGCGTGTGTGGCCCTCTTCACGCTTCTCGGCCCCCAGCACCCCGTCACGCAGTCGCACCGTCGGACGTTCGACATGGCGCTGTACTGATTGCCCGCCTCGATGGGACGGGGGACTGCAAGCTGTCCCAGATCCTCTGGAGGGCGGGATGGCTCTCCGCCCGCATGGTCACTGCGTGCTCCCCATTCGGAAGGTGCCCCGCGGTTCCCGGATGTGCCGGGCCGCAGTGCGGACAGCCTCCTGCACGGCCGTGTCGTCCGGGGACAGTCCTTCGTACAGGTAGCCGTCTTGGAACCGCCCCACCGTGCGTACAAGAATTTCGGCGCCGAAGTGGACGGAGGCATCCGCGGCGTCCAGCAGATTGGGCGCGTCCTCCGCCAGGACGGTGCGATAGGCAGCCAAAAACGCCTGGCGGATCCGCGTCGCCGCCGTGGCGACGGCCTCGGCAGGGGCGCGGTGAGCTTGCATCCAGAGGTGCGCCGCAACGTGTGCGACGTCTTGCATCGGCTGGCCGAAGTGTGCAAACTCCCAGTCGATCAGGCGCATCTCGTCGCCGAGCACGAGCACCGACGGCGGCCAGAGATCGCCCATCGTCAGACAGCGGCCCGGTTCGAGCAACCGCTCCCCGAGCGCTTCGGCGCGGCTCCCGAGAGCATCGGCATCGTCCACGCCGGCCCGTCGCACAAGGTCGCCCACAGCCCGGTATTGAATGGCGTGGCGCGTCTCCTGAATCGGTCGGTTTGTACACCGGTCGGCCCAGGCCGGGTCGTTCCACGTGCGCCGGTGAAGGCATCCGATGAATCGGCCCAACGCCGTTCCTAGGGTGGGCGCTCGCGCGATCACCGCATCCTCATCCGCCTCCCGCAGCCAACGGCCAAGCGTGGGCACTGCACCCAGGTCCTCCATCACGAGCACGTGCGCGCTCGGATCGATGTCGATGGGACGCGGCGGACGCACATCGTCTCCCGCCACGCTGTGGAGCGGCCCGCCCGGCGCGAACGCCTCCAAGCACCGTGCTTCGATGATCAGGCGAGACGGATCAAGCGGTACGTCCGGGTCGGCTGCGACGTGCGGCGGGGCGTACTTTACGATGACGGACCGCTCCTCCCCGGGCACGCGCCAGACCTTGTTCAGATTGCCCTCCGGCAGCCGGATTGGTCTTCCCATGGGTTCGAACGCGGACAACCGATCTTGAAGATACGGGACGATATCGTCTCGATTCACGGGTTCCGTGGGGAGGATTCAGGTTGGACGGGTTGAGAACCTGGTATGTTGGGTCGCACGTCAGGGTTGTGATGCGTTTGCCGATCGCTCAGCCCCGGACCGCTGTGCGTTCCCGAGAACCGGCGGTTTGCGGCGCTGTGTGCGTAGTGATCACGTGCTCTTGGGGTCCGCGGTTTGCCCTCACGCATCACGCCCTCACGCATCACGCCTTACGTCTCGAACCGGTAGATCGTGTTCGCGAACGGAACGGGGCGGCCGTGGGTGAGGAAGCGACGGACGATGCGCTCTTGCTCCTCGCGCGAGCGGTCGAGCGTGTGGGACAGCGTCTCTTGCTCTGGCGGGTCGCGATCCGGGATCGAGTATTTGTGTCCCACGACGAGCCCGGCACACGGAATCTCCAACTCGTTGGCCAGGACAACCTCCGGTGCCAGCGTCATCGAGTTGACCTGCGCCCCGAGCCGCGGCCAGAGGCGATTCTCGGCCGGGGTTTTCGAGCGGGGGCCCTGCACATATGCGAAGACGACCGCGTCCGCAATCGACGTCCCTTCCTGGGCAGCCTGGTCGCGGACCTGCGCGCTCAAGGCCGCAGAGAACATGCCCTCATTCAGCACCAGATGGCCGTGCTCGTCAGACGGCTCTGTGAACATGGTGCACGCGCTTCCGTCAGGCAGTCGGTTGTCGAGCATGATCAGATCGTCGACCAGCAGCGGCTCGTAAATCGGCACGTCGGCGTCGAGGACGCCCACGGAGCTCGTCACGAGCAGGGCGCCACAGTCTACCGCGTCGAGCGCCGCGGCTTGCGCGCGGTAGTCGATCTGGTTGGGCAGCCGTTCGTGCGGGAGGCCGTGGCGGAAGAGGGCGTACGCGGGCCGATCGGCGCCTTCGATGCGATGGAGCGTCTGCGGCCCCCATGCCGTCTCAACCTTGACGGGATGCAGGTCGAGTTGCTCAGGCAGGGCGTCTTGGAAGGCACTTCCGAGGATGGCGGCGACGCTGGGCATCTGGGGATCGAGTTCTGAGTTTCGAGTTGTGAGTTCTGAGTCAGGGCCGAGGTTCGTTCACACCGTGCCTCTTCCCCCTTCCCCACCTCCCTCTTCCCTGCTGTTCAGAATTCGTACCGCAGGCCGAACTGGAATTGGCGCGGCGGCCCGGCGTTCTTCTCCACGATGTCGGCACCAGGCGGCCCGACCTGAATCTGATTGCTCTGGGTCGCGTTGTTGGCGAAGCCGCTCAGGTTTTCTGTGTTCAGGACGTTGAAGACATCTGCGCGAGCGACGATGCGCCCCTCGGACAACGGGAAGGCGTACTGCACGCTCAGATCGAACGTCTCGGACCACGGAAGGCGATCGCCGTTGCGCTCGGCGCCGGGCCATCGGTCGCCGTTGCCGAGGAAGTCGGCACTGCGGGCCAGGCCGTCGCCGTTCAGGTCGCGCGTGCCGAAGAGCGACGCATCCGGCACCCGGTTGATCGGCTGCCCGCTCTGCAGCAGCGCCGTGAGCGTCACCGACAGCCCGTCCAGCGGGTACACCGAGCCGATCGCACTGATGACGTGCGTCCGGTCGTTGACCGACGGCCCCCACTCGTCCTCGAAGTCATTGGCATCTTCGGCCAGGAAATTGATGTCTTCCGTGTTGTTGCGGCGCTCCGAGAGCGTGTAGCTCAGGCGATACGAGTAGCGGTCGCCGGCGCGGTCTTTCACGAGGTTCACGTTGGCCGCCCAGTACCGCGCCTCGCCGGCCATCTCCGTCATGACGATGCGCTTCGCCCCGCCGGGCACGACGTCCACCGGACGCGTCGCGTCGGCGTCCTCTTGCGAACGGACGAGATCCGCCGGCGAACGGTCCGGGTCCTGACGGGCGGCCTGCAGCTCCTCCGGCGTGATGTCGAACGGCGCCGGGGCGTTCAGATCGCGCAGGCGGAAGAGGTTGAACGAGCGGGTGTGAATGAGATCGACGTAGAACAGCTTGTCGCTGCCGAACTGGCGCTGGACCCCGAGCGAAAACTGGTGCGTGAGCGGGTTGTCGTAGCCGTTCGGATTCAGAATGCGCAGCTCGTCGCTCCGGATCTGCTCCCGATTGGCCCGCAACTCGGCGGGCGACGGGCCCTCCAGAAAGGGAACGTCACCGACGTTGGCCGTCAGGGTGCCGCGGTGCGTGACGCGCTCGACGTTGGTGTCGGACGGCAGGATGCCCTGATCCACGAGCGACCGGATTTGCGACTGAAAGCCGTCGGTGTCGGTGCTGAACTGCAGCGCGTCGCTGTAGACGGAATACACGATCTTGTCGTAGAAGATGCCGTAGCCGCCCCGCAGGCTGCTGCGGCGCCCGAGCGCATAGTTGAGACTGAGCCGCGGCGCGATATTGTTCCAATCGCCCGTCGTGTCGCCGCCCTTCGAGAGGCTGTCGTAGTCCCACCGCAGGCCGGCCGTCACGTTGAGGTTGGCCACCGGCGAAAACTCGTCTTCCAGGTAGAGCCCCACCAGGTCTTGCCGGGTGCCAAAGGTGGTCGGGCGCAGTTCCACACCGTAGTTGACTACGTTCACCGAGCCGGGCAGATCGCGCAGATCCGCCGGGCGCAGGTCGGCCGTGAGATCGCGCTGCGCCAGCGCATCGAGCTGCGAGTCGGTGAGGCGCACGATGTAGTTCCCGTTCGGATTGCCCCCGCCCTCCAGCGAAAAGTCGGCCGAGAGCACGTCGGCGCCGGCCTTCAGGGTGTGCCCGCCGAGCCGGTACGTCAGCTTTTGCTGCACCTGCAGCGTGTTTTCGACGCTGTCGAACCGGAACCCCGGATCGCCCAGCACGCCGACCGTGGTGCCCTGCGGATCGCGAATGGCCACCTGCGGACGGCTCCCGAGCGCCGGATCGGCAAAGTTCCAGTTGAAGCGGCTGTACTGGACGTTGCTCTCGTACACCAACTGCTCCCCGCCATACGTATTCTGCAGGGCCACATGCACGCCATCCCGCTCCTGCGTGTTGGCAGCGCTGGCGAAGGTCACGCCCCCGCCGAGTGCCCCGCCTTGCCGGTCGACGCGCACCCGGTTCACGTTGGCGCGCAGGGTGGAGCGCCACGCATCGCTCCACCGGTGATCGATCCGGGCAGAGCCGTAGGTGAAGTGGTTCTGGCCCTGCACCGTCTCCTGTACCCCAAGCGCCGGGGACTCCAGCAGGTTGTCTTTCCAGTCGGTGGTGTGCTCCAGATTGACGAAGAAGAAGGTCTGATCCTTCACGATCGGCCCGCCCAGGGTGACGCCGCCCTGCTGGCGCTGAAAGCCATCCTGCACCTGGTTGCCCGACAGATCGCGTTGCGGCAGCTCCTGGCCGTTTTCGTTGGAGAACTGCCCGTCGAGCGGCGGTCCCGGGCGCGTCAGGTAAAAAGCCTCGCCCTCGTACTGATTGCTCCCGGACTTCGTCGTCACGTTGAACACGCCGTTGCCCGTGCGCCCAAACTCGGCCGAGTAGGTGCTCGTCAGCACCGTGATGTCTTTCACCACGCCCGTGGGCACTTCAAACTGCGGGCCGCCCAGAAAATTCTCGTTGTTGTCCATCCCGTCGACCAGGTACTGCGTGAAGAGGCCGTTGGCGCCGTTGATGCTCACGTTTGGCGCCTCGGAGAAAAAGCCGGTCGACTGCGTGACGTTCGGGAGGCGATAGAGCGACTGGGTGAAGTTGCGCCCTTCGACCGGGATGTCTTCCAGCGCCTGCGCGGGCAGCGTCGAGGAGACCTCGGCGTTCACCTTGTTGACCTCGGCGATGCCCTGCCCGCCTTCGACCACCACTTCCTCCATCTGCACCTCCTGGATCGGAGGCAACAGAAGGGTGACACTCTTGGTGAAGTTCGATCGGAGCGTCACGTCGCGGGCCTGCGCGGCGTAAAACCGGTCGGTGCCGTCAACGAAGACGCGGTACGCGCCGGACGTCGAGAGGCCGGCCCACTGCACCTTTCCCTTCGCGTTGGTGGTGCGCGTGTCGGCGTAACCGATGCCCTCGTTTTCAACGTGCACCGCGATGTTGGGGACGGGCTCGCCGGTCTCGGCGTTCAGCGCGTACACCTCAAGCCCCGACTGGGCGACTGCCGGGCGCCCGGCGACGAGAACGCCGGCCAGGACGAGCCAGAGGGCAGAAAGAGCGAGCAAACGGTTGCTTCCAGAAGAATCGTACAGGAGAGACATACGGGTTGGGAATCAGGAGCGGACGGAGCACCGGACGACCTGCACCACGTCCACAGAACACCTGCAAACGCCGCACAGGGATGTGCTCGCCCGGTGCTGAGCGGGCACGGTCGAATCGACAACGACGGGTCTCGTCACGGACTCGGACCCTGAGGGTGTACGCCACCAGGAAACCGCCCGGTCGGCGGTCCCGGCTTCACGGAAACACCCCCATTCCTTGCCCGACGGCGCCAACCTGGCGTCCACCAGACGGTCTCGAGACGTGCCCTCACGGGGCACCCCCTTCGAGAGGAGCTCAGGCCGCGAGCGCATGCAGGGGCCGATGCGAGGAGACCACGGGCCGGGGAGACGGTGGGGCCCGCGACCGCGAAGGGGTGGCAACCCGCGCGGATCGGAGAGGTGTGCGCCAGTTGGTGTGGGCCGACGGACCGAGCACTTCGCGCAGCGTCGAGACCAGTGCCGCCGCCCGGACAGAACGCGCCCCGACGAGGGAGACCAGATCGCGATGGCCGTTGACGTCGTCGCGCGGCGTCAACCACACCGGCGCCGCTGCCTGCTCCACCGCCAGGTATCGGTCCAGCGCCGAGAGCAGGGCCGGCGACTGCCACGGCAGGCGGGCGAACGAGGCCCGATCAAACTGCGCGCGGGAAAGCCCGATGAGATAGGTGCCGTCGCGGCCCGGTGTCGGTCCCAGAACGGGCGTGCCCTGAGCCAGGCGGTCGGCCACCCGGCTCCAGTCGACCTCATGCAGCCGTGGGCAGTCGCTGCCGACGGCGATCACGTAGTCGTAACCCTGTGCGAAGGCATCGGCGAAGGCGTTGGCGAGGCGCGTCCCGAACCGATCCCCGCGCTGGCGATCGTCGTTGACCTCCAGCACCGGAAGACCGCTCTGATCGACAGCCTCCCGACTGTGCCGGTACAACACGTCGGCCGCCCGGCGCGACTTGGCGTAGTCCTGCCGCACCAGTTGCTTGTTCTGCCACTCCCGCTCCGGACGGTGGCTGAACAGCAAAACGGCGGTATGTGCGTTCGACTCGCGAATGAGACTCCGTTCCTACCTACGTGAGAAACCGGCGTACAGCCAGGGGGAAATCGCCCCTTCAATGTGCGCCACGACGGGACGCGTTCAACATGGAGCGCCTACCAACAGATGCACAAGATGGTTGTGTGTGAAATCCGTGGGGGAGGCGTTACAGCGTCGCGCCGGTTCGTCTTCAGGCCTCTCGGATGCGCTCCTCGGCAGCCCCACTGTCGAGCGGTGTCGAGGCCCCATCGCCGCTGGTGGGACGCTTCTCGTCGGCGTACTGTAGATCATGG
>CAYFSC010000086.1:9902-12188 GCA_964345695.1 uncultured Rhodothermales bacterium | reverse complement strand
TCGTCCCGATGTTGATGTGCGGCTTCTTCCGCTCAAACGTCTCTTTCGCCATGGTCCTGTGTGCTAATTGGGTCGGTGGTAAACAGTTCAGGGTGGAAAAACGGCGGGACTCCAGTGGAGCCCGGCCGGGGACTGCGTAAGTGCTAAGCAGCCGCGCCGACAGCCTCGTCGTCGATAATCTCCTTGGAGATGTCCCTCGGCACGGGATCGTACTTCTCAAACTGCATCGTGTAGATGGCACGGCCCTGCGTGATGGACCGCAGATCGGTGGAATAGCCAAACATTTCGGAAAGCGGCACCAAAGCGTTGATGACCTGGGCGTCGTTCCGTTGTCCCATCTGCCCAATCTGACCGCGACGGCTGTTCAAGTCGCCAATCACATCGCCCATGTACTCGTCAGGCGTGATGACCTCAACGGCCATGATTGGCTCCATAAGAACAGGATTCGCCCGGCGTGTGGCCTCACGGAAGCCCATACGGCCAGCAATCTCGAACGAATTCTGGTCGGAGTCGACCTCGTGGTGATCGCCGTCGTACAACCGCACTTTCACGCCCTCGATGGGATAGCCCGCGATGGGGCCGTCTTCCATAGCGCTCTGAATGCCTTTCTTCACCGACGGAATAAACTCCTTCGGAATGGCTCCGCCGTAAATCTCGTCCTCAAAGACCAGATCGGTGCCCTCTTCATTCGGCCCGACCTCCATGTAGACCTCGGCAAACTGCCCGCGGCCACCGGTCTGCTTCTTGAGGACGTAGTGCTCATCCACGGTCTGCGTGATCGCCTCGCGGTAGGCCACCTGCGGACGACCAACATTGGCCTCGACCTTGAACTCGCGTTTCAGGCGGTCGACGATAATCTCAAGGTGCAACTCGCCCATACCCGCAATGAGGGTCTGGCCCGTCTCCTCGTCCGTCGAGACGTTAAAGGTCGGGTCCTCCTCGGCGAGTTTGACGAGACCGTTCGTCAGCTTGTCGCGGTCCTTCTTGGTCTTGGGTTCGATCGCAATACGGATCACCGGCTCGGGGAAGTCCATCGACTCCAGCAAGACCGGATGGTCCGGATCGCAAATGGTATCTCCCGTCTTAAGGTTCTTCGGCCCGACGACGGCAGCGATGTCTCCAGCGCGAATCTGGTCGACGTCCTCCCGGCTGTTCGCGTGCATGAACATCAGCCGCCCGACACGCTCCATCTCGTCGGCGCCTGGATTGTACACCTTTGTCCCCTTGTCAAGAGTACCGCTGTAGCAGCGGACGAAGGTCAGCTTCCCGACGTAGGGATCCGTGGCAATCTTGAAGGCCACGGCACTGAACGGCTCGTCTTTTTCCGGCTTGCGAACAATCTCCTCCTCTTCGTCCCGCGGATGGCGACCGGTCACCGGCGGCACGTCCAGCGGACTCGGAAGGTAGTTCACAATTCCATCCAGAAGGCGCTGGACGCCCTTATTCTGAAGTGCCGTTCCGCAGAATACGGGCGTGATGTCCCTCTTAATGGTGGCTTCGCGAATGACGGCCTCCAGGTCTTCCGCCGGGATGTCTTCCCCTTCGAGGTACTTCATGAGGAGCTCGTCATCGTACTCCGCAACGCTTTCCAGCAGGTTGATGCGCCAGTGACGCGCGTCGTTTTTCAGATCCTCCGGGATCTCGATTTCATCCCAAGACATGCCCTTTTCGTCGTCCCAGATGATCGCCTTATTGCGAATCAGGTCGATGACACCGCGGAACATATCGCCGGAGCCGATCGGGTACTGCACCGGAACCGGGTTCGCGTTCAGGCGATCCTCCATCATGTCGATAACGTTGACGAAGTCCGCGCCCGTGCGATCCATCTTGTTGACGAACGCGATGCGCGGCACATCGTATTTGTTCATCTGGCGCCAGACGGTCTCCGATTGGGGCTCGACGCCGCCCACCGCGCAGAACAGCGCAATGGCTCCGTCAAGGACGCGGAGCGAACGCTCGACCTCGATCGTAAAGTCGACGTGGCCAGGCGTGTCGATAATGTTAACTCGCCGGTCATCCCAGTAGCAGGTCGTCGCGGCCGATGTAATCGTGATGCCCCGCTCCTTCTCTTGGTCCATCCAGTCCATGGTCGCCGCACCTTCGTGGGTCTCGCCCATACGGTGCAGGCGTCCCGTGTAAAACAGGATGCGCTCCGTTAGGGTTGTCTTCCCAGCGTCGATGTGAGCGGCAATCCCAATGTTGCGGGTGCGCTCAAGGGGAAACTCTTTGTTTTCTCGTGTAGCCATGGAGGATGTTGTGTTTAAATGCGTGCGTGCCGCGCTGCAA
>CAYFSC010000086.1:0-9802 GCA_964345695.1 uncultured Rhodothermales bacterium | reverse complement strand
ACAGATCGCGCAGGTGCGCGCGGCACTGGTACTTCGTACTCCGTTGCTCTGGAGAGCGCCAAGCTAGAACCGAAAGTGAGCAAATGCCTTGTTCGACTCGGCCATGCGGTGTACGTCGTCTTTCTTCTTTACGGCAGCCCCTTCGCCGCGAGCGGCGTTGATCAGCTCGCTGGCAAGTCGGTTGCGCATGCTCTTTTCCTTGCGAGCCCGGGCGTACTGAATGATCCAGCGGAACGCCAGTGTGATGCGCCGGTCGGGACGCACCTCAATCGGAACCTGATACGTGGCTCCTCCCACCCGGCGGCTGCGAACCTCAACGAGCGGCGCCACATTGTTGACGGCCTTTTTGAAGACCTCCAGGCCTTGCTCACCCGTTCGCTCTTCAATCACGTCGAACGAGTCGTACACAATGCGCTGGGCGAGACTTTTCTTTCCGTCTCGCATGACGGCGTTGACGAAGCGGGACACCAGCTCGTCGCGATAGATGGGGTCTGGCTGCGTCGTGCGCCGCTTGGCTGCCTTGTCTCGTGCCATGATTCAGTGTGGAATTCGTCTGGATGAAAACTGCACGGGCCTCTTCGAAGAAAACGACTCGACCCCGGTGGAGTCCAGCCGTGGCCCTGCCTAGCTGCGCGGCTTCTTCGTGCCATACTTGGAGCGCCCCTGCCGGCGATCCTGAACGCCTGCGGCATCAAGCGCGCCACGTACAACATGATACTTCACGCCCGGGAGGTCTTTGACGCGCCCCCCACGGACAAGCACGATGGAGTGCTCCTGAAGGTTGTGGCCTTCTCCAGGAATGTAGGCAGTCACCTCATTCCCGTTGGTGAGCCGCACACGTGTCACCTTCCGAAGCGCCGAGTTCGGCTTCTTGGGCGTCGTCGTGTAGACGCGCGTGCAGACGCCTCGGCGCTGCGGGGATCCCTCCAGTGCGGGGGAGTCGCTCTTTTCGGTTTCGGACTTGCGTCCTTTTCGGACCAGCTGTTGGATCGTCGGCACAGTTGTAGGTCGTCACTCAGTGGAATCTCGTTCGAGGGCGGCGCCCAGAACGTACTGGACCCGTCCGTCATGCGCGCAGACTTTTAGTAGCATTCGGGAGCGTGAATGGTCCCCTCGGCGCGTCGAAGATAGGGTGAAATGAATTGCATCTCCGGCTGCCGGCGCTAGAGGCCCGTGAGTCCGCCTTCAGTTTGTTAGATCGATATATATCAGTAAATCAAATGACCGATCCCGAATCTGCACGAAAAAAGGCGAGAAAGCCTCGCCTAGGTTGCTGCTTTAATGGGTCCGCCCATCGATAGCATGCATTATGCCGAGCAGCGACAGCGGCCGCATTGCGACCTGCCTCAACCCGGTCGACGGAGCTACGAAGGGTCTTCGGCACGGGTTTCCGAGGAGGCTTTGGGCTCGGACGTTTCAGACGAACTTCCATTTTGATCCGTCGCGTCTTCGTCCGCGGTCCCCTCGCTCGCCTCCGGCGCGGCCTGCCTCAACGTCTTGCCCGTACCGTTCACGGAGATGTACTCGCCGTGCGGACGCTCTCCGAGGAGGTCAAGGAGCTCCTGAGCGCCGAGCACTTCCTGTTCCAGCAGCGCCTCGGCCATGCGGTCAAGCGTATCCCGGCGTTCGGTAAGCATCTGTCGCGCCTGCTCGCGGGCTTCGTCGATTAGGGCCTTCACTTCTTCGTCGATGATCTGGGCGGTCGACTCGGAGTAGGGCTTGTCGAACATCGGCTCCTCTTCTCCTCGCTGCGAGAGGTTGAAGCTAACCTGCCCAACGCGTTCGCTCATTCCATAGTCGACGACCATCGCGTAAGCCATCTTGGTAACGCGCTCCAGGTCGTTCTGCGCTCCGGTGGTAATGCTGCCAAAGATGATCTCTTCAGCAACACGCCCGCCGAGCATCATTGCCATCCGGTCCATGAGGGCTTCACGGGAGTACAGGTAGCGCTCCTCGGGCAGGTGCTGCGCGTACCCGAGCGCGCTCAGGCCCCGCGGCACGATGGAGACTTTGACGACGGGGTCGGTGTGCTCCGAGAACCATCCGACGATGGCGTGACCAGACTCGTGGAACGCGATTACCTTGCGCTCTTCAGGCGAGATGATCTTGTTTTTCTTCTCCAGTCCGGCGATAACGCGATCAATCGCCTGCTCGAAGTCCTCCATCTCGATCACGTCCTTGTCCTTCCGCGCCGCCAGCAGGGCCGCCTCATTGCATACATTGGCGATTTCAGCACCGGCGAATCCGGGCGTTTGACTGGCCAAGACCGTCATGTCCACGTTGTCGCTGAGCAGAAGATTGCCCGTGTGAACCTCGAAGATCTGCTCCCGGTCGCGCCGGTCGGGCTTGTCGACCAGGATCTGCCGGTCGAACCGTCCCGGACGCAGTAGCGCCGAGTCGAGCACGTCGGGCCGGTTTGTGGCCGCCATGATGATGACACCGGCATCCGAATCGAACCCGTCCATCTCGACGAGCAGCTGGTTCAGGGTGTTCTCCCGCTCATCGTTTCCGCCCACCATGCTGTTGCGTCCGCGCGTGCGACCGATGGCGTCCATCTCGTCGATAAAAATGATGCACGGCGCGCTCTCCTTGGCATTTTTGAACAGGTCGCGCACCCGCGAGGCCCCGACACCGACGAACATTTCGACGAAGTCGGATCCCGAGATCGAGAAGAAGGGCACACCGGCCTCACCGGCAACGGCCTTCGCCATGAGCGTTTTGCCCGTTCCCGGCGGACCCACCAGCAGAACGCCTTTCGGCAGCTTGCCGCCCAGACGGGTAAACTTGTCGGGGTTTTGCAAGAACTCGACGACCTCAACGACCTCTTCCTTGGCTTCCTCGAGGCCCGCCACATCGTCGAAGGTGACGTTGTTGTCGTCGGAGGCTTCGAAGAGCTTCGCCTTGCTCTTGCCGACGTTGAGGACCTGACTGCTCGGATTCATGCGGCGCAGGAACCAGATCCACAGCCCGACGAAAAGGGCAATGGGCAGCACCCAGAAAAGGACGCCCCCGAGCCAGTCATCCTCCTGCAGGGCCGTGAACGCCACGGTCGGCTGGCCGCTGGCCTCCGCCGAAGCGTTGTAATCGCGCAGGAATTGCGTGAGTTCGTGGTCGGCTGGCTTCATGGACGTGAACCGCCGTCGCTCTTCGGCCTCCAGCCCCCCGTCCAAAATGGAACCCTCAGACGACGATACGCGCACCTCCCCACTTTGCACCGCTTCGGGTGTGTAGCGGCCTCGGATCTGCGCGTCGTTGACGATTTCCACGCGCTCGACGTGCCCCTCTTCGACGTACTCCAAAAAGGTGCTATACTCAATGTTGGACGCCTCCGTCCCCCCCCAATAGATGAAGAGGTGGACGACCAAAGCCAGGAAGATGGCTAGGTAGATCCACAGGGCGAAGCGCGGCTGTCCATTGGACTCGTTTGAGGAGCCCGGCCGAGAGTTGGGCGTGTTGCGTTGCTGCGACATAAGACCAAAAAGCGTTGAGCCGCCGCACCGACAAGATCGGGCGGACATGCGTCGACAAAGAGTGGAGGGCCGCTCCGGCGACCCAGCAGGGAACGGCAGGCGGTCGGCAATGCAGCGGCCAGTGGGGCGCGCACTGAAAAGAGCGGCAGGTGCGGCGAACCGCGCCTCTGCCGTTAGGTTCCTCCCGGCACGGGTGCGGAACTGCTATCGGGCACGCTGGGCGAGGGTGCTCGGGAGTCGGGCGCCTGCTGCGAGTCCGGGGCCGCGCTGCGACCAGGTGGGCGGGGAATGCGATCGTTCGTTGTGTCCGTAGCCGGGCGACGGACGGTGGAGTCGGACGGTGCGCGATCGGACGCCGGGGTTGGAATGCGGGACTGCGTCGACGTCGTATCGGGCGGCGTGGATTCGCTCGCAACCGAGTCTGACACGGCAGCCCGTTCCGACGCGGCAGCAGCCGACGTGTCGACTTGCGTCGTGTCGCGGGAGGCCATTTGTCGGGTCATCGAGGCGGTATCGGCCGGGACCGGTGCCGAGTCCGACGGGGCCGCCGTGGAGTCTCGGGCCGAGTCGGTGATGGCAGCGATCATTTTCTGCGCCCGTTTGGCCTGCGGAGTGTCCGGATACCGGGCTGCCAATCGCTGCAACAGTCTCACGAGCGGATCGGCCGACGCCGCATCTCCGGTCGAACCGGTGCGCGACGCGGCGGAGTCGGGAGTCGCAGCGACCGCCTGCGTCGTGTCTGGTCGCTCTGAACGCGAATCTGGCCGCGTGCGGGAGGTGTCAGCCGAGGTCTGGTGCGTCGAATCGGCAGGGGCGCGCAGGGTGCTGTCGGCAGAAGCAGGGCGGGTGCTGTCCGCGCGGGCCGCCTGGCGGAGCGAGTCGGCAGGACGCGAAGGCCGCTCCGTTCGGGGAGAGGCGGTCCGCGCCCCGCTGGCGGTATCCGGGACCGGCGGTTGACGCCCCGCAGCCGCGGTCGGGCGGTTCGTGGTGTCGGGGCGTACCGAGTCGGCCGCGACGGACGGCGACGCGTTTGGGCGGGCCTGCAGGGTGTCTGCGCTCGCGGCGGCCGTAGCAGGGTCCGACGGCGAGGCCGCAGCCTGTGCGGAATCGGAGGGCGCTAGGGCCTGCAGCACTGCGTCGAGAGCCTGCTCCGGTGCTTGGGTGGTATCCGACGCGGCAAGGTGGTGATAGATCACCCCTGTAGCCAGCGCCGCCCGCGGGGCGGCCCGCGTGTCGGGATACTGTTTCACTACCGAGGTCATCGACTGGAGGGCGGCACTCTGGCGTCCAGTTTGCCACGTAGCGTACGCGCTGGCATACAGGCTGTCGGCCTCAGCCTCCTGGCTGCGCACGGGTGGACGCGACGCTTCCTCCAATTGCTGAAGCGCGCGATCGGCGAATTCGGAATCGGGATAGGCATTCAAGAGGCGACGGTAGAGCGTTCGCCCCCGCTCGGTGTTCCCCTGAGCCATGTGCACCTCGGCCAGGGCATACAGCGCTCGGCGGGCGATGGGATGGTCGCGGTTTTCTTCGATCACGCGCTGAAACCAGACGGCGGCCGAGTCGGGGCGACTGGCGGACAGAAAGAGAGCGCTGCCCAACTCGTAGCGCGCAATGGCACGCTCGCGTCTCATCTTCGCCTGAGCGACGGAGTCTCGAGGCACGGCTGAGACATCGACGCGCGCTGCTGCACGGGAGCCTTCCTGCCCAGTTCCTTCCTCCCCGGTTCCCTCCTGCTCCGCCGCTCGCCTGCCTGTCGCGTCGGCGGTTTGCTCCACGGTGTCCTGCTCGCTGCGGCTGCCCGAGACCGCCTCGATGCGGCGCCAGTTTTCGACGCGCGGGCGATCTCCCCAGATCCGCTGGAAGCTTCGCTGCGCTTCCTGCACACGCACCGGGTCGTCGTGGTACAAAAAGCTGGATTCCGAACCGCTGACCGTGGTCGCTGCGCGGCTGCGCTGCCGGTCGCGTTCGGAGGGAGAACTGCGGGACGCAAACCGCCGGGCGCTCTCGCGCTCCTCGCGGGCTCGCGCCTCTGCAGCCTGCTGGGCCGCGCGCTTGGCCTCCAGCTTCTTGACAAACGCGCGGAACTCTTCAGGCGGCATCTGGCCGAGGCGCAGCAGCGAGTCCATCCGGGCCACCGTCTGTGCGCGCTCGGCGATGTTTCCGAACCGGTCGGCGAGGTCTTCACTGTCGGTAATCGCAAATGGAGTCGTCTGACGGGCTTCTTGTCCTTGCCCGCCTCCGCCGCGGGGCCGGCCGAGCGAGGTCGAGGCGGTGTCGAAGTGAGCAGCGGCCTTTTCGAATTCGCTGAACGCGTCTCGATAAAGAACGCCCAGCGCGTAGTGGGTTCGGCCCTCGACGGCACCGCTTGGACCCTGCCGCCGGTCGTTCCCGTCCTCCCTGCCAAACAACAATCCGCGTAGGGTTTCGCGCGCCGCCCGACGGTCACCTTGCATGCGGTAAAGGCGTCCGCGTAGCAGCGTCAGTTCAAAGCGGCGATCGTAGTTCTTGCCATCTCGCTCCATGTCGCGCACTCGGTCCAGGGCCTGTTCGGTGGCCCCGCTCTGGCCCAGCATCCGGATGGCGCTGTACCGCGCAGCGTACGACAGTTCGTAGCGTGGCCCATACTCGAGGACCCGGTCGTAAGCCGTGGCCGCGGCGTCGTACTTGCCGAGGGTCTCCCGGACCTGACCGAGCAGAAAGGCGCCGCGGGCCGCCACTTCCCCCGGCAGGTCGCCGTCGAGACCGCGCTCGAGGGCCGACGCGGCTTCCTCCCAGCGTTCCTGCCGCGCCGCCAACTGTCCGCGCACCAGGTGCAGCCGGTCCGTCCACGTTCCGAAATCCTCCTGATCGTTCAGCCCGACGGTGAGGGCCTGACTGGCTTCCCCGTAGCGCTCAGCCGTCACGAGCGTTCGTGCCAGCCAAAAGCGCGCCTTGCCCTCCCGTTCAGCGTCGAGGTCGATCACCTCCCGGAATTTCTGCTCGGCCCCGACGAAGTTCTGCTGGAAGTAGTACGACTTCCCGATGAGGATCAGCGCATCGTCGACCCATTTCGACTCCGGATGCTTGCGCAGAAGGCTTGCGCTTTTGTCGATCGCCTTCTTGAAGCTTTTCTCTCCGCCGCTGGCCGGCTGCTGAAAGACCGCGATGTAGTGCTGCTGCGAGACGGGCTCGGAGCCAGAAGTGAGCGTCTCCATGCCCTTGTCGAACGCCTTGTTGGCGTTGTAGAAGGTGTTGTAATAGGCCGTAAAGTTGCTGTACCCCTGCCCTAGAAACGACGCATTCCCACATCCACCTGCGAGGAATACGAGACCCAGCACAGCGGCGAGAAGTGCTCCCCGAGCCAAAGCCTCGTGCATGCGAGAAGCCGGGCGCAAACTGTTCATGGACCGCGAAGCAAGGACAGGCAAAGACGAAATCCCCGACGGGTGTAAATGCCGACTCCCTCTGATGGATCCACGGCGGCGGCCCCACGCCGTCCTGCATCCGCGCGGTCCGCCTGCGCGGGATACATATCATTGAACACGGCTGACGTGCACCATATTGGTGCGACCGCGCGCAGGAAGCGGCATTCCGGCTGTGATCACGACCAGCCGACCCGGATCCACCAAACTGTACTCGCGCAAGATGCTGTGTACGCGGGCGATTCCCTGATCGGTGTCCTGCTGAAATGGGATGTGGAACGCCTTCGTCCCCCACAGTACACCGAGCTTACAGACCACGCGTTTGTCGTCCGTAAACGCATAGAGGGGCATGCTCGGGCGGTGGCGCGCGATGTTGCGCGCCGTCGTGCCCGAATTTGTCAGGCAACAGATGGCATCGGCGCCGACCTGTTCGGCCAGGCGACAGGCGGTAAAGCTGACGCTTTCGGTCACGCTCTCGGTGCGCTCCAAGCGACCGGGAGTCACCTCCAGCGACTGCCGGAACGTCTCCCAGTGCTCTTCCGCCTTCTGGATAATCTGGCTCATGGCCTTCACTACGCGCACGGGATGCTGTCCCACGGCGGTTTCGGCAGAGAGCATGACGGCGTCGCTGCCATCCAGGACAGCGTTGGCTACATCGCTGGCCTCCGCCCGCGTCGGTCGGGGATTCTCGACCATGCTTTCCAGCATCTGCGTGGCCGTGATGACCGGGCGGGAGCGGGTCATGCTGTCCCGAATAAGCATCTTCTGCGTGCTGGGCACCTCCTCCATCGGCATCTCGATGCCCAGATCCCCGCGCGCCACCATGATTCCGTACACGGCGTCCAGGATGTCGCTCATGTTTCGCACCGCCTCGGGCTTTTCAATCTTGGCCACCACCCCCACGTTTTTGCCCGACTCCTCGATATGCCGGTTGAGCTTATCGACATCGGAGCGCTCCCGCACGAACGAGAGCGCTACGAGGTCGACATCCATCTCCAACCCGAACTCCAGATCGGCCCGATCCTTGTCGGTCATCGACGGGGTCGTGGTGCTGATGTTGGGCAGATTCACGCCTTTGCGCGACCGGAGCGGCCCGCCTTCTACGACCTCAGCCACGACCTCGTCGGCCCGCACGTCTGTAATGGACAGTTCCAGCAGGCCATCGTCCAGGAGAATCCGTCCGCCGACACGGGCGTCTTCGGGCAGCGTGTCGTAGTCGATAAAGATGCGCTCCGGGGTACCGGGCTCTCCTGAATCTGTCGTCGCGATGACGACCTCCTTGCCCTTCCGGAGCATGATGGTATCGTCCTTGACCTTCCCAACCCGGATCTTCGGCCCCTGAAGGTCCTGCAAGACAGTAATGCTCCGGCCCGCCTCGCGTGCAGCCTCACGCACCAGGCGGATGCGGTCGGCATGTTCCTCGTGGGTGCCGTGGGAGAAGTTCATCCGGGCCACGTCCATGCCGGCCTCCACGAGGGCACGGATGGTATCCGCATCCGAGGTGGCCGGACCGAGGGTACAGACGATTTTCGTCCGTCGCTTCATGATGGGGTTGAGGGATAGGGAGGGGAGGACCTACGAGAAGGCTGCTTTCCGGCGCAGCGCTGCTCCCAACGTAGGCACTACTTTTTGGAATATCGCCCTCGGCGTTCGCAGCGAGCATTAACAATGCCGTAAGTCTGGCACCTATCCGGAAGTCGGCTCGCGGCCTGCAAGGCGACGCAGCCGGTCCTCATCAATTTCGTGGCGATGAAACTCGCGGTCGCCGTGCGTGCGCATCGCCGACGAGACCATGACGAGCTCACCGACGTTTTCGAGCGTCAGCAGTCCCACAAGCTGATCGGCTTGGAGCACCGGGACGGTGGAGCACTGCGCTTGATTCATACGCTGGAAGACGTCGTCGAGCGGGGCCTCGGGCTCGATGGTCAGGCACTCGCTGCTGGCCACCTCCTGCACTGGCGTGTCGCGGTCGTGCGACGACAAGGCGTTGATAAGCTGCTTGCGGCGGAGCATGCCGACGATGTGCCCGTCCTCGACGATCGGGAAATCGTGGTCGGTGCCGGCGAGGAGTTCGTCCACGGCATCGTTGAGGGTATCGTCGGGCGCGAGGGTAGCGAAGCGGGTCATCATGGCATCTTGAACGGTGGTGTCTTCTGTGAACGTCCGGAAGATGGCCTGCTGCGACTCCTGCTGCGCCCCTACGTACACGAAGAGCGCGATGAACAGCAGAATGAAGTTGCCGGTAATCAACCCGAACAAGCCGAACAGGATGGCCATGGCCTGACCGACATTGGCCGCGGTGCGGGTGGCCCGGGCATAATCCTGCTTCAGAGCCAGCAGGGAGCGCAGCACCCGACCGCCGTCCATCGGGAAGGCCGGCAGAAGATTGAAGCCAGCGAGCGCGACGTTAATCCAGAGGAGCGTGCCTAAGAAGTGGGCGTTGGGAGTCTGCAATGCACCGGGGGAGAAGGTGCCCCCCGTTGCCAGGATCAGCGCGGTCATCACCGCGGCAATGCCTACGTTCACGGCCGGGCCGGCGATGGCGATCCAGAACTCCTTCATGGGCTCCGACGGGATGCGCTCCAGCCGAGCCAGCCCCCCGATGGGATAAAGCGTGATGCTCTGCGTCGGCACGTCGAAGCGCCGGGCCGTCAGTGCGTGCCCCAGCTCGTGCAGGATGACGCACACGAACACCGCCAGGATCAGCCCCATGCCGACCAGCGCCGCCGACACGCTCTGGCTTTGCGTGTAGTAGAAAACGAAGATCGCGGCAACCAGCAGCAGAAAGGTCCAATGCAGAAAGATGCCGATCCCGGCGACGGACCCGATCTTGAGCGACTTTTTCATGAGAGCAGAGAGCGTGCAGAAAAGGAAGGGGCGCTGTAGACTCGTACGTTCCGCAGCCGCCCAGTTTCCCTGCGCCCCCGG
>CAYFSC010000085.1:0-12221 GCA_964345695.1 uncultured Rhodothermales bacterium | reverse complement strand
CAACTCGCGGTGCGCGGCTCGCAACGCGTCACCGCAGACTGTCGGGCGGCAGGCGCTCCTCCATCTCGCGTGCCCGCTCTTCCAGCCGTTCCGCGTGGTCGCGAAGCCGTTCGGCCTGCTCGCGGAGACGCCGCAATTCGCGCTGCCACTCCTCGGACTCCAGACGTTGTCGCAGCCGCTCAGCACGGGCGCGCGCACTGTCTGCCTGGCGCTCGTACCGGCGCATCCAGCGGTCCCCGTCCCGGCGGCTGTCGAACTCCCATTCGTCGGTAAACTTCTCTTGCCACCCGGCAAACTGCTCGGCCCACTCCTCGGCCCGCTGCTCCAAGCTGTCGGCGTGCTGCTCGTGCCAGCGACGCAGCCGACGCTCCAGTTCCTCGAGCCGCTCGGGCGTCCACTCGTTCTCCCCTTCCTCGCGCCATTTGCGGAACCGGTCCCTGTACTTCTCCAGCGGCACGCGAATGGTATCCCCGAAAAGACGGTGCGGCAGATCGGGCACAGGCGGCGCGAAGAAACGGTCAGGCAGAGCGTCATTCGGACCCGACGGAGGCTTCACGAGCAGACTGTCGACCGGGAATGGAGACTCAGGGATGCGCAGGTGGGCGAGCAGCGAGTCTGCGAAGACGCCGGCCGCCAGGCTGTCTCCATCCAGGTGAAGCATGAACGCCCCTGCGTCATCGTCCGCAAAGAACCGTAGGCGCCGCGTGCTGTCGTCTGCCGAAAAGGGAAACGACGTGCGGAGGCTGTCGTGGTGCAGCCACACGACACCATTTTTCAGGGTCTCCGGCCGGATTTCAACGGTCGATTTTGCGCTGTCTCTCGAGAGATACATGCGGTACGCTGTAGTCTCGCCCGAGTCCGCTTCGATGCGGAGGCTCGCTTTCTCATCTCCACGGACAGCCACGGCGCTGGGCGCTACCGAGTCAGCCGCAGCCGCTTGCCCCGGCGAATCGGTCGTGGTGCGGGTGGTTGCCGTTTCCTGCTGCGACGCACAGGCTGCCACGAGGAGGGGCCCTGCCGCGAGGAGGCTGACGGCGGCGGCGAGCGACACCCGCTGCCGCCATCCCTCCGAAGCGGCGGGCTGCGTGGCAAGGAGGCGGCGGATGCGCTGGAGCAGCGGACCCTCGGAGGCGGCCAGGGCGAGCGTGGGACGCACCTGCTGCTCGGCGATGGCGGTTAGCGCCTCTGCGTAGGCAAGCGTATCGGCTCCCGTTTCAATGGCCCAATCGTCGCAGCACAGCTCGCGCTCCCGCCGGATGCGGCTCGAGATCCACCACGTCGCCGGATGGAAAAACAGCACCGCCTCTACGACGGCCTGGATCCACCCGACGAGCACGTCATGCCGTCGAACATGCGCGAGTTCGTGGACGAGCAGCGCCTCGATCTGGTTCGGCGGCAGCCCCGTGAGCATTCCGGCGGGAACGAGGACCATCGGTCGAAACCATCCTACCACCATCGGCCCGTCAATCCGCTGGGCGACACGGAGCGGCACCGACGGGAGGTCCAGACGGTGGGCAAGCTCCGAAAGGCGATCCGACCAGGGCTCAGGGGCGGCCCTGCTTCGACGGCGCAGGCGCCGAACATGGAGTGCCCCTCCCACAAGGCGCCCGGCGGCAAACAGCAGTCCGAAGGCCCATGCGGCCACCATCCATGGGAGCCACGGGCGGAGCAGGCGTGCGGCGGCATCGTCCCACGTTGCAGGATGGGTCCATGGCAGCGACGAGGCGGTCTCCGCAGAAGACGCGCGCAGCGCCGCCAGCCCCTGCGCCATCCCCGGCTCACTGCTCCTCACCGGCTGACTGCCCCTCTCCGAAGCGATGGACGCGGGCGCGGCAGATGGCGCGTGAAGCAGAAGACTCGTGCCGACGGGCAGCGCAACGAGAAGCACGAGCGCCATACAGCTCACAGCATAGCGAACCGACGGCGTGTGGTTGCGGAGAAGTCGCAGCGTCCCGGCCAGGGCTGCCCCGATGAGAAGGCCCTGCCAGCAGGCATGCACGAGCATCCAGCCGAGATGCTCAATAAGCGGAGACGAAAGAAGCGAGTCGATGGAAAACATGGTTCGGTCAGAATGGCTTCCATGGGGGGCGTGAGTGGCGGCAGAGGGCTATTCGTCTCCCTCCGCGGCCTCGTCGAGCAGTCTGCGGATTTGCTCGATCTCTTCGCGGGAGACGCGATCGGTCGAGAGCGCGCGCATGACGAGTTGACGCGCTGAGCCCCCGAAGGCGCGGTCGAGCAGGTCGTCCACCAGCCGGCGCTGTGTCTCGTCTTCCGCCACAGCCGCGCGGTAGACGTGGGCACGCTGCGACGCGTCGCGCGTCACCAGGCCCTTCTCCAGCATGATCTGCAGGTGCTTTAAGACCGTCGTGTAACCCGAGTTGGCATCCAGGTCTGCCTGCACCTCGCGAACGGTTGAGGGCCCGCGGGTCCACAGCACGCGAAGAAGGTCGAGCTCGGTGTCGGTCGGCATCGGGTTGGATGAAGGCATAAGGATGTTTCTGAAGTGAAGGTCTGTATGGAACGCGAACGAGCGCGCGGTCGGTCTTGCAGCGACGGGTTCACGACGTGGAACCGTCGGGCAACCCATACACAGGGTACGAATGCTTTCGTAGTATAGTACGAAATCGTTCGTATGTCAAGTTCCGACCGCGTCACCACTGGCGTTTTTCGGGTTACGTTCGTGTGAGCGAGGAATCCCGACTCGCCCCTCTCCTTAGGATACCGTGCAGCGAGGGGGCTTCGTTGCAAGATCTCCGCGCTTTGCAGTATACTCCCCTCTGTCACTGCACGATTTCCCAACGTACTCACGGACCGAATTCGTATCTCCATGATCGATCCGATTTCCTCGGACGCCCTACGTCGCCGTTCCGACCTTTCGCACCTCGACTTTGAGACGACCGACGACCTCCCGGCCGAGACCCGCATCGTGGGCCAGGACCGAGCCATCGAGGCGCTGGAGTTTGGCATCGACGTCGATAGCGACGGGTACAACGTGTTTGCGCTGGGCCCCTCGGGCACCGGACGGCGCGACCTAGTCGAGCACCTTCTCCAGGACAAGGCCGACGACGATGACACGCCGCCCGACTGGTGCTACGTCAACGACTTCGACGAGCCGCGCGAGCCCAACACGCTCCGGCTTCCGGCGGGGCGCGGCTGCGAGCTGAAGGAGGACATGGACCAGCTCATCGAGGACCTGCAGAACGCCGTGCCGGCCGTCTTCGAGAGCGAGGAGTACCAGACCCGCCGGCAAATGGTGCAGGAAGAGGTTCGCGAGGAGCAGGAGCGGGCCTTCGAAGACCTGCAGGAGCGGGCCCGGCAGGAACGCATCGCCCTGATCCGCACGCCGCAGGGCTTCGCCTTTGCCCCGATCCGCAACGGCGAGGTCGTCTCACCCGAGGAGATGGAGTCGATGCCCGAGGAGGAGCGCGAGGAGGTTCAGGACAAGATCGAGGACTTCCAGGACGAGCTGCAGCAGATTCTGCGCAAGGTACCGGAGCGTCAGCGGGAAGCGCGCGACCGGCTCGAAGCGCTAAACCGGGAAATGATCCAGTATGCCATCGAGGACCTGCTCGGCGAACTCCGGTCGCGCTACGACGACCTGGAGGACGTCGTCGAGTTTCTCGACAGCGTGCAGGAAGACATCATCGACAATGTCGACCTGTTCGCGCAGAGGGCCCAGAACAACGGCATGCCACAGGGGCAGAACCCGATGGCCCAGATGATGCAGCAGCAGAGTGGCCAGGGCGGCGGCCAGCAAGGCATGGGCGGCGGAGGCATGGGGGCCCTCTGGCGGCGCTACCAGGTCAACCTTCTCGTCGACAACCAAGACACCGAAGGAGCGCCCGTCATCGTCGAAGACCATCCGAACTATCAAAACCTCGTCGGCGAGGTCGAGCAGATTGCCCAGATGGGCGCCCTCGTCACCGACTTCAGCCTCATCCAGCCGGGCGCGCTCCACAAGGCCAACGGCGGCTACCTTATCGTGGAGGCGCGCAAAGTGCTTACGCAGCCGTACGCCTGGGAAGGGTTAAAACGCGCCCTCCGCAGCGGCACCATCCACATCGAGTCTCCAGGCGAGGCGCTCGGTCTGATCCGCACCGTCACGCTCGACCCCGAGTCCATTCCGCTCGACGTCAAGATCGTGCTCGTCGGAGAGCGGCTGCTCTACTACCTGCTGGATGCCCTCGACCCGGACATGGAGGATCTGTTCAAGGTCATGGCCGACTTCGAGGACGAAGTCGATCACACCGAGGCGCATCAATCCGATTACGTGGATCTCTTGGCGTCGATGGTCGAGGAGAACGATCTGCTGCCTCTCGATCACTCGGCGGTGTCCCGCATTGTAGACCGCAGCGTGCGCCTCGTGGGCGATACCGAGAAGCTGAGCGCCCACATCGAGCAAATCCGCGACCTGGTCAACGAGTCCAGCCACTGGGCCGAGACGGAGGGCGACGCGGTGGTGAGCGACGGGCACGTGCAGCGCGCCATTGACGCCCAGATCCGTCGCGCCGATCGCATGCGCGAGCGCATCCAGGAGTCGATTGCCCGCAACAAGCTCTACATTGACACCGACGGAGAAGCCGTCGGGCAGATCAACGGGTTGGCTGTGCTGCAGGCGGGCGGATTCGCCTTCGGCAAGCCGAACCGCATCACGGCGCGCGTCCGCCTTGGCTCCGGTGAGATCGTCGACATCGAGCGCGAGTCGGAGCTCGGGGGCGACATCCACTCGAAGGGCGTGCTCATCCTGTCGGGCTTTCTCCAGGGACGCTATGCCGAAGATTATCCGCTGTCCCTGTCGGCGAGCCTCGTGTTCGAGCAGTCCTACGCCGGCGTGGAGGGCGACAGTGCCTCCTCGGCCGAATTGTACGCCTTGATGTCGGCCCTTGCCGACGCCCCGATCCGGCAGGACCTGGCCGTCACCGGCTCGGTGAACCAGCACGGCGTCGTGCAGCCCATCGGCGGCGTCAACGAGAAGATCGAGGGATTCTACGACGTCTGCGCCCAGCGCGGCCTGACTGGGGAGCAGGGCGTGCTCATTCCAGCGGCCAACGCCGACAACCTGATGCTTCGGCAAGAGGTGGTGGCTGCCGCCGAGGCGGGCGATTTCCACATCTATCCCGTAGAAACCATCGACCAGGGCATCGCGCTACTGACAGGCCGCGACGCCGGCGCCCGCGACGAACAAGGGGCCTACCCCGACGGTACAATCAACGCAGAGATTGAGGCCCGTTTGCATGCCTTCGCCGAACAGCGCCGCAGGTTCGGACAGGCCGACGACGCCTCGGCAGAGGAATTGGAATCCTAACGCAGGACGCGAGCGTGAAAGAGATCGGACCGGAATATGCCCGGCGCCCCATCCCTTCCGCTCGTCCGCGCACCTGCACGTCCCCCAATCGCCGGCTCTCTGACCTGTTTTGGACTCCCTTTTGGATTCCCCCGGACTTCGAGTCATGACTGAGCGATCCACGCCCCGCCCCTCGATGCGTGACATCCGTCGGATCCTCGTGGCGCTCGACGCCTCTCCTCACAGCCGCGAGGCCTTGGAGCTGGCGGTCAACATCGCAGCCGACCTGTCGGCCGAGGTGGAGGGCGTGTTCATTGAGGACGCGACCGCCCTCCGGGCCGCCAAGCTGCCGTTCGTGCGGGAAGTCCGCTCGTTCCAACGGGGACCGCGAACGCTCAGTGATCGCCGTGTGGAACGGCAGATGCGCCGCCAGGCCGAGCGCGCCGAAGACATGCTCTGGCGCCATGCCGACCACGCGGACGTGCCGTACTCGTTTCACGTTCTCCGGGGCGAGGTGGCGGATGAACTCCTCACCGTGGCGGAAGAAGCAGACCTCCTTGCGTTGGGAAAAACAAGCACGACGAGCAGCCGGCGCCGCCTGGGTAGCAGCGCCAAGAAGGTGGTCACGCGATCCTCGACGCCGGTGCTGGTCGTGCGGCGCATGTTCCGGATGGCCCTGCCGGTGCTGACGTACTACGACGGCTCGGAGACGGCCGACGCAGCGCTGCACCTGGCCGTGCGCCTCGCATGCCGGACGCCCAACCTTCCCTTGAAGGTGCTGCTGCCCGACGAGGCCTCCGCCGATACGGAGGCGCTCCGGGAACGGGTGCGCGCGCTGTGTGCCGACGCGTCCTCGCTCGTGCAGATTCGCTCGCTGTCGCCGCTGGAGGCAAGCCGCCTTGGGCCGACGGCCATCGAAGAAGACGGGGGTCTCGTGGTTCTTCCCGACACGGTTCTCGACGCACAACGCTCTCCCGTCGAGCAATTTCTGTACGAACTCGACACCCCCGTCATTGTCGTCCGCTGACCGGACTGTTGCGCGGTGGAAGGAGGCGCCCTGCACGTGGCGGTCGAGGACTTTTACCGGGTTCGTGGCCTACCGCCCTCACGGAGGCAACCCCGGCTTGATCCGTCTCCCAGCGACACGCTCCGAGTAATGAGAGGCTTCCCGTACGGGTAGGTGCCCTCAACCCGGCGACCTCCCTGCGCATGCGAAAGCCAGAATCCCGAAACCAGAACCCCGAAACCGAAATGGAAACCATCGTCCACATTGCCCTCACGCCCGACAAGAACGCCAAGCTCACGCCGCTGGAACTGCTGGAAGATTTCGCCGACGCCTCCCCCGACTGGCACTACTTAGAAGACGAGTCGGCGCACTATGCAGAGGAGAAGGGGGGGTCGGCCTGCGTCCTGCGACATCGGCGGGAAGAAACGCCGCCCTATGTCGACCTCGGATTCGCCTCCACCGATCCCGGCCACCTCACCGACATCGAACTGGTCATCCTCGACGTGCCCGACCCCGAACAGTCGCTCTCCCTGGAGGAGCGCAATGCTGTAGTCGACGCATTTCTGCAGGAGATGCGGGACTACTTGAACGCTCGCCCCAGCCATGCGACGCTGCGGGCCGAGAAGGACGACGTGGCCCAGAAAAAGACCCGGAATGCGACGTAACAGCCTGTTGGGATGAAGGACGTTTTCCTTCTGCCCAGCGAGTTCCTTCTACCCAGCGAGCATCCACTCCGCCAGCGTCCGACCCATCCACACACAGAGCAGCCCAAGAGCCAGGCTTCCAGCCGCATTCGCGAAGGCCGCCCCACTTCGTCCGTCGCCCAGCAGGGCAAGGGTGTCCAGGCTGTACGTCGAGAACGTCGTGAAGGAGCCGAGCAGACCAACCACCAAAAACAAACGCACCTCCTCCCCCAGCTGTAGCGCGCCGAGCAGCGGCACGGCTGCCCCGATCAGTACACACCCGACGAGGTTGACCACCCACGTCGCCCACGGAAATGACGATCCGGCGTACTGGCTCACGAGCAGCCCGGTCGCGTAGCGCAGCAGCGCCCCGGTGGCGCCTCCGAAAAGAACGGCGAGGAGTCGAGTCATACGTGCGGCGGGGACGGTTGAACGAATCGAATGACGCGTACGGGACGGTACGTTCGGAGTTCAGCGCTTGCAGGGTTGAGTTTCGCGCAGTGCGTTCCGAGTTTCGAAAGAGATCGGCAGGGACGGCGAGAGTCCGCGGTCGTCCCCTTCACGCATCCCGTCCACTCGCCCGCGCGCATCATGCCTGACGCAATCTACGAGGCCGATGTCGTGATCGTCGGCGGGGGCATCGCCGGCATCACGACGGCGCTGGAGCTGCTGGAGCACAAGCACCGTGTTCTTCTTCTCGACCGCGACACGGCCGACCGGTTCGGCGGGCTGGCGCGGTGGTCGTTCGGGGGCATCTTTTTTGTCGACACCCCACAGCAGCGCCTCGCGGGCATCAAGGATTCGCCCGCGCTGGCCCTTCAGGACTGGCATTCCTTCGCCGAGTTCGAGGACGATGCGACCTGGCCGAAGCGGTGGGCCGAGCAGTACGTCCACCGCTGCCGGGAGGACGTCTACCGCTGGCTGCGCGGGCACGGCATTTCGTTTGTTCCCGTCGTCCACTGGGTGGAGCGCGGACTCTACCAGCCGGGCAACTCGGTGCCGCGCTTCCACATGGTATGGGGCACCGGGAAGGCCCTGACCGAAACGCTCATCGGCGCCCTCCGCTCCCACCAGCATGCCGACCGGCTCACCGTCCGCTTCCGCCACCACGTCACCGATCTCGTCACCGAAAACGGCCGCGTGACGGGCGTCCGCGGCACCGACGAGCAAACGGGCACATCTTTCCGCGCCACCGGCGGGCAAACCGTCATCGCCGCGGGCGGCATCTGCGGCGACATCGAGCGGCTCAAGCAGCACTGGTATGCGCCGTGGGGCGACCCGCCGGAGACCGTGCTGAACGGCTCGCACCAGTACGCCGACGGCACCATGCACGACGCCGCGGCAACGGTCGGCGCGAACGTCACGCACATGGACAAGCACTGGCTCTACGCCGCCGGCGTCCACCATCCCGAGCCTGCAGGCAAACCGTACGACGCGCTGAGCATCGTCCCCCCGAAGTCGGCCCTCTGGGTGAACCACCGCGGCGAGCGCATCGGGCCGAATCCGCTCGTCTCGGGCTACGACACACGGTATCTCGTCGAGCGCATCGGCGCCCAGGAGAAGCAGTACTCGTGGCAGGTCATGAACTGGACGATCGCCGCCAAAGAACTTGCCATCTCGGGCTCGGAGTACAACGACGCCATTCGCGATCAGAAGCCGCTCTCCTTCCTCAAGCGCGTGCTCCGCGGCGACGACGGCACGATCCGCGACCTCGCCGCGCGGTGCCCGGACGTGGTCGTGGCCGACACCCTGGAGGCGCTCGTCGCGAAGATGAACGCCTGCACCGGCACCGACGACGTGGAGGTCGAACTTCTTCGCGACGCGGTGACGCGATACGACCAGCAGATCGCACGCGGATCGACATACCACAACGACGAGCAGCTCCGCCGCATTGCGCACCTTCGCCGGTACCGCGGCGACCGCGCGCGAACCTGCAACTTTCAGCCCATCTTCGACCCCGACGCCAAGCCGCTCGTAGCGATCCGCGAGTTCATCCTCTCGCGCAAGACGCTCGGCGGCCTGCAGACGGACCTCGACGGGCGCGTCCTGCAACCGCCCGCACCGGATGGAGCACAAGATCCCATTCCTGGCCTCTATGCCGTGGGCGAAGCGGCGGGCTTCGGCGGGGGGGGCATCCACGGGCTGCGCTCCCTGGAGGGCACCTTCCTCGGCACCTGCATCCTCGGCGGGCGCCTCGCCGCCCAGGCCATCGCCGCTGGAGGGTGATACGAACTCCGCAAGCTTCGTTCAGGGTGGAGGGGTGGAAGGATGGAGGTGTGGAGGTACTTCGCTTCCATTCCTCCACACGTCCTCACATCCATCCCCGAATCCTGCATCAGGATTTGGTATTATGCTCACCTCCTTCGCCGCCCGAATGCCGGAGCGAAGCGCCCCCCTCCATCGTCGAGCGCAGGACCGAAGTGTGCTCCCCGGCAAAGTGGGTGCGCTCGTGTGGCTCTTGCAGCGGCTCCAGGTCGGTATGATCGGTTGGGGCCGCCATCCCCCACGATAAACCCTCAGCGTTCGGAATCGCTAAACATGTACTCAGGCTCAGAGCGACGGTGTAGGACGTTTCCGTAGTTGATGCGATTGCCCTGCGTAAAATCGAGAGGCGATAAACAAAGCCCCGGCCTGCCTTCGCACAGGCCGGGGCATGGTCAACTCTGATCGAAGGCCCTCAGAGTGCGTCTATGAAGTAAACGAGACGCCAAAATGGGCGAAGTCGCAGCGCCCTGAGCGCAGCGAAGCGACGCGAAGCTAGTGCTGCCCCGCAGTGAAGTACTCCTGGGGTGACCGTGGAAATCTTCATAGACGGACTCTCAGGTGTCAGTTTACAGGGTCGAAGCTGGCGACCAGGAAGCCGGCAAGTTCGGTCGCAGTGTCGTCGTCGGGCCGCGCGCCGTTCGGATCCCAGCGCTCCAAGATGTCCCCGGGGTTCCAGTCCCGATGGTCGAGCACGAAGACGGTGATCGGACCCTCCCCGTCGATCTTCGAGCAGTCGGGTTTCGTTCCAGGCTCGAAGCCCCCGTCCGTAAAGGTGACCAAAGGCCAGATGCAGTGGTTGCCCGAGGCGGTGAATTGCCCATTGCCACCGACGAGGCCTCCTGCACCCCGGCCCCCGTTCGTCAACGCCGGATCGTCGAAGTTGCCGATCCAGACGGTGAAAGCGTGTCCCGGGTTAAAGGCAGAGCTCTTGATCTGCCACGAGAGGACGCCGCTTTTCGGATTGCGGCGAAGGGCCATCATCCCGGCTGGGTTCTCTTCCTCCGGATACGTGATGTCATCATCCGGGTCCAGGTCAACCGCAAACAGAGAACCGGTCTGCTTGATCGGTTTCTGCGAGGCGGCGGGCCCCTGGTTTGCGGCCGCCTGCGTCTCCGCCGGGATCGCCTCTGTTGAGGTCGTCGGGGCGGTCGCGTCGCATGCGGTGATGAGAAGTCCAAATGAGAATGCAAGTGCGAGTACTGCCGTTCGTCGTTTCATGGTTTCAATGGGATTTGGAATGGGAGATTGGGTGCGGAACCGCGCCCAGAGATGAGGAACCTCCCGATCAGAGGCGACTCCGGAAGCGTCCGGGGAATGCCGAAAGGCCTTCGCCCACGGAGGGCTTTCCCTTCGGACACCCCCTCGTTCATGGACCTGGGGAAAATCGGGGTTCCGTGGAGTTACTCAACGGCAAAGGTTTTCAGCATGCCCTTTTCGGCGGGATTGGGCACCTCAGCGATCCAGGCGTATTGGCCGGGCTCCAGGGTCGCGGTCACGTAGGTCGTAGAGCCGCCGGGCATGTCCTGGGCGCCCCCGATAAACTCGATGCCGGCGGGCGCGGGCTCGGCAAGTCCGCCCGGCGCGGCCCAGTTCATCCACGCGCCCAGCTCCTCCATGTCGGCGTCGTCGCTCAGGCGGACGAGGTGGACGTCGTGCCCCAGGAAGTGCGAGTAGGCCGCCTGATCGGCGAAGTTTACTTGGACCGTGTGCTCGCCCGGTTCGTCAATCTCGCCGTCCACGGTAATTCCGGCGCTGCTGGAAACCGTCAGTTGGAGCGTAGGCTCAGACGGCACCGCATCGTTGGCCGCATCGGTTACGGTCATCCCCTCGATCATGTCTTCGGTCGAATGGAAGACCCCTTCGTCCGTCTTGACGTAGCACTCGACCACGTACGTTCCGGGCCCCAGGTTCACCGTGGTCTCGCTCGTCCCCCCTGACGAGGTGAGTCCGGGTCCACCGATGAATACCACGTCGGAGTACCACTCGGGCAGCTCGAATCCGGCCTCCGGGAAGCTGGGCTCCTTCCCATTGATGCCGTCCATGATGTTCTGGAAGACCGGCACCACCAAGGCCTTGCTGTCCTCGACGGTCTTCTGCTCGCCATCGACGACGGGCATTTTTTCCAGAATGACAAAGTGAACGGCATGCGATTGGTTTACGAACCGAAAGGTGGTCCAACCGGAGGAAATCTCGCGGGTAGAGAGTTCGAGAGCCGTATGATTGACGGCGGTCACCTCAACTACAGGAGGCCCCTCAGGCTCATTGGATCTGCTGCTGTCGCATCCGGTAAGGGCAAGAAGTGAAAGGGCAAGTGCGAGGGGAAGCGTGCGTATGGCGTTTAGCTTCTGCATAACATGTATCGTATCTGTTCATTCGATAGAACCAAGGTGTGCGGATCGAGAGGCCGGTTCGGCAGGAGCCTCTTCACTATTAGACCACAGCAGATCCGGCGAAATCTTCTCACGCCAAATAGCGCTTATTCTTATCTTCACATTTTCTTGATTTTGGGTCGATAGTCCATTCTGGGTAAGTGGTCAGGCCATGATGGCGGGCGCGCACGCTCCACGTAACGATGTCACGCAGCTGCTCACCCGTCTCCGCGAGGGGAAGGACGAGGTGCTCGACGATCTCTTCGACCGGGTGTATACCGAACTGCGCCAGCGGGCGCGCGGGCAGCGCCGGCGCTGGAAGGGCGACCCGTCGCTCCAGACCACCGCGCTGGCCCACGAGGCCTACCTCAAGCTCGTCGATCAGGAGGAGCAGTCCTGGAAGAACCGGTCGCACTTTTTTGCCGTAGCGGCCCAGGCCATGCGCCACATCCTGATCAACGAGGCCAAGCGCAAGCGGGCCGAAAAGCGCGGCGGCGATGTGCCTGTCCTGTCGCTGGACGAGCTTCAGTCCTCGACGGGCCGCGACGTGGCGTCGGCAGAGGAGCGGGCTGAGGCGCTCGTTGTGCTCGATGAAGCGCTGGAGCAGTTCGAGG
>CAYFSC010000084.1:0-12447 GCA_964345695.1 uncultured Rhodothermales bacterium | reverse complement strand
CTTCCCTCTCATGACTGAAGAACCCTCTGCCGAACCCTCTGAGGCTGCCGCCTCCGGCGCGGACGAAATGGCGGCGGAGGCTCCCACCAATGGAGCCCAGATTGACGAGACCATGCAGCCGCCGGAGGAGGTCCGGGTCTCCAGCCGGAAACAGTTCGGCTGGTTCGGGGGCGTCTTCACGCCGACGCTGCTGACGATTCTCGGCGTGATCATGTTTTTGCGCGAGGGGTGGGTCATCGGGCACGCCGGACTGCTGGGCGGCCTGCTGATCATGGGGCTCGGCTTCGGGATCACCCTGTGCACGGCCCTGGCCATGTCGGCCATCACCACGAACATTCGCATCGGTGCCGGCGGCGCGTACGCCATCATCGCGCAGTCGCTGGGGCTGGAAGTGGGCGGCAGCGTCGGCATCCCGCGCTACCTGTCGCAGGCCCTGGCGGTGACGATGTACATCTTCGGCTTCCGCGAAGGGTGGCTGTACATCTTTCCGGAGCACCCGGCGCTGCTGGTAGACGTGACGACCTTTCTGGTGGTCTTCGGGATCGCGTACGTGAGCGCCGACTTCGCCATTCGCGTGCAGTACCTGATCATGGCGATCATCGTGGGGTCGTTCATCTCCATCGGCATGGCGGCGGCGACCGGCTCGATGCAGTACGGCCTCGGCGAAATCCAGCTCTGGGGCGACTTCGCCGGCGACCCCACGAGCGGCGGCGCGGGCTTCTGGATCGTCTTTGCCGTCTTCTTCCCCGCCACGACCGGCATCATGGCCGGCGCCAACATGAGCGGGGACCTGGAGGACCCGAAGCGAGCCATTCCGCTCGGTACGCTGGCCGCCATCGGCGTGTCGTTCGTGATCTACGTGGTGCTCGCCATCTGGCTTGCGCGCTCGGCGACACCCGAAGAGATGACGACCAACTACACGATTATGATGGACAAGGCATACTGGCCGTCCGCCGTGCTGGCCGGGCTTTTGGGCGCCACCTTCTCCTCGGCCCTTGCGTCGCTGGTGGGCGCCGGGCGCATCCTGCAGGCCATGGGGGCGCACCGCGTTGTCCCTGGAGCGGACTGGCTGGAGCAGCTCTCCACGAACGGCGAGCCGCGCAACGCCATGTGGATCACCGGCGGCATCATCTTCCTGTCGCTGCTCGTGCGCGACCTGAACGCCGTCGCGCCGCTCATCACGATGTTCTTCCTCGTCACCTACGCCATGATCTGCGCGGCGGTCTTGATCGAGCAGAGCCTCGACCTGGTGAGCTTCCGTCCGCGGCTTCGCATTCCGAAGTGGGTATCTTTCCTCGGCCTGGTGGGGTCGCTCTTCGCCATGTTCATCATCAACCCGACGGTCAGCCTCATCGCGGTGGTCGTCACCCTGGGCTTCTACTTTGTGCTGGCCCGGCGCACGCTCGACGCCCCGTTCGAGGACGTGCGCAGCGGCATGTTCGTGGCCTTCGCCGAATGGGCGGCAAAGCGGGTGACGGAGCTTCCCACCATGCAGGAGCGCGCCTGGAAGCCGAACCTGCTGGTGCCGGTCGAGGACGCAAGCGACCTGCGTGGCAGCTTCCTGCTGCTGGAAGACATCACGAAGCCACAGGGCTCGGTCAAGATCCTGGGCGTCGCGCCCGAAGGGCGACCCGACCTGATGGACGACCCGATCGACACCCTCACGTCGTCGTTCCGCAAGCGCGGCGTGTTCGCCTCCTCGACCGTGCTCGACGTGGGCGACTTTGCCAGCAGCGTGTGCGCCGCCATGCAGACCCTGCGCAGCGCCTTCTTCCGCCCCAACACGGTCTTCCTGCGGATGCCGGAGGGCGAATCACGCCAGGCCGACCAGCAGCTCGTCATCCGGGAGGCCGACCGCGAACAAGTGGCCGTCATGCTGTACGCCCCCCACCCGCGGGCGGCCCTCGGGCAGCGGCAGGTTGTCAACGTGTGGATTCGCGACCGGAGCCCCGACTGGCGCATTTCCATGCAGATTGGCAACCTCGACCTCGCGCTGCTCACCGGCTACCAGCTCTCCAAGAACTGGGACGCGAGGCTGCGCCTCATTACCGTGGTGGACGATCCCGACGAGGCGGACGATGCCCGCGACTTCCTGGTGAAGCTCATCGATCTGGGCCGTATCCCAAACGCCACCCCCATCGTGGCCGATGGCGACTTTCAAAGCTACGTGCAGAGCGCCCCGCAGGCCGATCTCAACATTTTCGGGCTCCTTCGCGATCCGAACTTCGACTTCGCCCGCAGCCTCGTCGACACCACCGGGTCCTCCTGCATGTTCGTGCGCGACTCCGGACGCGAGAGCGCGCTGGCGTAGCGAGTCCCTGAACCGGTGCCTCCTCAATCGAAGCGCACCCATTCGGCCCCGTCCGCCAGCCACAGTCCTGTGCTTGCAAGCGGAGCCTCGGAGGCGCGCCGCCACATCTCGGCGTACGCAGCCACCTGCGGACGATAGTGCGCGACGAGCCGTTCTCTCTGCCCATTGACGGCGTCGGTCTTGTAGTCGACGATGTGCCACCCGTTGGCACCGCAGACGGCGAGGTCAATCGTGCCGCGCGTGAGAACGGAGTCGTCCGCGTCCCACCCGGAAACGGGGATTTCCGTTTCGACGCGGTCGGCGGCCTCGATGGCCGTCCACAGGTCACTCGCGCGGAGGGCCCGCAGCATCGCCTGGGTGCCTTGAATGTGCGCTTCAGTGGCGTCTGCGTTCTTGCTCTGCAGAACGCGGGCAATCATTTCCGTGTCGAACGCATCGGCGTCGCGCCGTCCCTCGACCAGAAGTTGGAAGAGGACATGGACCGCCGCGCCCACTTCCGGTCCGCGCCCTCCCCGAGTCGCATCCGGTTCCCCAACACGCTCCGACACGGTTTCCACAGTGTAGGACGGGGTCTGGATGTCTGCCCCTCGCCGCTCGCGATCCTGGCGAACCGCCTCCAGGTCCGGGATCTGGACGGCAGGGTGCTGCGCCCTGTCGAAGGCGTCTGCGGGCGGATCCGCAACCTCGGGGGCGTCGTCAAGAAACGGATAGAGGTTGGCCCAAAACCCGGTCTCCGGCTTCTTCGGATACCGCGACACCACCAGCAACCGTTGCGCGCGGGTCGCGGCGACGTACTGCAAGCGGCGCTCCTCGGCCTTCTTTTCCCGCATCGCCTGCTCTTCGTACCGCTCCGTCCACGCGCGTGGCGCCCACGCCAGCGACGTGCCGTAGCGATGGGAGTCGTACATCGGGCGTACCACGCGGCCGTTGCGCCGGTCGACGTACTCGTCCGGCGAACGTGGATACTTGCTGTGGTACGGGTCGGCCAGAAATACAACCGGGGCTTCCAGTCCCTTCGCCTTGTGCACGTTCAGCAGGCGGACGGCCCCGCCCTGTCCTTCCTCCAGCGTCATGCCGTCGCCCTCGGCCTCTCCATCCACCAGACGCTGCAGCTCGTCGAGGATGTCCGCCCCGTGCAGATGTTGGGCGTCGAAGTGGCGCACCCGCGTCAGCACCCGAAGGAGGCGTCCGGCGCGGAGCGAGCCTTGCGCGGCGTCATCGAGTGCGCGCGCAAAGAGACCGGTCCGGTCGATGATGCGACCGATGGCAGCCGCGGGTCGGTACTCGGCCAGCCATGTCCGGGCGTCTCGCAGATGCGCCAGGGCCCGATCGATCCGCTCTGCCAGCGTTTCGTCGAGATCCGCCATCACCGGTTCTGGCACCTGCAGCGACGGGTCGTCGAAGCGCCCGCCGGCCTGCCGGTAGCGGTACAGGTCGTTGTCGCTCAGCCCGGCGAGCGGGCCGCGCAGATACGCGACGCGGGCGACCGGATCATCCGGACGCTGCACACACGTCAAGAGGTCCACCAGGGCACGAAGCTCGGACGAGTCGCCGAGGTCCTTGCCGCCCGTCATCGTGTAGGGGATGTCGTGCGCCGCCAGTGCCTCGGCAAAGATCGAAAGGCGGGTTGTGTTGCGCGTGAGGATCATGAACTCGCCCGGCACGCCGTCGAGGAGAGGCGCTCCGGTGCCGTCGGTCTGCAGCGGGTTGGTCCCGTCGAGCGCGCCGCGGATGATGCGGGCGATCTGGCCTGCGTTCTCTCGGGCAATCTCTTTGGCCCGGTTCCACGACACGTCGGGCACGTCGAGCACCCGCACCGCATTGACTTCGTCTTCCGGCGTCTTCGTGGGCTCGAACGGGACGTACTCCGCCTGAATGCCCTCCTCGACGCCCGGCTCGAACAGGCGTTCAAACGCGGCATCGCACCAGTCGCAGATCGGCGCCAGCGACCGGAAGTTGCTCGCCAGCTGCACTGCCTCGCCGTGCTCCTGATCGGCGATCAGAGCTTCCACCTCGTTGAACACGCGCATGTCAGCCCGGCGAAATCCGTAGATGGACTGCTTGTCGTCGCCCACAATGAACAGGCTCCCAGGGCGCGGCGTGCAGGCCGTCCAGGTGGTTTCGGTCGGGTCGTCGCCGGTGAGATAGAACAGGATTTCGGCCTGGATGGGATCGGTGTCCTGGAACTCGTCCACCAAGAGTCGGGGATACCGCTCCTGAACGGCCCGACGGACGTCCGGGTGGTCGCGCAGCAAGTCGCGCGTGAGGACGAGCAGATCCTGAAACGTGAGCTGCCCGTCGCGGCGGCGACGCGTCGCGTATCGCTGCACGGCGGGCCGCGCAAACGCGGTGAGGCGACGATGACCGTACGCCCGCCACTCGGCCAGCGCCGGTTCGATCCCGGTCGGCACGAACTCCGGAAGCACCTCGTTGTCGAGGCGGTCCGCTGCAGCCTTGTCGGCCCAGTACGCGCCCTTGTACTGGACGCGCCCGCGGACCTTCGTGTCGGTGCTCGTGCGGGTGTCGTCTTTCGTGAGGTCCTCGAAAAGCTCCAGAAACGCGGCGCGGTCGGCCGGGGCATCGAGGCGTCGGTGTTGGCGGAACAGCTGCGCCTGGTGGAGCGCCCGCGCGGTCGGGCCCGGATCCTGATCGTCGGGCGGCGGATCTGGCAGATGGGCCGACCATTCCTGGACAAACGCGAGCGCCCGGTCGGTCGCCTCCTCCAGCGAGGGGATGGTCTCGGGGCCGTCGGTGTACGGCTCCAGCTCGGGATGCTGGCAGAGCGCGCCGAACGCATCGGCGAGGTCGTCCACGTCGATCCCGATCTCGCCGAGGTGCTCGATCCGCTCGGGGTGGGCCTCCCATTGCTCCGCCAGATAGTCCTGCCACACCTGCTCCCGGAGCTGCCGCTCGTCGCGATCCTCCAGGCCTGCGGCAAACTCCGGCGGCACGCCGATCTCGATGGCCTGCTCGCGAAGCAGGCGGGTGCAGAAGGCGTGGATCGTACCGATGTAGCCGCGCTGGATCTGGTCGAGCGCCGTCTGGACGCGCGATCGTTCCGCCCCCCGCTCCGGCCACTGCCGAAGCTCCGAACGGGTCCGGCGCAGCTCTCGGAAGAAGCGCTGCTGCATTTCGCCCGCCGCCTTTCGCGTAAACGTGATCGCCGCCATCTCTTCCGGCATGACGCCGCGGCGGACGAGCGCCACCATCCGCGCCACCAGCGCCGTCGTCTTTCCCGATCCCGCCGCGGCACGGACGACGAAGTTCGTGTCGGCCTCGAAGCGGTCCAGAGCAGGCAGCGCATCCTCCGCCCAGGGACCGATGCGCTGGCGATCAGCAAAGTCGGGAAGGGGATCAGGCATCTTTGTGTCGGTTCGGTTTCGGGCGACTCAAATCGTCGCGAGGTCAGTCCCTGACGATTCGACTCCGAGAAACGTGCGAGCGTTCAGCGTTGAGACGTACAATGTTCGGCTTCGGGGTTGGCGGCCCTCGGAAACAGATCAATCGAGGTGCGGCGGACGGGGCCGATCATCCGGATACGTTTTGGCGTCGAGCGCCTTCTTGCGAGCCCGCAGATCGGGACAGATGCGCTCGTAGTCGCCGAAGATCCAGGGCGCAGCCTCGGGGTTCATCGGAAAGCAGCCCGCGCGAGACATTGCCGAGAGGCGCTGCAGCAGCGCGGCCACCTCGTCCCGGTATTCGGACGGAACATGGGCGATGCGCGCTCCCAGTTCGCCGGTGCTCGTGAAGACGTAGCCGGAGGCGTCCACCTCGGCGTCCAGCAGCGATTCAAGCGCATACGCATACAGCGCCCACTGGAGGCGTTCGCCTTTATGGAGGGGCGCATCGTCGCCCACGTACGGGCTCCGCGATCCCGTCTTGTAGTCCCACAGGACGTAGTGCCCGTCGTCCGTCACGTCCACGCGATCGATGCGTCCGCGGAGACGCACCGCTACGTCGGGCTCAAACGCAAGCGTGACAGGGCCCAGGTCATCGTCTTTCTTACGGTGGTCTTGGAACCCGAAGCCAAGCTCAAACCGATCGGGGGTCGCGCGGTAATCGGTGTCGCCGCGTGCGTAGGCGGCCTCCGCGCGCAGAAAGACGCGGGCGTCGGCAGCGAGGCGGCGACGGACGGCCTGCGCCACCGCTTCGCTCGGCGGCTCGATCTCGTTCCGGACCTCCGCAAGCTCCGCGTCCAGCACGTCCAGCAACGCCTTCTCGTGCTCCATCGACACCGGTTCGTCGAGGGCCCGCATGAACGCCTCGAACGTGTTGTGCAGCACCGTCCCACGTCGCAAGCGGTCGATCCACAGCACGTCGTCGAGCGCCGGTTCGTCCAGCGGCTGGACGCCGAGCACGTATTTCAGAAAATAGGCGTAGGGCGCGGAGGCGAGCATCTGCAGGCGGCTGGCCGATAGCCGGTCGCGGTACGCTGGATCGAGAATGTCGAGCTCCGGATACGGGCCCGGTGCCAGAAGCCCGTCGTACGCCGTGTACGTGCCGGAGTGTCGCTGCGCCTGGGCGTGTTGCCCGTCGGCGATCCACGGATACACGGATGCAATGCCGGCCTCCACGAGAGGGAGGCGCGAGCGACTCGGGGAGACCTCGGGAGGGGATCCGCTTCGGCGATGGGCGTATGCCGCGCGCCACGCCATCTCGTCGCTCAGCGTCGGAAGCGCAGGGGGTGGGCACAGCGCTCGGTTCCGGTCCGCGAGATTCTCGGTGGCATCCTCCACGTCGACCTCCGGCCGCTCACGAAGCCTGCGCTCCCGCAGGCGGAGGTACAACGAGGACGGTGCGACCTCCTCCCCGTCCTGCACGTCAAACGTCCGCGTGCTCAGGACCAGCGAGCCGGTATGGCGTCCGAGAGCACGGCGGAGGATCCAGGCATCGCGGTCCCCGGCGGAGCTCTGTTTCGGGAGGACGCGTCCGATGTCGGCCTCCAGCTGCTCGCGTTCTGCGTCCGTCAAGAGCGGATCCTCGGCGACGGTGGCACGCGTCGACTCGGCATCCAGGCCCACCACGAACAGGTGCGGGCGATCGGTGTAGCCTGCGCCCTCGATGGGCACGATGTGCGCGTGGCCGGGCCGGGGGCGCCGGGCCTTCACGTACTCCGACTCCACGAGGCGCCGGAGCTGCCGAACGGCCTGCGCGCGAGGGAGGGCCTCCAGATCCGGCGTATCTGCCAGCGCTTGCATCTGGTCGATCAGTACGCCTCGCGCGACCTCGTCGGCCGTCTGCTCGTCCTCGGGGGTGCCGGGCGGTGGCTCGTCGGCCGGGCTAAATGCGACCAGAAACTGCTCGCTGTTGCGTGCCATTTCCGCAACCGAGACGGGGCCGTATGGCACCCGGTCGAACAGCTTTCGCATGACCTTCTGAAGCGACTGGATGCGGTCGCGCTGCTGCTGCAGGTGCTCGGTGGACGCGCTGTGCTCGCGGCGGTCGTGGATCTTCTCTTTCACCGTTTCTAGACGCCGGTTGAGCGCGTCTTGGTACCCGGCCCGTCCCGCCGCGTAGCGCTGCTCGGCCAAGAGAGTCGCCGCACGCGAGGGACGCAGCAGTTCGTCCTCGGCGAGCACCCGATCCAGACGCAGCAGCCCGCCGCGCAGCATCCGAATGAGGTCGGCGGCCTGCAGTCCGCCGGCAATCCACCCGTAGAACCCGAGCAGGGCCTGCCCGGTGTGCGTGGCCGCCGCCGGGCGGCCCGTGCTGAGGGTGGCCGGAACGTTGTACCGACGGCGCGCAACGTCCAATACCGTCAGGTACGGATCGGACGCGGTGTAGGCAATCTCCACGGCGTCAAGCGGGAGGCCGTCCGCAAGGATGTGCTCAAGGACCGCCTCGACCTCAGCCTCCGCGCCCGTTGCCGTCCAAAACTGAACGTCGGCCTCTTCGTGGGATGGGCGCGACACCGTCCCGCCTCCCGCCCATCCGGTGCAAGACCGAACTTCCTCTTCTGACGGGCCCCCAGGCAGGGGCTTCTCCGACAGACGCACGGCGGCTCGATCGGCGGGCGTTTGGGCGTCGCAGCGGACCTGCCCGATTCGGTAAAACGCCGCGTCGTAGGTCCCTTCGACGGCCTCCTGCAGCGCCTGCACGAGTTGAAAAGCCCGCGCCGGGAGCGGCACCGTATCGAGCACCGCAACGACCCGTCCGTCGGAGATTCCTTCCGAACGGATGCGTGTCGTCGCCCGGCGGAGAAGAGTGGCGTCGTCGGCAACATTGTGCGCGTCGAGGAGCGCGCAGTACCGCACGTAGGCCCGAGCCTTGGCCTGCTGACGCGGCGACGCGTCGGCATGAAACGCACGGTACGCGTCGGGCGCCACACCCCGCATCCGAAGCTCACCGAATGTCCGGGCGAGTGGCGCCGCGAGACGGCGGCTCTGCTCGTCGCTGTCCAGGTGACGGCGAACCTCGTCGGGCAACTCGGATACGGCGGCGCCGGCCATCACGACGTCCAGCCCGCGGGGCATGCGCTGGATGCCCGAGCGCACCATCCAGAAGCGCGCGATGTCTGCAGCAAGGTCCCCCGGAGATCGAGCGTCGAGCCCAACCCATCCGTGCTGCCGCCGCGCACTTGCTGCCTGGAGCGCGGCGCCCAACTGTCCGCGGGGGACGAGAAGGGTCTTCCGGGCCGTAGGGTGCGCCTCGCAAAGACGGTCGATTTGCCGGTGGACGTACGAACGGGCGGCAGGCGCCGCGGTCTCCGAGTGACGCATTCAGCAGAGAAAGTTCAATCCGAAGGGTGCAATGTCGGCAGTCAAGCCTTGGCGGTCCTGTACGGAAATGCAGCGCGGGTGATGCACACCGGTTCGCAGTTGCCTCTTCCTCGCTGTTTTGCCGCTGTGGGTGCCCCAGGGTTACTGCACACCGGCCTCTGCGGCGTGATCGTTCCCGTCCACACCTGCTGGATCTCAAAGGAATCGCTCTCAACGTTGGGCGTGGGAGCGGCACTGAGGCAGGATTGAAATCGGGGATCGGCGCCTGGAATGAATCCCCGACTGCTGGAAACGGTATGGGTGTGCCCGTTTCGGGCCGTGAACCGGTCCGTCCCTGCGTGCCTCCGGACGGCACTGGTGTCTCTCGTCCCGAACGGCTGTTTTCTGCACTATCGCGCAGACCATCCGGCGCCTCTCTTCTCTGAATGGGCCTCCTCCGCCGCACACTTGTTGCCCTGGGCCTTGCTGTTGTCGCCGTGTATCTTCTCGGTTCCCCCGAAGCTCTTGCCCAAGTTGGGGTCCTTTTCGCCGATCTGGGAGCCCATCTACAGGACGGCTGGGAGGCGTGCATCGGCTCTTCGCACCGAATTGGATGGTAGTCTGGACCGGAACGTCCCCCCTCGCGCCCGGCAAAGCCCCCTTCCCAACAAGAAAAAGCCCGGTCCCCCACCAGAGACCGGGCTTGGCAGAATTGCTCAGCCAGAAGAAGTGAGGCGTCTCAGGTTCCCCACCCTCGACGCGCTCAATAGACACGTGATGATCCGGATACATAACGCCCATCACACGATCTTAACATTCTCATAACTGTTGGCAGCCGCCGCACCGTCGGGGTTCTTCCTCCGGGAGGAATTGGATCTCCGGGCTCCCTGCGGTTTCCTTCTTTGGTTGCCGATGTCCTTCCGTTCTTTCACCTCCTCCTGTTTCCGCATGGCCACCACTGCGCTGCCGCTCGCTCTTCTGGGTCTTTGCTACGACGGGGGATCGTCGCTTCATGCGGGCGCGGCGGCGGCCCCGGCCCGCATCCGGCGTGCTTTGGCTGCCTCCGCCGGCAACGTCTGGAGCGAGCGCGGCCACAATGTACAGGAGATCCTTCAGGATGAGGGCAATCTGACGATCGATGCCGACGCCAATCCGCGGCCCCGCATCGCGTCGGCCGTTCACGATCTGCTGGACGCGGGCCGTCGCCCGGTGCTTCTCGGGGGCGACCACTCGGTCACGCATCCCGTACTGCGCGCGTTCCGCTCCCACTATTCCATGCTCACGATCCTGCACCTGGATGCGCACCCGGATCTGTATCCGGTGTTCGACGGCGACCGCCATTCGCACGCCTGCCCGTTCGCGCGCATCTTGGAGGAAGGCTGCGCCGACCGCCTCGTGCAGGTGGGAATTCGCGCGATGACGCCCGAGCAGGCGGACCCGGTCGAGCGGTTCGACGTCGATGTGATTGACATGCGGCGATGGGCTCATGGAGACCGCCCGTCGCTGCACGGCCCGACGTACGTGTCCCTCGACATCGATGTGCTGGACCCGGCCTTCGCGCCCGGTGTCTCGCATCCTGAACCTGGAGGCCTCTCCACGCGCGACGTCGTCCAGATCCTGCACGAGCTAACGGTTCCGATCGTCGGGGCCGATCTCGTCGAGTATACTCCGACGCGCGACCAGAACGGCCGTACGGCGTCTGCATGCGCAAAACTACTCACAGAGCTAGCGGCGCAGATGATGGCCACGCCCCTCCCGGAGCCGAACGCGTAGCACAATCACGAACGTCCGACGTGAGTCCCGAAACGAGGGCCTTGCGTTGACCGTTGTTAGAACACCATGACTGATACTGCTCCCCCCGTTCGATCCACGACCGACGCTCGCGTCGACCTCAAAACCATGGACGCGGCGGACCTGGAGGCGTTTGCCGAATCGCTCGGGCAGCCGTCCTACCGAGGCCGTCAGCTCTACAACTGGATGTACGGCAAGGGCTCGACCGACTTTGCCGAGATGTCGAGCCTGCCGAAGTCGTTCCGACGCGAACTTCAGGACGTGGCGACGATCGAGTCGTTCGACGTCCGCCACCAGCAGCAGTCGGACGACGGCACCGTGAAGGCGCTCTTTCGGCTCCCGTCAGGGCAGGAGGCCGAAACCGTGCTCATCCCCGACCTCGACGAGCGCGGCGAGGCGCGCCGGCTTACCGTGTGCGTCTCCAGTCAGGTCGGCTGCGCGATGGGCTGCACGTTCTGCGCGACCGGGCAGATGGGCTTCCGCGAAAACCTGACGGCGGGGGCCATCTACGACCAAGTGTGGCATATGAACGAGGTGGCGCAGGAGGGCTTCGGGAAGGAGGTCACCAACGTCGTGTTCATGGGCATGGGCGAGCCGCTCCTCAACTACGACAACGTCCTGAAGAGCATCGCGCTCATGACGGACGCGGACACGCTCAACCTGTCGATCCACAAGATTACGGTGTCGACCGTCGGCCTTGCGCGCCGCATCCGCGACCTGGCCGACGACCAGGTCCGCTTCCACCTGGCCGTCTCGCTTCACGCGCCGGACAACGCCACCCGCAGCGAGATCATGCCGATCAACGAGGCGGAGAAGACGAGTCTTCCGGCGCTGGAAGATGCCATCAAGTACTACCACGCCGAGACGGGCCGTGCCATCACGTACGAGTACTGCCTGTTTCGGGACGTGAACGACAGCGTGGCGGATGCGAAGCGCCTTGCCGACATCACCCGCTGGGTGCCCAGCAAGGTCAACATCATCATGTACAACCCGGTCGAGGGCTTGAACTTCAAGCGCACGCCCGATGATCAGCTCGATCGCTTCATCCAGGCCCTCGTCGAGGAGGGCGTCACCGTGACGGTGCGTCAGTCGCGCGGCCAGGATATCGATGCCGCCTGTGGGCAACTCGCAAACCAGGACTGACGGGCCGACTCGCCTCCTACGAGCGGACGGTATCGCCGAACTCTGCCACGAGGTCGTCATTGAGCACCGCCCCGTCGGAGCGGCGCACGATCACCGCCAGCCACCGGCCGTACTTTCCGCGTTCGTCGTCCTTCCACGTCTGCACAAAGAAGGGCCACTCGCCCTCGCCTCCCTGGGCGATCCACTCCTCGACGAATTGCTTGTGCCGCTGCCCTGCAGCGTACTCCTCGCTGTCTCGGGACACGCCGTACATCTCCGCCGTGTCCACATTTCGCAGCCGAACCCGGGCTTCGTCGCCGGTCAGGGTTACACCAAAACCCAGGTCCATCTTGAGGTCAAGCGTGTCGCCGTCGACGACGCGTTCGATGTTCGCGCGGTATTGCCAGAGATCCATGACGTGGGGAGGGGTAGAGAGGCCAGTAGTCCGTGCGTGATGACGTCCTTCACGACCTGTGGATCGGCCATTGGTTCCGGATCGGACTCCCGGCGGGCAACGAAAAGCCG
>CAYFSC010000083.1:8024-12466 GCA_964345695.1 uncultured Rhodothermales bacterium | reverse complement strand
CGCGGGTTCTCATCCATTCACCCAACCGCTTTTCAAGAGGAACCTCGGTCCCCCGTCCTTCCTTTTTCGCTCCCTGTTTTTCACCTCGTTCCTCGTATGTTCTTTCTGCTCGCGGCGTTCAACGGTGTGCTGTCGGCGCTCAGCCGCGTTGTGAACGCGGCGCTGGGAACGTACGTGGGCAGCCTGGAGAGCTCGTGGATCAACCATGTCGTGGGCACGGCCTTCGCTGCGCTGCTTCTCCTGCTGGGCCTCTCGACGGGCACCCTGCAGTGGGGCGGACTGGCGTGGTACTACTGGATCGGGGGATGCTTCGGCGTCGGCGTCGTGGCCGCGAGCAACTACGCGGTGGCGCGCATCGGGGCCGTTCTGTTCGGGATGGTCGTGCTGGCCGTCCAGCTCGGCACCTCGGCCGGGCTCGACCACTACGGCGCCCTGGGCGGCGAGCCGATCCCCCTCACCTGGACACGCCTCGGCGGCCTGGCCCTGCTGATGGCCGGCGCCCTGCTTACGCTCACCGACCGGGGCCAGAAACCGTCTCGAGCCGGAAGCCGCGAACCGTAGGGCCCGGCGTTGCGGGCACTACAGCCCGATGGACTGAAAGACGGCAACGCCCACAGCGACGAGCAGGGCGTTCACCAGGGCGATGGGCAGCAGGTACGACCAGCCGATGTTCATGAGCTGGTTGTACTTGAAGCGCGGGAACGTCCACCGCACCCAGACAAAGAGGAAGACGAAGAAGCTGACCTTCAGCATCAGGGCGAGGAACTGGAGGATGCCCAGCACCACCGATCCCGCCAGCCCCGGGAAGACGGCCAGCAGCTGTGGCTGGAACGGAAGGAGATAGCCGCCGAAGAAGAGCGTGACGATAAAGAAGGAGGCGACGAACCAGTTCACGTACTCGGCGAGGAAGAACATGCCGAACTTCATGCCGCTGTACTCGGTGTGGTAGCCGCCCACCAGTTCCTGCTCGGCCTCCGGCAGATCGAACGGCGCCCGGTTCGTCTCCGCGAAGGCCGTGGTGATGAAGATAAGACAGCCGATGGGGTTGCGGATAACGTTCCAGCCGAGAAGTGCAGCGCCCGAGGCCTGATCCTGCACGATCTCCATGAAGTTGAGTGAGCCCGCGATGAGCACGACCGAGATGACCGCCAGGCCCATCGACAGCTCGTAGCTGACCATCTGGGCCGCGGAGCGCAGGCCGCCGAGCAGCGAGTACTTGCTGTTGGAGCTCCATCCGGCGAGCGTGATGCCGTACACGCTGATCGACGTGAGGGCGAGCAGCATCAGCACGCCCACGTCGAGGTCGGCGATCACGACGCCCTCCGCGAACGGAATGAGCGCCGCCGTGCTCATGGCGATGACGACCATCAGCACCGGCGCCAGCGAATGAATGAACGGGTTGGCCGCGGCGGGCCGTACGTCCTCCTTCAGCACAAACTTGAGGACGTCGGCGAACGGCTGCAGCAGGCCCGCCGGCCCGACCCGGTTCGGCCCCGGTCGGTTCTGAATGAAGCCGGACACCCGGCGCTCGACGTACACGAGCACCGAGGCCGAGAGCAGCATCCCGTTGATGACGAGAAACGCGACGATGGCAGTCAAATACAGCGGGAGATCCATGTCCGCGAATGAACCGGATGAGCGAGGGAAGCGCGGGCGCCGGCAGACACCGACACACGTGGCACGCTAACGTACACCGCCACGCTATCGGGTGCAACTTGCGGACCTGCTCGGGCCCGTCCTCTGCGACGCAACGGCCCGTGTTTTGACGAGAGTTCACCGTTCACAGGTAGACCGCACCGCCGGTCGACGGTCCTCAGGGCGCGGACGCCAGGGTTTCGAGCCGCAATGCGATGTCGTCGGCCAGCACGGTGAGCGAGGCATCAAGCTTCGACGCAAGGTCGGCGTAGTCGTCCACGGGCCATCCGTCGCGGCGCACCTGTGTGGACCCGCGCGCCAGCACGGTGTCGGTGGCAGGATCGACCAGCTCCCAGCGGGCCGCCATGTGCGCGTGGCCTGTGGGAATCGGAGCGTCATCGTCGGCGTCCGGACCCGGAGGCGGCGGGCCATTGCCCTCGAAGCGCAGGACGCGCAGCTGGAGGATGTAGTCGAACGTCGCCCCTTCCATCCAGGGCACGATCTCCGCCGACTCTACCGTGTCGGTGTCCTCGAGGCGGCTGGCTACAGCCCGGTTGATCGCGCGGTCCAGGCTCTCGCTCCACCGATGAAACTCGGCAAAGTGGATTTCGTGAGGCCCGCGCCGCGTTACCATGGTGGGCGTGTTAAGGTAATCGGCCAGGCGTACCTTCCGCAGCCCCAGCGCGAGGCCGGCCGTGTCGGCCGAGGCCATCGAATCGGCGGAGAGGCGACCCTCCAGGGAGTAGTAGCGAAGGTTGCTCTGCCGTGGCTCTAAAATCCGCACACATCCGGCGGCAAGGCCGAACAGGCCCAGCGCGATGACCCCGAGGACGAGGCGGCGGTAGAACCACGTAGCGTGCCGAGAGGGGACCATAGGATCACTGCTCATTCGTAGGTTCCGGCTCTTCTTTTCCGCGGATAAACATGCCCGGGTTCCGCTCCAGCGACTCGACGAGCACACGGAGGGCTTCGGTCGCCTCGGAGAGATTGGACAGGGCCTCCTGCATCTGGTAGCCGATGCCGGAGTCGGTGGACATTGTTTCGTCCATCTTCTTCATGGTGCGCCGCATGGACTGCAGCGTGGCACGGAGCTCCTTGCCCGTGGTCTTCAGTTCCTCGGCGGTCGGGTCGACCGACTCGTTGAGGCGCTGAATCAGTGTACGGGTGTCGGCCAGCGTCTCGCCCAGCTGGTTGGTGAGCTGCGGGACATCTCGAAGCGCACCGCGGACTTCGTCGGACTCCACGAGGTCCTGTACCGACTCGATGGTGACCAGAATGGAGCGGTTGATCTCCGACATGTCGATCTGGTCCAGCTTGCTGTTCGCCTTCACGAGAAGCTGCACCAGGTTCTCGTTGATCGTGCTCACGTCGAAGCTGCGCAGGCTCGTCACCAGGCCCGACGCCTCCTCACCGAGCTTGGCCAGAGGCGAAAGCTCGGTCGGGACCTCGGGATAGCGGTCCTCCTTCTGCGCGTACTGCGGCGGCTGCGGCTGCGAGACGTAGGTCAGCTCGACGTACAGCTTGCCCGTCACAAAGCTTTCGAGCTGCAACTGGGCCCGCAGCCCGTCGTCGACCTGCTCGCGCAGGAGCTCGCGGTCGCTCAGGTCCAGTGTGGCCCCGGTGGTGTCCGTCACCGGATCGAGGTTGATCTCGTACAGCACCGGCACCTGAAAGGTCTCGTCCTCCAGATCGACCCGCAGTCGGATGTCGGTCACCTGCCCGATGGGCACGCCCTTGAACTTCACCGGCGCGCCAATGTCCAGCCCGTTGACCGATTCGTCGAAGTAGCTGATGAAGGTCTTGCGCGAGCTAAAGAGCTGGCTCGACCCCAACGCGCCAACTCCCACGATGCCCAGCACGATGGCACCCAGCACGAAGAGGCCGATGGCGGTGGGATTGGCGCGTCTGCTCATGGGAATCAGGAGGGTTGGTGGTCGCGGGACGTCGAGACACGGGGCCGGGACAGGTGCCTACGCCGTCGTGTCGGCGGTCCGCGTGAGAAAGCGATGCACGCGGTCGTTCGGCGGATTGTCGCGCAATTCCTTGGGCGGGCCGAGGGCGGTCATGGTCTTCGTCTCAATGTCGAGAAAGAGCGCGCGGTCGGCGATGGTGAAGATGCTGGCGAGGTCGTGGCTGACGACCACGATGGTCGTGTCGAGGCTGTCGCGCAACTGGAGAATGAGGTCGTCGAGCCGGCGGGCGCTCACAGGGTCGAGGCCCGACGACGGCTCGTCAAAAAACAGCACATCGGGGTCGAGCGCGATGGCCCGGGCGAGGGCGCCGCGCTTCCGCATGCCGCCGCTGATCTCGTGCGGGTAGAACGAGGCAAAGCCGCGCAGCCCGACGAGCGCCAGCTTCAGCGCCACGACGCGTTCGATGTCGGCGTCGTCCAGGTCGGTGTACTCCTGCAGCGGCAGCGCGATGTTTTCGCCGAGCGTCATGGAGCTCCAGAGCGCCCCCTGCTGGTAGAGCACCCCCATCTGGCGGAGCACGTCCGCGCGGGTGTCTTCGTCAACGGCCCAGAGGTCGACCCCCTCAAAGCGGAGCGTACCCTCCGAGGGGCGCATGAGGCCGATCATGTGCTTCAGCAGCGTGCTCTTTCCCGATCCGCTCCCGCCCATGATGACGAAAATCTCCCCGCGCCGGATCCGGAAGGTTAGATCGCGCATGACGACGAAGGATCCGTACGCGAGGACCAGGTCGTTGGCTTCAATGGGGGGCGCGTCGGGGGACACGGTTTCGATTTTTGAGTTTCGAGTTTCGAGTTCAGAGCGCACATCGACCGTTCATATCAAACAACCCACAAC
>CAYFSC010000083.1:0-7924 GCA_964345695.1 uncultured Rhodothermales bacterium | reverse complement strand
CACAACCCATAACGCATCAAATCTGAAAGATGGCCGCCGCCCAGTCGATGATGGCGTTGGCGAGGACGATAAGGATGATGCCGGTGACGACGGCCGAGGTCGTCGCGTCCCCGACGGCAGAGGCGTCGTTGCCCGTTTGCATGCCGCGCATGCAGCCGGCTACGCCGACGATGATGCCGTACACGAAGCCCTTGAAGATGCCAATGAGCCCGTCGGAGAGAACGACCGGCTCGAGCAGTCCCGTGAGAAACTGCGCGACGGACAGGTCCAGCATGGTCACGGCCACAGACATCCCTCCGAGGATTCCGATGGCATCCGCGTACACTGTGAGCAGCGGCATGGCGAGGACGATGCCCAGCACGCGCGGCGTGACAAGGAAATCGATCGGCGAGATGCCAAGGGTCTTGAGTGCGTCGATCTCCTCGGCAATCTTCATGCTGCCCAGCTCTGCCGCAAACGCTGCGCCCGTGCGCCCCGCCATGATGATGGCCGTCATGAGGGCGCCGAGCTCACGCAGCATGCCGTAGCTCACGAGGTACGACACGAAGTAGTCGGCCCCGAAGCGGCGCAGCACCACCGCGCCCAGAAACGACAGGATGAGCCCGACGAGCAGGCTGATGACCGTCACGATGGGCAGGGCCGACGAGGTGCTCGACTGCACCACCACGCCGAACTGGCGCCACCGCATCCGCACGCGAAACGTGAGCAGGCCCATGAAGCTGCGCGCGACCTGCCCGACGAAGGTGACGAAATCGTGCATCTCGTCGTATGCTTCCAGCCCCCAGGTGCCGAGCCACACGAGGGCGGACGGCGAGCCTTCGTCGCTGCCGGTACTTTCTTCCGGGACCGCCTGCGAGAGCGCCACAAGGCGCGCCAATGCGTCGGGCAGCGTTTCCGTCCGCACGTCCAGGTCGTGGTCTCGCCCGTACTCGGCGGCCTCGAACAGAAACGTAACGAGGCTGCTGTCCCACGCGCCGAGGTCGGAGGTGTCGAATGCAATGGCTTGCACCGGTCCCGGCACGGTCGCGTCGGCCAGCACGTCTTGGAAACGCGGCAACGGACGCTGGAGCGACCAGTCTCCACGGGGCTGGACGATCAGTGTGCCGTCGGTATGGCGAGTGTCAACCTGCATCAGAAAGACACGAAAGCGAAGGCAGGACCACATGTGCGACCCGGTGTGCTCGTTCCAGGGGGTCGAACGCACCGGAGTGTCAAATACCGGAAACACGCCGGAGGAACCTCTTTCTCATCCGGCGTGCAATCTGAGGATATGTTACACGTCTGGTTGCACCTCCAGTGCCGAGCGGATGTCCGACAGGCGCGACCGCAGGGTCTGGAAGCGCGTCGTTGCGTCCTCGCTGATCTCCTGATCCGCCGCGTTGGTCATGAAGTAGAGGTACTCCATCTGGTCGATGAGCATGGGCGGCGGGTAGCTCATGTCGTCGGGCGTCGCGAGGCGCCCGCGGAGGTCGTTGAGCGTCCGCAGGCGGGCGTCGTCGTCCGTCTTCTCCCGCAGCGAGTCGATCCTGGCGAGCGTTTCGCGCGCCTGCCCGATGAGATCACGGAGGCGGAGGTTGAACTGCGTCTGTGCCTGCAGATCGGCGGCGTCGAGGCCGTCGGCGTCTACGCGCGGATCGATGCGAACGCGCAGCGGACGCGTCTGCTGCGCGTCGCCCACACGCAGGCGTACACGATACATGCCCGGCGCCGCGAGCGGACCGAAGCCGGCGCCGAAGTACGGCTGGTCCTCAGTGGCGTCGGGCGCCGGACCCGGGTGCCGCAAGTCCCACGTGAACCGGTTGTGCCCGGCCTCGGCAGGAAGGTCGCCCTCCATCTCGGGCTGATCGGGCGCGTCCATCCGTTGCGGTTCGTCGTCCGTCTCGTCCTCGGACACCGGCGTCGCTTCAAAGGTGCGGATGACGGTGCCCTCCCGGTCCAGAATGTCGAGCGTGACCGGCTCCGTCGGCTGCTCGGACAGGTAGTAATCGATCGTCGCCCCCGGCTCGGGGAACTCGGGGCCGCCCGCTCCGCGCTGTCCGCCCCGGTAGCTCATGCGGACGGCGTCCGCCGGGTCGAACAGGTGGTGCTCGCTGGAGATCACCGCATCGCTGAGCTGGTGCAGCGGCGTCAGGGTGTCCAGAATCCAGAAGCCGCGGCCCATCGTGGAGAGCACGAGGTCCTGCTCGTGCACCCGGATGTCGGTGATGGGCGTGACGGGCAGATTCTGCTGCAGCGGCTGCCAGTGCCCGCCGGCGTCGAAGGAAACGAAGAGCCCGAAGTCGGTCCCCGCGTAGAGCAGACCCTCGCGGTCCGGGTCTTCGCGGACGACGCGCACCGGATAGTCGCTCGGCACGCCGTTCTCGCCGGTCGTGAGGCGCGTCCACGTCGCGCCGTGATCGGTGGTGCGGAAGACGTACGGCGCAAAGTCGCCCATCAGGCGGCGATGCGCGGCGATGGTGACGGTGCCTGGCGTGTGCGGCGACGGCTCGATGGCGTCGATCCGCGCGTTCTCGGGCAGCGCGTCGGGCGTCACGTCCGTCCACGACATTCCGCCGTCCTGCGTCACGTGCACCGGCCCGTCGTTGGCCCCGGCCCAGATGACGTCGGCGTCGTGGTGCGAGACGCGGATGCTGTAGAGCGTGCTGTAGTGCTCCTCGCCCGTGATGTCGCGGTTGATGGGCCGGCCCGACGCCACCTGATACTCCGGCTTGTTCGCCGTGAGGTCGGGGCTGATCGTCTCCCACGTCGTGCCGCCGTCCGTCGTCTTGTGGACGTACTGCGAGCCGTGGTACACCGTGTTGTTGTCGTGCGGCGACACCTCGATGGGCACGACGCGCTGGAACCGGTACTTCAGCTTCGCCGGATTGCGCCCGTAGATATACTGCCCGCCCACGTAGTGTCCGCGCTGCTGCCCGGTGCGGTGACTGTAGCGTCCGAAGCGGCCCTTGCAGTTCGCGTAGACCACGGTCGGATCCTCGGGGCGCGGCACGATGGGACCGGTCTCGCAGCCGCCGGGGGCCTTCCACCAGCCCTCGGGGCCGGTCGGCGCGCTCTCGGCGGGCGGCAAGCTCGGCACCATGATCGTCGAGTTGTCCTGCTGTCCGGCGTAGAGCCAATACGGGAAGCGGTCGTCCACATTGACCTGATAGAGCTCGGCCGTCGGCTGGTTGAGCTGCGTGGACCAGGTGGTGCCCCCGTCGAGTGAGACGGTCGCGCCGCCGTCGTTGCCCTGGATGCGGAGATCCGGATCCTCCGGGTTGATCCACAGGTCGTGCACGTCGACGTGCGTCACCTCCTTGCGGTTGAACGTCTCGCCGCCGTCGCTCGACACCCAGTAGTACACGTTGCCCACGAAGATTTTGTCGGGGTTCTGCGGATGCGCGTCGATGTTGGTGAAGTAGAACGGCCGGTTCATGATCTCCGACTTGTCGCTCACCTGCGTCCACGTCTCGCCGCGGTCGTCAGAGCGGTAGAGCCCCTGCTCATCGCCCGGGGCCTCGACGAGCGCGTAGACGCGATCCGGTGCGGCGGGGGTCACGGCGAAGTCGGCTTTGCCCACGAGATCCTGCGGGAGGCCGTTTGTCATCTTCGTCCACGTGTCGCCGCCGTCCGTCGACTTGTAGAGGCCGTCCTCTTCGCGCGCGCCGCTGATGATCGTCCACGGCTTGCGCTCGCCGCGCCACATCGCCGCGTAGATAACGTCTGGATTCTCGGGATGCAGCTCCAGATCGATGGCGCCCGTGGAGTCGGACGCGTAGAGCACCTTCTCCCACGTCTCGCCGCCGTCGGTCGTGCGGAAGACGCCGCGCTGCTCGTTCGTTTTGAACGGATGGCCGAGCGCCGCCACGTAGGCGCGGTTCGGGTTCTGCGGATGCACCTCGACAGCGCCGATCTGCCCGGCGTCTTCGAGTCCGAGGAAGGACCACGTCTCTCCCGCGTCGGTCGACTTGTAGATGCCGCGCCCCGTCGTCACGTTTGAACGGATGCCGTCGGTGCCCGTGCCGACGTACACGACGTTCGTGTCCGAATCGGCCACGTCAATGGCGCCGATGGACGTACTTCGGAAGCCGTGCCCGTCGGTCAGATTCGTCCACGTCGTGCCGTGATCGGTGGTTTTCCACACGCCGCTTCCGCCCGCGCCGCCCATGTAAAAGGTGTGCGGATGCGCCGAATGCCCCTCGACGGCGGTCACGCGTCCGCCCCGCGACGGGCCGACCTGCCGGAACGCCAGGTCGTCGAACCCGCCCAGGTCGCCCCACGCGGCAACGTCGTCCGATGACTGAGCGTGCGCGGTAGGAGCCAGAGCGAAACCGACGAGGAGGAGTCCGGCGAGCACGCCGAGAAAAACGCGAACGCGATCCATAGCGATACAGAAGTCCGTGGAAGGGGTGCGGAAGCGGGCAAGCATCGCCCCGACACGAAAGAACGAAGGCGCGGCGCGGGAATCAATCCGGCGCGGGACAAACTGCTGGCCGCAGAGGTGGTTTTTGGCCCCGGTGGACGGACGCCCGCGGTCTGCCGCTCCGACGAAGCTTCCGAGTACGGCGGTCGTTTCCTATCCTGTCGGCCGGTCGAACGACTCCTGGATCGACAGTAAATTATGAGCAGTGCCGAATTCGCGGTCGAAACGGCCATCGTCTTCGCCCTGATCGGTGTCGGGGCGGTGCTTTTCGGCCTGGAACTTATCCCAAACGAGATTGCCGACCGGGACGGCCGCACTGCGCTCAGAACAGGAACGTCGAAACACCGAAGGCACGTCCAAAGACGTTCGTCTGGAGCCGTTCATCGTCGACGCGCTGGTAGAACCGCTCGCCGGCTGCGCCAACGCTTTGGCTGAGCATCACGAGAATCCCGCTGGAGCCGCAATAGCGAGTCTGAGTCCATCCTTCGTCCAGGTTGTCATTGTGGCGGTGCGTGATGGCGAAGGCTCCACTCACGAACGGGTCAACAGCGACCTCATCGCGGTGCAGAATCATCCATGACGATCGGGCGCCTGGACTCTCCATCGCTTGCTCTCACGAAGAAGCAGACGCTACAGCGAGATGCGCGCTCCCACGAGCAGCGTGCGCTCGGGCATGGGCGCGTCGAAGACCTCGGTGTACGCCCGGTCGAACAGGTTGCGCATCTCGGCCGTCAGCGTCGCAGGCCGGCCGGCGATCGACACCGTGTAGCCGGCCCGCAGGTGCACGAGTCCATACCGATCGGTGGCGATGCCCGTGCCGTCCATGCGGTCTTTCCAGAGGCCCTGCACCCCGAGCGTGGCGTCTCCGAGACGGACCGACGCGCTTCCCTGTAGCAGATGGCGGGCGCTGGTCAGGGCGTACTTGAACGCGGCGACCTCGGCGTCGGTGTCGAGCTCGGCGTCGAGAAAGGTGTAGGCCGACTGCAGATGGACCTGCGCTCCATGCACGGTGCGATTCCACGTGGCCTCCAGCTCCAGGCCAAGCGTCGATACTTCATGGAGGTTACGGGCGACGAACACCTGCGCGGATGATGTCTCCTGCGCATAGTCGATCAGATTGGTGGTGCGCCGTCCGAAGCCGGTGGCGTGCAACGAGAGGCCCGGCAGGACGCGGGGCCGCACGTCGATGCCCACCTCGGCCGACCAGGCCGACTCGGCATCAAGGTCAGGATTCCCGCGGTTGCCGCCCGTGTCGACGTACCGCTCGATGTAGTTGGGCGCCCGCACGGCGCGTCCGCCCCCGGCGCGTAGTGTCGCGGCGCCTAGTGCAAGGGCAGCGTAGAGCTGCGGGGTTGGTTCAAATCCATACGTTGGGTCGACGTCGGCGCGGAGGCTCGGGTTCAGCGTAAGGCGGTCGGTGACGGGCCAGCGCATCCGTACGAACGCGCCGCCAGAGCCGTCGGTGTGCGTGCCGAGGCCATTGCTGTCGATGCCGCGCGCTCGTCCGGAGACGCCTCCCGTCACTGTCGCATCGCCCACCGAGTGCGATGCCTGCGCCTGTGTCGTGAGCAGTCGGCTGGTGTGGATGCTGGCCGGAACCTGGGGGTTGAACCGGTAGGTGTCGTCGTGCTGCTTGCCAGCGACCTGGACCTCCCAGCGCGTCGTCTGGTCGCGGTCGGAGCGGAGGCGCATCTGCGCCCAGAGCGTGGCGGTCTCCTCGCGGGCCGAGTCGCTCGGGAAGGGCGTGTAGAAGTGCCACGCGCTGAACGATCGATCGTCTACGCCGGCGCGCGCAAACAGCGTCGCGTCGCCCAGCGCACGGGCTAGGGCGGCGGTTCCGGCCCAGCGTTCAAAGTCGGTGCGGAGTCGGTCGTCGCCGTCGCGCACCGGCGTGCCGTCGGCCGTGCGGATGGGCTGCCCGTCGCTGCCCTGCGCCGTGGCCGCCGCGCTGACGGCCGTTCGGGCGGTGACGTAGCGCGCGCTGCCGGTCGCATCGTACAGGCCATGATCGCCGACGCGACCGTCGACGGATCCCGCCGCGCCTGTGTCGGCCATGCGTCCCTGTCGGAGGCCGGTGCGCGTAAAGAGCTGAATGACGCCTCCCAGTGCATCAGGACCGTACAATGCGGCCGCGGGCCCGCGCAGCACCTCCACGCGCACGATCTCCGAGAGCGGTACCGGGAGGTCCATCAGAAAGTGGCCCGTCATCGGGTCGTTGAGGCGCGCTCCATCCAGCAAAAGAAGCACGCCGTTGAAGGTGGAACCGCGCAGCGTCAGGTCGCTCTGTACCCCGAATCCCGCGCGGCTCTGCGCGTCGATGCCGCCCACGGCCGTCAGGAGCTGGTCTATGGTGTTGACGGACAGCGCCCGCAGATCCTGCTGCGTGTAGACGGTCACGCGTCGGCCCGTCTCGCGCGACGGCTCGGCGATGCGGGAGGCCGTCACGACAAGCGAATCGGCCATTTGTACGGTCATGGCAACCTCGGAGGTATCTATCTCCTGGGCCTGGATGGCTGGCGCACAGGCCGTGAACAGTCCAGCGAGAACAGCGAGAGCGGCTATACGCAGCATGCCAAGGGGCGGAGAGTGAACAATTAGGCTCGTCGTGTCAAGGCCCCTGCCGATTTCTCTGTTCCCGGTTTTGCCGCGGTTTCGTGGACGGTTTGTTTGCGCCTTGGTTGTGCCCGCGTCCCGAGCGCGACGCCCTACTGCCGAAGCGCCCGAAGGCTTCGCTACGTCACGAAGCGCAATATGTCCATGGTTTCCAGGATCATCCATCCCAGAAAACCAAGATACAGCACGAGCAAAATGGAAGCCTCGCTGCGGCTGAGGCGCATCTTCGTTCGCAGCATCGTGAATAGAATGATCGTGGCGAGAGTCAGGAAGCCCATCATGGGAATCGCAACGGCAAAGTCCACTGGTGCCGCACCGGCGATGAGAATACCGGCCGGCACGGCGACGAGCAGGTCGAAGATGTTGCTCCCCAGCACGTTCGCGAGGCTCACGGTTCCCTCCCCGCGCTGTGCGGCCCGGACGCTCACGAAGGCATCCGGGGCTCGTGCCTGCGGCCACCACCGTCACGCCCCAGAGAAACGACGGGGTACCGAACCAGTCGCCCAGTCCGATGGCTGCGCGTACCAGCCCCTCAACGCCCACGACAATGACGACGAGGCTGAGACCGAGCCGCCTCCATTCCCGAGCGGGCGACAGGCCCTCTGGCACTGGCTCGGGATCGTACTCGATGGCGTCCTGCTGCTGCAGGAACAGATACAGGCCATACAGCGCCACCGGGATGAACGCTACCGGGCGCGTCACGATGCCCACGAGCGGCTCGCCCGCCTCGGGGTTGTAGATGACCGCCAGCGCGAAGGTGAGCAGCAGCACCGCTACCGACGTGATGTAGAACTGTGCATCCTTGAAAACGAGCGTGCGCTCGGACGCCAGTTCCCGACCGACAAGTCCTGAGACGCCGGGGATCACCAGGACGTTGAACACCGCCGAGCCGACAATGGCGGCCACCCC
>CAYFSC010000082.1:0-12554 GCA_964345695.1 uncultured Rhodothermales bacterium | reverse complement strand
CCTCCAGCAGTTCGTCCGTCGAATACTCCGAATAATCAGGGCTCATCGCTTCAATTGTGATTTGACGGATGCATGTGTACGCTCGTCCGCACGCTCGGACCTTCAACCCGCCCCTTCTTTCCACGGCGGATCGGTCTTGTTCAGGAACGCGTCGATCCCGGCCTGGCAGTCGTCGGTGTTCCGGGCGAAGGCGTTCATGTGCACGGCGTAGTCGAGCGCTTCTTGCAGGCCCATGCCGTCGACCTGCGCCATCATCTCTTTGGTGAGCGCGACGGCCGAGGCGCTGGTCTCCGTCGCCAGCTCCTGGGCCAGAGCGTCGACGGTCGCGTCGAGGTCGTCGGCGGGCACCGCACGGGTGATCAGGCCCATCTCGGCCGCGTCTTCGGCCGGAAGGAGGCGCCCGCGTAGCAGCAGATCGCGTGCAGCGGCTTCCCCAAGTTTGCGGCGCACGAACACCATGACGATGGCCGGAACGAATCCGATGCGCACTTCGGTGAACCCGAGCTTGGCCTCGTGGGCCGCAACGGACAGGTCGCACACTGCGGCCAACCCCGATCCGCCGGCAATGGCGGGGCCGTTGATCTTCGCAAGAACGGGCTTCGGATGGAGGTAGATCTCGCGGAAGAGGCCAGCAAGATGCTCCGAGTCCCTCTTGTTCTCCAACGACGAGGCATCTCGAAGCGCCTTCAGCGACGACAGGTCGGCGCCGGCAGAAAACACGCGCCCTGCGCCGGTGAGCACCACGACGCGCACAGCATCTGCGGAGGCCGCTTCTGCAAGGGCCCCCCGCAAATCCGCCACGAGAGCGTGGTTCAGGGCATTCCGCTTGTCGGGACGGTTCAGGGTCAGCGTCCGCACGCGGCCCATGTCCTCAACGCGAAGAAGATCAGACATGCTGAGGGTTGGAATCAACGATGAGCCAGAATACAGTGAGGGGCGGCACGTGCCCGGTCCACAGCGCCTACTCCTCCTTCAGGCGCTGCTGGAGCTCGTCCGGCACAGACCCGGAATGACCGTCGCCGTGCGCGTCCGTTCCGTCGAGCACGGCCGAGGCGTCGGACTCAGCGTCCAGCATCGCCGTGAGGCGGGGATCGTCGGCCGCCTCCATGTAGGCGGTAGCCCGCGACCACTGACGAATGCGCTGGTCGAAGTGCGTCGGTCCGACCTGTGTGGCCTGTCGGCCGTTCGGATCGTCGAGCAGCGGCAGCAGGTACTTGCTGATGCTGTATTCGACAAGATTGTCGACGAACTCCACGGCGCTGGAGCGCAGCGAGTCTTCGGCGCTTGTGATGCCGAGGTACGCATCGTAGATGTCGCGCTGGTCGTAGCGCAGCCCTAGCAGACGGAAGATACGCTCGAGGCTCTCTTGGCGCAGCTTCTGCAGCAGGTCCGGGTCGACGTGGGAATGCGAGGGCTCGCTGGTCCGCAACCGCAGATGCAGGATTTGACCGAGCGAGGCGAAGTGCTCGGCCTCTTCGCGGATCGTCTCTTCCACACGCTCGAAGTCAAATTCGTATTCGTCGATGGCGTGCAGCGAGCTCAGTGCCCGGATGACGGTATGGCGCACCGGGATGGGCACCTTCGAGAGACTGTCTTCCAGCACCATCACCGCCAGTTGACACGGCTGATCGGCAAGAATGGCCGGGATCTTCTTGCGAATCGAGAGGGCAACGTTCGGGTCAACAAGAAAGTCGTGCAGCGTGCCGAGGATACGGCGCCCGTACTGGGCGAGGGCCTTACGGGCCTCTCGCTGCAGGGCATCGGACTTGAGGCGGACCACCAGAGGGTAAACAAACGCGCGATCTTCGGTTTCTCCCGCCGCTTCGACGGCGGCCCGCTGCACCTGCATCGAATCGTCTCGAAGCAGGCGACGCAGAAGTTCGTTGCGGTACGGACGATCGAGAACACCCAGCAGGTGCGCCACATGTGTGCGAGCGTCCTCGCCGGCGTCGCCACCGATGTCCATAAGACGGCGCAGCATCGGCTCGGTCACCATGCGCTGCTCCTGCGTGCCGCCCTCCGATGCAATGAGCCCGACCGCCGCGGCCTGGATGCGCACGTCGTCGTGCTGCAACGCTTCTTGCAGGCGCCCCAGACGGTTCGACGTTTGATGGCAGTACAGATATCGGGCGGCCTCCAACTGCACGTCGGTGTCCGGATCGGTGAGAGATTCGACCACCGTCTGCGCCACGCCGTCGGCGTTGACGTCGCGCACCCGCAGAACACGAATGGCGTGTTCGCGCACGGCCGCGCCCGGATGCTCCAGCAGGCACAGAATGGCGTCGACAGGTACCGTCGTATCGCTGTCCTCCAGCTGCTCCAGCGCATGCAGGGCCTCTGTCTCGCTGTGGCTGCACAGCGACTGCAGGAGCTGGTCGAGATCATCGGAGATTTCCTCGTCTTGCTCCTCCGAAGCGTCGTCCGGCGTCCCGTCCGCCTGGAAGTCCTGCTGGTGGCGCAGCTTCTTCCGAAACTGTTCGACGTAGGAGGCTCGCGCTCCGAGCGCCAGGCAGCCCCACAAGATCAACAGTCCCAGAACGGCCCAGCTCAAGCTCTGCACCGAGAGGCCCAAGCCGGCGGTGAAGAGCAGCAGCAGCACGCCGCCCAGCCCCTGCGCGCCCTGGTCCACAAACATGTCCAGAAAGACCTTCACACGCTTCTTCTTTTCCAGCGACACGGGGACGAACAGAATCTCGCGCCCGGTCTTGTCGATAGAATGCTTCAGGCTCTGGTCGGCGCCGCGCAGCAGGACGCCCGCCACCAGGCCCGGCACCACAAGCATGCCCACGGTGCCGACTCCAAGCGCCAGCGGAAGGATCGACAAGGCCCCGCCGATGCCAACCATCTTCATAAGGCGCGGAGCAATGACGAACTGCACGAAGAGCGCCACCAGGCTCACACGGCCGTAGAAGCGCCCCATGAAGGTTGTCAGCTCCCCCTCGCCGGGGAAGGCCTGTGAGGCGACCGTCTTGAACTGGAAGTCGATGAACGTCGTCGTGATCACCGTGAGGGCGATGACGCCAACGATAAACTGGATGTGTCGCGAATCGCGAATGATGGAGAACGCGCCGGTAGGATCGCCCTGATCCGCAGGGTGGGAGCCCGGCTCGCCCTCTTCGAAAGTGCCGCCGAGCTGGCGATGCCGGTACCGGATGAACCGGACCAGCCCGATGGAGAACAGCAGCAGACCGGCCGTCACCCACAGCAGATTGGGGCTCGCCATACCGAGCGTGTCGACGAGCAGCCCGGTAATCTCGCCGCCCGCAACGGCGCCCAAAATCGCGCCGATGCTCAGGGCCGTAAACACGCGCTTCGCCTGGGAAGCCGCAAAGATGGCGTTGGCCAGCAGCCAAAACTGCGACGTCACGACAAGCCCGTAAATACTGACCGACGCGTACAACACGTACGTGCCCCACACGGTGTCCAGCGCCAGCAAACCTCGGAGCCCCAGAACGGCCACGACGAGGAACACCGACACGCCGTCGATGAGCCGACCCACGTGCAGGGTTCGTCCTGCGCGCGAATGCAGAACGGCGATGGGGACGATGGCGACCGTCGTGAGGATAAAGACAAACGGCAGTTCCTCGGCCCCGCGCTCCGACAGAAACAGGCTGTCTCGGACCGGCTTCAGCAGGTACAGCGTGATCAGCAGAATGAAGTGGTAGAGGGCCATCAGGAACGAGAGTTCTCGCTCCTCACGTCGCAGCCCAAAAATGGAAGCCAGAAAGCGACCCATGCTGGCCGTCGGATCCGTGAAAACACCGTGGTTGTAATGCGGCACCGCGCTACTGGGGCCTCGAAGCACGCGCGATCATACGAGCCACATCAGGAATTGATCACGGATCCAGAGAGCGGCGTCCACGCCACGAACACCGGTTGCCGCTCCGACTGCCAACCGGAAGCAAACAGAATCAGGCACAGCGGTCTTCCGCCATTCAGCTATTCTCGCTCCAGGCCCACCACGCGCGGGGTCCCGTTGCGGGGCACATGCAGGTAGACGTGCGTGAACCGGCTGGGCTCTTTCCCTTCCGCCACCGTTTGCACGGCGGCGCGCACCACCCGCTCATCGCGCTCTTCTGCGCCCTCGGCGTCGAGCAGGGCACGCAGCCGCTGCCCGTCCACTTGAAGCTGCACTGCTGAGGCGTTTACGATCCGGCGCGGGCCGAGGGCGTCGCCGTCGTGGTGGAACTGCACCGCGTAGCGGCGGCGCGCGCCCGAGGCCAGATCGGTCGTCACGGCGAGGTCATCAAATGCAAGACGGGGGCCGACGCGGCCGGAGCCGGTGCTGGCCGCTACCGGGGCCTCCTGCACCTCGAAGCGATCGAGCGGGTTGATGCGGTCGAACCAGTAGCGTCCGATCTTGTCGCGCCGCTCGATGAGCGTCTGCACCAGGTAGTCTTCAGCCTGCGGATTCGAGATGTCTGCGGTTTCCACAATGCGCCGGATCTCTGCGTCCGAGAAGCTCATCACGATCTTCGCACCCCAGTAGGCGTCGCGGCGCGTCATCTTTTCGTGGGCGGCGTTGGGGTAGGACATCACCCAGTCGCCGGGCTTCAACACGTCCGACCGGAAGTAGCCTACAGCCTTGTATTTCGGCGTCGGGTCGTAATACCACCAGGGGAACCGGTAAGCCCCCAGCGACACCAGTGCTTGCGGAATCTTGCGCTGGTCGAGGATATAGGCTTGCCCGTGGACGGGTTTATGGGGACTCGACGCGTTGGCGCCCAGGGTCGACCCCATGTCGATCAGGTAATGCTTCACGTACTGCTCGTCGGTATACACGGACAGGGTGTTGGCGGCACGGCGATCCGCGTCGTTCAGCCACGAGCCGATGACCCGCAGTCCGCGCAGCTCCCGCCGCTGCTCGTGGCGAACGCGGTCGTTGGGGTCGTCGCTCCGCGTGCCTCGAAACTCGAACGGGCCCAGCGGTGTGCCGTCGACGAACTTGCTGGCCAACCCACGAATCGTGCCGTCGTCGCGCGGCTCGTACGGCGACAGGAGGGTCGTTATGTCCTCGCGCGTCATAGGGCGCTCCCTGTTGCCGTCCTGCACCGTCGCGTCATCGCCGACACGCAGCTGTGCCGGTTCGAAGTAGGTAATGGTGTTCTGCGGAACGTAGTAGCCGGCAGCGTGGAAGATCTTCGTCGAGATGACCTCAGCGGCTGTCGTTTGCTCGGGCCACTTCGGGCCATCCAGCTTGACGAGGTACCGGTCTCCGCGCGAATCTTTGATCTGGAAGCCGCGCGCCGCGCCCTCGAACTTTCCGCTCACCACCGTCCAGGTGCCGCTCGTGTCGGGTCCCGCCGCGACGCCCGTGGTGTCCCGGTCGTTGGGCCCCTCGGCCATCGCCTCCATCGACAGGTCGCGGTAAAAGATGCGGCGCTGCCACCAGCTGGAGTTCGGCGGCTCGTCCATGACGTTCACGTTGTCGGCCTCATCCGCCTCGGCCACCCCCAGTGATTTGCCGACACCGCGCCCCACCCAATTTAGGTCGAGCGGCTTTTCGAGCTGGTAAATGACTGACATGTCGACGCGGTCCCAGTACTGGTTTTCAACGACCTCCTTGGGCCGATCAATGGGCTGGCGATCGGGGTCTTCCGTCTTGACCGGGCCGAGCGTGTAGGGCGCGCTGCTGGCGCATCCGCCAGCCAACACCACCACGCCGAGAAGCAGGAGCCCCACAGACGACATCGGCAGGCCAAACGAGAAGGAGCGGTTGCGGTCGGGCATGGGAGAAACGCGTTCACTGGGTGGGACGACAGGGCAGGGCGCAGCACCGGGGTCAGCGTCCGGTGGTTCGAAAGGAGGGATTGACCGTCAGGATCGTTTGCAGCCCGTCTTCGCTGTTGGCAACCTCGAAGCGAAAGGTCAATCCCTTGGGGCCGAGCAGATGAATGCCCGCCCCGTAGCTCCATTGGAAGTCGCTGACGGCCACGTCCTCCCAGGCGTCGAAGACCTGGCCGGCGTCCGTGAAGACGACGGCGTCCCACATGCGCCAGATGGGATACCGGTACTCGGCGCTCAACAGCACCGATCCGTCGTCGCGGAAGCGGTCGAACTCGAATCCGCGGAGCGATCGAGGGCCGCCCAGCAGCGGAAGCTGGTAGAAGGGCACCTCTTCGCCTTCGAAGAGCGGCTCCACCTGTTCAGCACGGGCTCGCAGGGCCAGTCGTCGCGACTTCGGGAAAAATCCTACGGGCAGGTACTGCTCCACCTGGGCCACGTAGCGTCCGTAGCGAAAGCGGTCGCTGGTCAGGTCGTGCGTATAGTCAGCCCGCAGCGACAGTTTCGTGCCGCGGTAGGTGCGGGGCTGCCCCTCGGTGAAGTCGAGCTCGGCACGCAGACGCGGGGTGAGAAAGTCGTTCGAGCTGTCGAAGCCCGGCAGGTCCGCGTCGATCAGGGTTTGACCCAGGGGGCCGTCTTCTTCGTCGGCATCGACGTGTTCGTAGAGGAGCGAGGCCGATCCCCGAAACGGCCCCGGCGGGGTGTAATCCAGGTGCGTTTCGATATCGAGCTGCTTGCGGAAGAACTCGCCCTCGTCGCGGGTTTCGTCACTGCGGTTGCCCCCGATGAAGAAGTTGTCTTCAGGCTGCGAGAAGAAATTGCCGACGATCTCGAACCGGGTGGTCGGCCCGAGCGGTGCGCTGTAGGTGCCGCGGATTTCGAACGTGTCGCTGGAGCCGTAGAGGCCCTGCACGCGGGCGCGCTGGTCCGTTCCAAACAGTTGGTTGTCGTAAAGCGCACCGCCGACGAGAACTCCGGCCGGACCGCCAATCTCGATCAGCGGCAGGAATCCGCGAACGGGCTGCTGCGGCTCAAACAGCGTCGGGAAGCGTCGCTCGAGGAACTTGACTGTCCAGCCGATCGGACGCGTCAGCCCATGCAGGACGTAAGCCGGTGCAGACAGGACATGATACCCCACGCTCCGGTTGGTTTCGTACGGCACGCGGTTCGGGTGGCGTGCCGAATCGGACGCGGCCTCTGTTGATTGTTCAGCCGTCGATTGTGCAGCGGTCGACTGTGCAGCGGCCGACACGGCCACACCGAGAGACAGAGCGCCAACCAGCAGCAGCGCGAGGAAGGGTCGGGATGCGGTCATGAGGCGAAGCAGAGAATACCAGCAACAGGGTCAGGGCCAGTGCGTACGGCGCGGCGGATATCGCGGCGCGGCAGGCATCGCGGCGCGCCTGGAAAACCGCCACGGGTATGCGTAAGCATCCGGGAGGGTCTGTTACAGCCGTACCATCGACCCTCCGCGCGGGTTCTGTCATTTTGGCCGCGCAAGGATACGCGGGCACTGCCAGTGGTGACAGCCACGCCCGGTAAGAATGGCAGGCCGTTCGTGTCCGCCTGGCATTCGGGACGCCGGTCCTGTGGCTTGCCCTCAAAATCGGAGGCCAGAGTTGATTTTTTAAGACCGGGTGGCGACTTCGGCACACGGTTTGATAAGACGGCGGAGCACACCGGCGACGTGCCGGTGCACCCCTGGTCATTTTGCCGGGGCTCCAATGGATCTTGTCATATTCACGAGGAAACTTCCCAAAGCCATGTTCAAACCCCTTGGAGACCGCGTCGCCGTGCGTCCAGCCGAAGCCGACGAGAAGACGTCTGGCGGCCTCTTCATTCCCGACACGGCGAAGGACAAGCCGCAACGAGGAACGGTCGTCGCCGTCGGCCCCGGCCGCACCGAGAACGGCACGCACGTCGAAATGTCTGTTGCGGAGGGCGCCTCGGTCCTCTACGGCAAATACGCCGGGACGGAGATTGCGTTGGACGGCGAAGAGCTGCTCATCATGAAGGAATCCGACCTGCTGGGCACCATCGAGGAGTAGAATGGCCTGCGCGGCGCCGAGTTCGTGGAGCGCGAAACGATCGGAGCGCGAAACGATCGCGGTCTACGGGTTCCGGTTTCCGGCGCATGCGTCCTGCCTCCCGCCTTCCGGAGTGTTCCCCATTGGATCTCGTTTTACCCACCTCAACCTGACGACAATCAACCATGTCAAAGCAGATTCTTTTTGACGCCCCGGCGCGCAACGCGCTAAAGCGCGGTGTAGACACGCTCGCGAACGCCGTAAAGGTGACCCTCGGGCCGAAGGGGCGCAACGTCATCCTGGAGAAGTCCTTCGGCGCGCCGACCATCACGAAAGACGGCGTGACCGTCGCGAAGGAGATTGAGCTGAAGGACCGCGTCGAAAACATCGGTGCGCAGCTCGTCAAGGAGGTCGCGTCCAAGACCAGCGACGTGGCCGGTGACGGCACGACCACCGCGACGGTGCTGGGTCAGTCCATCATCACGAAAGGCCTCAAGAGCGTCACGGCCGGCGCCAACCCGATGGAGTTGAAGCGCGGCATCGACGCGGCGGTGCAGGACGTGGTGGCGCAGCTGCGCACGCAGAGCCGGGAGATCGAGGGCAAGCAGGACATTACGCAGGTCGCCACAATCTCGTCCAACAACGACGCCTCCATCGGTGCGCTGATCGCCGACGCATTCGAGAAGGTTGGCACCGACGGCGTCATCACGGTCGAGGAAGCCAAGGGCATGGAGACGGAGCTCGACGTTGTGGAAGGCATGCAGTTCGACCGCGGCTACCTCTCGCCGTACTTCGTCACAAACGCCGAGGAGATGGAGGTCGAGCTCGAAGACGCCCACATCCTGATCCACGACAAGAAGATCAGCGCGATGAAGGACCTGCTCCCGATCCTGGAGACGGTCTCGCAAACGGGCAACCCGCTGCTCATTATCGCCGAGAACATTGAGGGCGAGGCGCTGGCCACACTCGTCGTGAACAAGCTGCGCGGCACCCTCAAGGTGGCGGCCGTGAAGGCCCCCGGCTTCGGCGACCGTCGCAAGGCCATGCTGGAGGACATCGCGGTGCTCACCGGCGGAACCGTGCTGTCGGAGGAGAAAGGCCATCGCCTCGAGAACGCGACGTTCGACAGCCTCGGTGCGGCAAAGCGCATCCGCATCGACAAGGACACGACCACGATCGTGGACGGTGCCGGCGAGCAGGGGCAGATCACGGCCCGTGTCACCCAGATCAAGCAGCAGGTCGAGGCCTCTACGTCCGACTACGACCGCGAAAAGCTGCAAGAGCGTCTGGCCAAACTGTCGGGTGGCGTGGCTGTACTCAAGGTCGGTGCCGCGACCGAGCCGGAACTGAAGGAAAAGAAGGCCCGCGTCGAGGATGCCTTGCATGCCACCCGGGCGGCCGTGGAAGAGGGCGTTCTGCCGGGCGGCGGCGTGGCGTACCTCCGCGCCCTTTCGGTAATCGATGATCTCGACCTGCCGAACGAGGATCAGCGCATTGGGGCCAACATCGTGCGTGAAGCGCTGGAGGCGCCCCTCCGCCAGATCGCTCAGAATGCAGGCTACGAGGGCTCGATCGTCGTGCAAACCGTGCGCGACGGCGAGGGCGACTTCGGCTTCAATGCCCGCACCGAGACGTATGGCCCGCTTTTCGAGGAAGGCGTACTGGACCCGACCAAGGTGACGCGCACGGCCCTGGAGAACGCCGCCTCCATCGCCAGCCTGCTCCTCACCACCGAGTCTGTCGTGTCCAGCCTCCCGGAGGAGAACAGCGCCGGGGGCATGAACGGCATGCCGGATTACGGCGACATGGACTTCTAGCTCCGCGCACAATGCGGGACGCTTCATGCGGCGGGATCGGCCTCGGTCGGTCCCGCTTTTTTGTTGCTCCGGTCGCGCGCCGGTTTCCGTTCCTCTGCGTTCATGGCCACATGTTGATGGCATGTTCATGACCGGTCGTGCCCGCACAGACGCCTGGTGGGTTGTTCCAGCCGCATCCCGTTTTTTGATCTTGACCCAGAACACGAAACCGTTCGAATTGTCATTCGTCGGGTATGATAGTAGATCTAGAAGATATACTCTTTCTTTTCGTCCAAAGAAAGCAACAGAAAGCCGGCGGACGTTTGAGAAAGTCGCACACGTTTGGATCTGAAACGCATCGAAAATGATCGTCTTTCTCTCTTCTCCTCGTAGTGGTTGACGCTTCCCTTCTCTCCTCTCTGCTGTCGTCCTGGACCGTCTCTTTCGTGGCACGGTGGAGATGTCGAGTCGTACTTCTTCTTTTCGGTCTTGCGGTCGCCATCGGCGTCGGCCCTGCGGTCGGACAGCCTCAGTCGCCGTACGTAGCAACCCAGTGGACCATCGACGACGGCCTGCCGGTCAACACGGTCAACGATGTCACGCAGACCGACGACGGATACCTCTGGCTGGCCACCTACGACGGGCTGGTCCGGTTCGACGGGCTCGACTTCACGGTCTATCGCTCGGGCCAGTACGACGAATTTCCTAGCAGCCGCATCATCAACCTGTACACATTTCAGGGCGAACTCTGGTTCTACACCGAGTCGGGCCATCTCGTTCGCTTCACGGATGCCCGGTTCCGCGTCCTGAATGACCCAGAAAGACACGGCAGTATCTTCGCCATCCACGAGGCGCCGGACGGAACGCCGTGGATCGGCACCGAGACCGGGGCCCTTCGCTACGTCGACGGCCGCTTCGAACGGGTCGCCCCCAACACAATCTCCAGCCAGGTCGAATCCTTCCTGCATGCCCGCGACGGATCGCTCTGGGTGGGCACCCGCACGGAGGGCCTCTACCGGCGCCGGCCCGACGGCACCTGGACGCAGTTTCCGTTCGATGCTTTCCCCGATCGCAATGCCGTTTACCGACTCATCGAGGCCCCGTCCGGGTCGGTCTGGATTGGGAAATACTCCGACGTGCTACGATGGCAGGACGGCTCCTTTGCGACGATCCCGTTCCAAGGGCCGACGCCGGAGGGCCTCTACGGCCTGATGCCGGTGGACGGAGGCGCGCCCCTTCTGGGCACGTCCAGCGGCATGTATGGCTTTCAGAGCGGCCAATGGGTCCGCATCGATGCCCTGGGGGACATCAAGCGCAGCCGCAGCTTCTACGCGATGCGAACCTCCCATGTACGAGACCTTCTGAACACCGGAAACGCACTGTACCGTCTCGGATCCGGCTACGAACGGATTTATCGGACCCAGGATGCGGTGATCGAAAGCACCTTTCAGGATTCGGACGGGAACTTCTGGCTGGGCACCAACACCGCCGGGCTCATCCGACTTCAGCGATCTCCCGTGACCGTCTTTGGCACGCCCGAGGGGCTGCCCGGCGACAACATTTACCCCGTTGAGCAGGACGCAGACGGACGCATCTGGATCGGGACGCTCGGCGGCGGGCTGGCCGTCTACCAAAACGGCACCTTCGGGTCGGTGGTGCCCCAGCAGGAGGATCAGCCGCTCATCAACGTTTGGGCCCTTCACGATGGACCGACGGGCTTCTGGGTCGGCGGGGCGCGGCTGTGTCGCTTCGAAGCGGGCCGGTGCGACGGTTCCATCCCCACTTTGCCGAAACTCACGCGCATTCGCGCGATCCACGAAGACCGGTCCGGCCGGCTCTGGGTCGGGGCCGAAAACGGCCTCTACCGACAGCCCGATGCTTCCGACCCGACGGCGCCCTGGGAGATCTTCACGCCCCAGAACAGTGCCTTGCCCCATCAATTTGTTCGCGTCATCCGGGAGACCCCAGACGGCGATCTCTGGTTTGGCACCAACGGAGGCGGCATCGCGCGGTATGTGGACGGGGCGTTCGTAAGCCTGACGAAGGACGAGGGCCTCCCTTCCAACCTGATCCGTGAGATCCATCGCGACTCCAGCGGCGTCTACTGGATCGGGACCGAGGACAACGGCCTGGCGCGCGTCGTCCTGCCCGAACACGCGCCAGACTCAGCCTCCGTCCGCACCGCACTGGCCCGCGCCTCCACGACACACATCAGCACCGACGATGGGCTTTTCGACGATGTTATCCATCGCATCATCGAGCACGACGGCCGCATGTGGATGAGCACCAACCGCGGCCTCTTCTGGGTGCAGAAGCGTCAGCTCAATGCCTTCGCGCGGGGGGAGCGCAGCGGGGTGCAGTCGGTGAGCTACACGACCCGATCGGGCATGCGCTCGCGCGAGGCCAACGGGGGCATGCAGCCCGCCGGCATCGAAGCCGAGGACGGCCGCCTCTGGTTTCCCACCCAGCAGGGCGTGGTTGTCATCGACCCGGACGAGGTGTACCGTGGAACGGGCACGGCGCCGCCGGTGCGCATCGAGCGTCTCGTCGTGGATGGCCGATCGATCCGTCCCGATACCGTCGCCGCCCTTACGCTTCCGCCCGGCGTCGAGGAGATTTCGATTGACTACACAGCTCTGGAATACTCGGACCCCCAGAATGTCCAGTTCCGCTACCGGCTCGATGGGCTCCGCTCGGGCTGGTCGCAGGCCGGTGCGCGTCGCACGGCCTATTTCACGAACCTGACGCCGGGCGAGCACCGGTTTGCCGTGTCCGCCCGCCGCGCAGCCAGCGCCTGGAGCACCGCCCCCGCCTCGCTCACGTTCCGCGTGGAGCCGCACTTCTACCAAACGGCCTGGTTCTACGCGGTGTGCGTGCTTCTCCTTGTCCTGAGCGGCTACGGGTTCATCCGCTACCGCATCCATGCCCACCGCCGCCGGGCCGACCA